>JAHYYI010000043.1 GCA_019425045.1 Collinsella sp.
TAGACATATACATTGCTCGAGTCATTTATTTCTCCTCAATAAGCTTGTCGACCTCGGCCATTAGCGCGTCGACAATTTGGTCCTCAGCTACTTTACCAATGATCTGGCCGTGCGAAAAGAGCAGGCCCTGACCTCGTCCGCAGGCAACACCCAAGTCGGCGTCAGAGGCCTCGCCGGGGCCATTGACCGCACAGCCCATCACGGCAATCGAAAGCGGCGCGGAGTAGTTCTTAAGCCGCTCGGTGACCTCCTCGGCGATAGGAATGAGGTTAACCTGGCAGCGAGCGCACGTGGGGCACGATACGATCTCGGGGCCACGGCGGCGAAGACCCAGCGACTGCAGGATACCCCAGGCGACCGGCGGCTCCTCGACCGGATCGGCCGTGAGCGAGACGCGCATGGTGTCGCCAATGCCCTCGGAAAGCAAAATTCCCAGGCCCACAGAGCTCTTAATGGTGCCCTGGAGCTTGGTTCCGGCCTCAGTCACGCCCAAATGAAGCGGAACATGGGGGATTTCGCGCGACAGGGCACGATAGGTGTCAAGCGTCGTGGACACGCTATGAGCCTTGGCGGAAAGCACGATATTGGTAAAGCCGCGATCCTCAAAATGTTTGACGAAACGCTCGCTCGACATCACAAGCTTTTCGGGCTGCGTAAGGTCATCGCGCTCGGCGATATCCTGCTCAAGCGAGCCGGCGTTCACGCCAATGCGAATCGCGCACCCAGCGGCGCCCGCGGCATCGATCACGGCATCGACCTTGGCCCAATCGCCAATGTTGCCGGGATTGATGCGGAGCTTAGCGGCACCGGCCTCCACGGCGCCAATGGCGAGCTTATGGTTAAAGTGGATATCGGCAACGATCGGCACCGGAGACTCCGCACAAATCGTGCGAAAGCCCTCGAGCGCAACCTCAGTGGGCACGCTCACGCGCACAACATCGCAACCCGCCTGGGCAAGCGCACGCACTTGAGCAAGCGTTGCCTGGGCGTCGGCGGTATCGGTGCAGGTCATGGACTGAACCACCACCGGAGCGCCGCCGCCTATCTGCACGTCGCCCACAAACACGGGGCGCGTCAGCTCGCGCGGCAAAGGATGGGACAAAGACAATCCAAACACTCCCCTACAAAATAAATCGAAGGACGTCGGAACGAAGCATATAGACAAACAGCAGCGCAAAGAGCGCGATGCCGACATAACTGACGATTGTCTGCACCTTGAGTGGCAGCTCGCGACCGGCGACCTTTTGAATGATCTCGATAACCAGCTTTCCCCCGTCGAGCGGCGGAATGGGCAGCAGGTTCATAAAGCCCAGCGAGAACGAGATGAGCGCGGCAAACGTTAAGAATGTCGCGGGACCGGCGGCAGCCGCCTGAGAAGACATGACGCTGATGCCAACAATCGAGCTGGACTGATCGAGTATCTCCATCGTATGCTGCGGTTGCAGCAGGCGCATAACGCCCTCGGCAGTCTGCTGAACATAGGAGAACGACAGGCGCGCCGAGGTGATAGGGTCCAAATGGACCACTTGCGTGGAGGCATAAACGCCCAAACGCTCGCCCTCCCTGAGCGCGACCGAGGTCGAAAGTTTCTTACCGTCGCGCTGGTACTCAATGGCGATATCGTCCTGACCGGCAGCCTTGCCGATGGCATCATACACATCCATCCAGCTGGAGCAGGACACGCCATCGACACTAAGAATAGCGTCGCCGGCCTCAATGCCCGCCTTGGCGGCTATAGAGCCTTCTTCAACCTGACCGATCACATTGCTATCGACCGGCACCGATACGCCGGCGATAGAGTAGATGCTCATAAGCAGCAAAAAGCCCGTCAGGATATTGACGAGAATGCCCGCGAGCAGCATAAAGGCACGCTTGAGAAAACCCTGGCCCAGATAGGTATGCGAACGCTCCTGCTCGAAGAACTCCGAAGCAGTGACCGGCAGCTCCCACACATCGCCCTCGGCAGTCGCATGCTCTCGATCGAACTTGCGGCCGTCAAAGGTGGTATATCCTGCAGCATCGCGCGGCAGCGTCTGGTACCTAACCGGATAATAGCTGGGTGAAGGCTTCTCCCCTTCCTCGTACCAAGGCGCAATGGAACCCCAGCCCAAAAGCAAGGCACAAGCCTCGAGAACATCCTCCTCGGGCAGTTCCAGCTCGACGGAAAGGTCTGCAACCGAAACGCGACCATGACGATAGATCGCCGCAAGCACACGGTCGGCGCACGAGACATCGGTCGGGTCCATACCGCAGATAGCGGCATAGCCACCCAGCAGCAGCGGCGTCACGCCAAACTTGGTACCGATGCGACGCGACGTACGATGAATGTCAAAGCGGCACGGTAGGCCTAAGAAAAACTCGGTGACGCGCACGCCGCACGCACGGGCCGCCAAAAAGTGGCCGCCCTCATGCAGAAACACGAGGACGGATAGCATCAAAAGGCCCCAAAAGACTGAGGAGAGAACGCTCAGAACAGTATCCATAAAACGAAAAGCAATCCTTACGATTAAGAGCGGGTTGCAGCGAGCACCTCGGCGGCCTTGGCACGAGCCCACATATCGATATCGCGAAGCTGCTCAAAGGATGCGACCGCCTGCGTATCGTGTGCATCCATGCACGACTCGACGATACGGTCGATATCGGTAAAGGTACAGGCATCGTGCAGGAAGGCATCGACGGCAACTTCGTTGGCGGCATTCAGCACGCACGGCATGGTGCCGCCCGTTCTGCCGGCACGCTCGGCCAGCGCCAGGCAGCGGAATGTGTCCATATCGGCAGCATCAAACGTAAGCTGCCCGAGCTCGCGGAAATCGATTCGAGGCGCAGGGGTATCCCACCGCTCGGGATACGAGAACGCGAACTGGATGGGAATGCGCATGTCGGACGCACCAAGATGTGCCATCACAGAGCCGTCCGCATACTCGACCATCGAGTGGATCTTTGACTGGCGCTGAACGACCACGTTGATAAAGTCGAGATCGCACCCGAACAGGTGCATCGCCTCGATACGCTCCAAGCCCTTATTCATGAGGGTCGCAGAGTCGATGGTGATCTTAGCACCCATGGCCCACGTGGGGTGTGCCAGCGCATCGGAGCGTGTCACGCAATTGAGCTCGTCGCGCGTACGGCCAAAGAACGGACCACCCGAGCAAGTGAGCCAAATGCAGTGAGCCTCGCGCGGATTCTCCCCCAGATAGCACTGGTAGATGGCGGAGTGCTCGGAGTCGACTGGAATAAGCTGACCGGGCTGCGCCAACGGCATCAGCAGGTCACCGCCGACAACGAGGGACTCCTTGTTAGCAAGTGCAAGACGCTTGTTCGATGTCAGGGCCGCATGGCTTGCTTCGAGCCCGGCAGCGCCCACGATGGCCACGAGCACGCAGTCGACATCATCGCGGCATGCGAGCTCGCACACGGCCCGTGCGCCAACGCCGAGCTCCGTGCCCTCGGGCAACTCCTGCAGCACAGCGTCCGTACCGTGGGTGGTGTCGGCCACGGCAACGGCCGGAACCGAAAACTCACGGGCAAGCGCAACAAGCTCAGCGGTACTGGAATTAACGGAAAGCGCCGTCACCTGCAGACGGTCGGCATGCTGACGGCAAACATCGAGCGCCTGGGTGCCAATAGAGCCCGTACAGCCCAAAATTGCAACCCGCAGACGGCCATCGGGGGCGTACGTCGTCTGAAAGGCCATTACAGCACGCCTCCGATCATCAAAAGCAGCTGCGCGGTAATGCAGCCAAAGATAAGCGAGTCGCTACGATCGAGCATGCCGCCATGGCCCGGAATAAGGTTGCCAGAATCCTTGACGCCCACGCCACGCTTGATGCGTGACTCGATGAGGTCACCGATAACGCCCAGGATGGACACAACCACGCCGCAAAGCAGCGCATAGGGCAAGCTCAGCTTATAGAAATGCGTCGCCCACAAAATAAGCCAGATAAGAACCGAGCCCAAGATGCCGCCGACAAAGCCCTCCCAGCTCTTTTTGGGAGAGATCTTGGGGACCATCTTGTGCTTGCCGATACGGCTGCCCACGATGTAGGCAAACGAATCGGAGACCCAGAGAGACGCGCAAACACCCACCGAAAGCAGGGCGCCGGCAAAACCGGGCACGGCATCGCGCAGCAGCACGATGGCCGACAGCATAAAACCGGTGTAGATGGGACCCATGAGTGTCACAGCCACATCGGATATGCGGGTACGCGACGAACAGACATACCAAATGCCCACCGCAAGCATCAATGCAAAAAGCAGCGCATTCAACAGCAGCGAGTCGCCCAGCGCCGAGAGCGGAAAGAGCACGGCGGCAGCGATACCCAGGCGCTCGTTGGCCACCTTGCCATCGAGCTTCGTCATGCGGAAATACTCAAAGCAGCACAGGCCGCTCATGACGGAGACGAAGATGGCGGTGGGAACGATACCCAAAACCAGGCAGAGAATAAATACGACAGCGTAGACGATACCTGCGGCGGCACGGGTAATAAAGCCGGCAAGCCACGAAGTCGCGGCCGCGCCGCTCTTGGCGGTAGGCGCCTTGGGAGCAGACGCCTTGGGACGATCGGACACGATTAAGCCTCCTCGGTCTTGCTCAGTCCACCAAACCTACGGTCGCGGCCCTGATAGGCCAAAATGGCGTTGACAAGACCCCAACGATCAAAGTCGGGCCAATAGGTATCGGTGACATAAAACTCGGAATAGGCAACCTGCCACAGCAGATAGTTCGAAAGGCGAAGCTCGCCGGAGGTTCGAATCACAAGCTCAGGATCGGGTAGCCCAGCGGTGTACAGGTGCGAAGCAACCATATCATCGTCGATAGCGGCCGGAACGATCTTTCCGGCAGCGGCATCGAGCGCGATCTGACGGACGGCACGGGTGATCTCGGCACGGGCTCCGTAGTTGACGGCAAGTGCCAGCGTCATGCCGGTATGGTCGGCACACTCGGCAAGACCTCGCTCAAAGACATCGCGGGTCTTCTTGGGCAGTGCGGATATATCGCCCAAAAAGACAACGCGCACGTTTTCGCGCTTAAGCAGCGGCAGCTCATCGATAAACGTCTTAGCAAACAGATGCATTAAAACGTTGACCTCATGCTGAGGACGATTCCAGTTTTCGGTGGAAAACGCATAGGCCGAAAGGACGTCGACGCCCAAACGCACGCATGCGGTAATAATCTCGCGCAGGGAGACGATACCGGCCTTGTGTCCCTCGGTGCGGGCAAGACCGCGCGCCGTGGCCCAGCGACCGTTACCGTCCATGATGCACGAAATATGATGCGGAATCTTATTGAGGTCAAGGTCGGAAAAACCGACGCCCGCAGGGGCGTCGGCAAAGTACTCGACCAGTTTGTTCTCGTCGTATTGCACCTTAGATCTCCATGACCTCGGCTTCTTTTTCCTTCAGAAGCTCCTCGACCTTGGCAACATACTCATCGGTATGCTTCTGGACCTTGGCCTGCTCGCGACGGACATCGTCCTCGGTGAGCTCTTCGTCGCGCTCGAGCTTGTTGTTAAAGTCGCGACGGATGTTGCGAATGGAGACCTTGGCCTGCTCGGCATACTCGCGGCACTCCTTGACGAGCTCGCGACGACGCTCCTCGGTGGGAGCCGGGAACGGCAGGCGCACGACGGTACCGTCAGAGTTGGGAGTAATGCCCAGATCGGAAGCGCTGATAGCCTTCACGATTGCGTTGACGAGCGCCTTGTCCCAGGGCTCGATAAGCAGCATGTGAGCCTCGGGGGTCTTAACGGCGGCAACCTGGGTAACCGGCGTGGGAACACCGTAGTAATCGACCGAAATGTCGGACAGAATGTTAGCGTTGGCGCGGCCCGTGCGAACCTTGGAGAAGTTGTGCTTGAGGGACTCGAGCGACTTGTCCATGTGGGCGGTGATATTCTCTGCCATGCTTAATCCTCCTGATAGACGAGCGTGCCGACGGGCTCACCCGAAAGCGCGCGTTTGACGGTGTCCTCGCCATCGATGTTGAGGACCAAAATCGGCATACGGTTATCCTGGCACAGCGCCGTGGCCGTGGAATCCATAACCTGCAGACCGCGGACGAGAACCTCGTGATAGGTAATCTTGTCAAAACGGACGGCATCGGAACACTTGACAGGATCCTTGTCGTAGATGCCGTCAACCTTGGTGGCCTTAATCAGAATCTCGGCACCGATCTCGCAGGCACGAAGAGCCGCGGCGGTGTCGGTCGTAAAGTACGGATTGCCCGAACCGGCGGCAAAAATGACAACATTGCCCTTGGAAAGGTGGTTGATGGCGCGACGGCGAATATAAGGCTCGCAGATCTCGTTCATCTGGATAGCGCTCATCACGCGGCAGGGAACATCGTTGTGTTCGAAGGCATCCTGAAGGGCGAGCGCATTCATAACGGTTGCCAGCATGCCCATGTAGTCGGCCTGGGCGCGCTCCATGCCACCGGCAGCGCCGGCCATGCCGCGGAAAATGTTGCCGCCGCCGACAACAACGCCGACCTCGTGACCAACAGCGAGCAGCTCCTTGACCTGCTTGGCAAGATGGTCGGTAACCTTGGGATCGATGCCATATTGGCCATCGCCCATCAGTGCTTCTCCGGAAAGCTTCAGAAGCACGCGTTTATATCGGATGTCGGACAAAGCGATCCTCCTTTAATTAGACTCTCAATATGATAGCAAAGGCTCTGATAAGAGCCATGAAAAAGCAGGCTGTGAGTAAAACCCACAGCCTGCTCATTACCAGCTACAAGAGCTTATTTACTCGCCACGGACCAGACGGTCAAAGGCAACGACGGTAATGGTATCGCCGAGCTCCTTGGAGACCTGCTCAGCGTACTTCTTGATGGTGAGGGAGCTGTCCTTGATGAACTCCTGCTCGGTGAGCACGGACTGCTTGTAGAACTTCTCCAGACGGCCGACGGCCATCTTCTCCTGGATGGCCTCGGGCTTGCCGGACTCGGCGGCCTGGGCCATGTAGATCTGCTTCTCGTGCTCGACGGTCTCAGCCGGAACCTGATCGCGGGTAGCGCAGATCGGGGCGACGGCGGCAACCTGAAGGGCAACGTCGTGAGCGAAGGTCTTGAAGGAGTCAGCCTGAGCGGTCTCGGCCTTCTCGAAAGCGAACTCGACGAGGACGCCGATCTTACCACCCATGTGGATGTAAGAAGCGAGGGCGCCGTTCTCGGCCTTGCGAGCGGCGAAACGAGAGATCTTCATGTTCTCGCCCATGATGTGAATCATCTCGGTGAGCTCAGAGGAAACGGTCTCCTCGCCCATCGGCTTCTCGAGCAGAGCATCGACGTCAGCAGGCTCGGTGGTCGCGACAACCTCAGCGACCTTGGAAGCAAAGCCGGTGAACTTGGCGTTGGAGCCCACGAAGTCGGTCTCGCAGGAGAGCTCGAGCAGAGCGCCGGTCTTGCCATCCTCGGAGACGAACGCGGCGACAGCGCCCTCGTTGGTCTCACGGCCAGCCTTCTTGGCAGCCTTGGCGAGGCCGTTCTTGCGCAGAACGTCAACAGCGGCGTCCATGTCGCCGTCAGCCTCGACGAGAGCCTTCTTGCACTCCATCATCGGGGAGTCGGTCATCTCGCGGAGCTGCTTGACCATAGCGGCAGTAATCTGGGCCATTGTGGTTCCTTTCAAAGAGATGAAAAAGACTTAAATAGGACTGATTTACTCGGCCTTGGGCTCGGCGGCCATCTCGGCCTCGGAGACCTGCTCCTTGCCGGAGCCAGCGAGGCAGGCGTCGGCCATGAGCTCGCACATAAGGGTGACAGCGGAGATGGCGTCATCGTTGCAGGGGATGCCATACTCGACCTCGTCGGGATCGGAGTTGGTGTCGATCAGAGCGACGACGGGGATGTTCAGGCGCTGGGCCTCCTTGATGGCGTTCTCCTCGCGCTTGGTGTCGATGACGAAGAGAGCCTGGGGCAGACCCTTCATGTCGCGGGCGCCACCGAGGTTGGTCTGGAGCTTAGCGAGCTCCTTGCCGAGCACAGCCTGCTCCTTCTTGGGCAGCACTGCCATGCGGCCGTCCTCGACCATGGCCTCGAGCTCCTCCATGCGGTTGATGCGGGAGCGGATGGTGACGAAGTTGGTCAGCATGCCGCCGAGCCAACGCTGGTTGATGTAAGGCATGTTGGCGCGCTCGGCGGCGTTCTTAACAGCCTCCTGAGCCTGCTTCTTGGTGCCGACGAACAGCACGTTGCCGCCCTTGGCGACGTTCTTGACGAAGGTGTAAGCCTGGTCGGCGTCAAGGATGGTCTGCTTGAGGTCGAGGATGTAGATGCCGTTGCGCTCACCGAAGATGAACGGCTTCATCTTGGGGTTCCAGCGACGGGTCTGGTGACCGAAGTGGCAGCCGGCCTCGAGCAGGGTGCGGATATTAATCTTGGTAGCCATATTAAACCTCCTGTGGTTTGCCTCCGCGCGGGGTCATCCTCCAAAACCAACCCGGACATGTGCTACCAAAGCCCGGGCACCACGGTATGAAGTAGCCGCGCGTGCGTGATAAAAACCTGTTGCCGTGAAGCAACCCGATGAATGATAGCAGGATTGCCTCTTCCTGCCAACCCGCAATCAAAACCACACACCTCGGTGCGCGCGGGAGGCCCTTCTCCTACTCGCCGCGGGGGTGTGCCTGACTCACGGCGCGCTTTAGTCGGTCGGGCGTGAGGTGCGTATAGATCTGCGTCGTGGACAAGCTCGCATGCCCCAGCAGCTCCTGAACCGAGCGCAGATCCGCGCCGCCCTCGAGCAGGTCGGTCGCAAAGGTGTGGCGCATCGCATGCGGGGCGATGTCGGCAGGAATGCCGGCAAGTGCCGCAAGCATGTGGAACCGCCTTCTGAGCATGGCGGCACTCATGCGGTTTCCGCGCGCCGAGATAAACAGCGGATGCGCGCCGTTCGCACCGTCGTTACGCTTTGCCTGTGCAAGGAGCTGCGGCCTCCCTTCCTCAATATAGCGGCGGGTAGCCTCGAGAGCGCGCCGATACAGGGGCACGATACGCTCCTTGCTCCCCTTGCCCCAAAGTCGCAGCGTTCGCTCGGACCAACCGATAGACTCCACGTTGAGCGCCGCGAGCTCCGAGATTCGCGCGCCGGAGGCATAGAGCAGCTCGAGCATCGCCGCATCTCGCAGCCCCGAAGGCGTCGAGGTGTCCGGGGTCTTGAGCAACGACTCGACTTGCCGGGTCGTCAGCACGCCGGGAAGATCGCGCGGCAGCTTGGGCGAGGAAATCGCCGAGACCGCATCGCCCTCAACGATTCCCTCGGCAGCCATCCACCGATAGAGCGAGCGTATGGCAGACAGGTGTGCCGCAAGGGTCCGAGCCGCCACCTGGCCACGCGACAGCTCGGCCAAATAGGAGCGAACGGTCCGCACGTCGGCGGCGCGAGCGTCGATGCCCTCGCGGTCGCACCACGCGGCGAAGCGCTCGAGCCGCGAGGTGTAGGCGGTTACCGTATTGGGAGCGAGTCCTTCGACGCGTGCAATGTAGGCAATGAACGAGTCGACGGCATCGTACAGGTCAAAAGCTATGACCTCTCGCCTCCAAACAGATCGGAGCGCGATTCCAGATAGGCATCCAGGGCCTTGAGGGCGCGGTCCGCGTAAGCCTGGTAACGATCGCGCTTGCTGCGACGCTTACCGTCCTCGAGCGGCGGCACAAGACCAAAGTTGACGTGCATGGGCTGGTAGCCCACCGTAGCCGGATCGGTCGCATACCCCACAAGCGCGCCCAGGGCGCCCACGCGCGGCAGCTCGACGCCCGCGGCCCCGATGGCCTCGGCATAGGTGTTGAGCGCAGCGAGCAGACCCGTCGCCACGGCCTCCATGTACCCCTCGGTACCAGTAATCTGACCGGCAAGACGCACGCTCGTGCCGGGAACGGCAAAGGTGCCGTCGAGCACGTGCGGAGCATCGACAAAGGTGTTGCGGTGCATAACGCCGTAGCGGAAGAACTCGGCGTTCTCCAGGCCGGGAACCATATGGAAGACGCGCTTCTGTTCGCCGAAGGTCAGGTTGGTCTGGAAGCCAACCAGGTTATAGGCGGTCTTCTCCTTGTTCTCGGCGCGCAGCTGAATTGCCGCCCAGGGACGGCGACCGGTGCGCGGGTCGGTGAGCCCGACGGGCTTCATGGCGCCAAAGCGGATGGCATCCTTGCCCGTGCGCGCAACCTCCTCGGCAGGCTGGCAGGCCTGGAACAGGTCCCCGCCCTCAAAATCCTTGAGCACCACGCGATCGGCCGTGGTAAGCGCCTCGATAAAGGCCTCGTACTCTTCCTTGTTGAGCGGGGCATTGAGATAGTCGCCACTCCCCTGCTCCTCATAGCGCGACTGCGAGAACAGCACGTCCATATCGAGCGTAGAGGCATCGACAATCGGGGCGGCCGCGTCAAAGAACGCCAGGGCGTCACCACCGACGAGCTTCATGACCTCCTCGCTCAATGCCGGCGAGCATAGGGGGCCCGCGGCGATAACCACATGACCCTCGGGAATCTGGGTGACCTCGCCGTGGACGACCTCGATATTGGGGCGGGCGGCAACCTCAGCCTCGACGAGCTCGGAAAACTTGACGCGGTCGACCGCCAGGGCGCCGCCGGCAGGAACGGCCGCACGATGAGCGCAGTCGAGCAGCACAGAACCCATGCGCTCGAGCTCGGCCTTCAGCAGACCGGCGGCAGAATCGGGACGGGTCGACTTAAACGAATTGGAGCAGACGAGCTCCGCCAAGTGATCGGTATGGTGGGCAGGAGAGCTCACCTGCGGGCGCATCTCGCACAGCTTTACGGCGAACCCGCGATCTGCCAGCTGAATCGCGCATTCCGATCCCGCCAGACCGCCACCGATAACCGTCACCTGATCAAACAGCATCTGCAAACACCTTTCTAATTGACACGTTTTCCATTGTGACCGAAGGG
>JAHYYI010000044.1 GCA_019425045.1 Collinsella sp.
CGTACATGTACGGATGAATATGGGAGGTGTTCGGATGAAGTTGCCAATCAAGGCCGTTCACCGTATATAGTGGTCATGTTTGGACACGAATTGATGTTCCGTTGCCATCCTTAATAATGTTGGTAGTGCGGAAGTGATTTGCAATGGAGAAATGCAGCGTGAGCACAAGAAAAAAAATATTGGACGCAATGTACGATCTTGTGGCAGAAGTCGGTTATGACAAAGCGTCTATCGGAAAGATTTGCGACTTTGTCGGTATATCCAAGCCGTCGGTGTACTACTACTTTCCCTCTAAAGAGGAGATTTTCACTACGCTCTTGGACAGCATGTTTCCGACCATTGACTATCAGCGCGACTACTCGCTAATAGTCGATAGGGACGGGTTCAAGGCCGCGCTTATCGAGCTCGGCAATTCAGTTATAGGTGGCTATCGAAGCGATGAAAAACGCCGGCGCGTGCTGGCCGAGGTTAGCGTTCAAGCAAATCGAATTCCTGCAGTTCAGGAACGTCAAGCGACGGCGACCAAACGAACCATGGATGCGCTTAAAGACATCCTTCTTCATGGTGTAGAGATTGGCGCGTTTTCCGATAGTGCCGACGTGATGCTCTACGTACAAATTCTTTATACCGTTCTGGAGGGAGCGAGCAATACGGTCGCTCAAGGTGAGGATATTGATGAAAAAGCGGTTTGGGCGGGAATAGTCGAGCTTATGTTCAAATAGACCAGCCAAGCTGAAACGCATGTTGGCACACATGGTGCCTGCGGGCAACCTTTAAACGAAAACAGGGGCCGACTCCAGTCTGGCTTGGAGTCGACCCCTGTTGCGTGGCAATCTATGCCGATGCAATCGGCGCTTATTACTTTTCAGCAGCCTTACTGAGAAAGCCGGAAACGATAGCAAACGCAGCAATCATAAGGTTGCAGGCAATGCAGAAGATAAATACTCCCTGGAATGACCCTGCCATGCCGTAAACCTTCATCATGACCGGCATTCCAAAAGCACCGACGACATAGCCCGCTGAGCAAACGATCGAATAGATCCTTCCAAAATCGCGTGATCCAAAGAGCGAGAGGAGAAGCATCGGCATTGCGGTTCCAACAATGGCGAACATGGCATCGTTTACGCCAGCTGCAATGATTGAAACAGTCTCATTGCTTCCGCCAATGATGAGAAGCAGGAACGAAAAAATGCTGACACCTGTCCACGCGACCGTTGCTTTAATAGAGCCGAGCTTGTCACATGTTTTGCCTACGAAGGGATTTAGGAAGATGTCGGAGAACGAAGCTGCCGAGACCATTAAGCTTCCTACGATGGGATTGAAACCGACCTCGCTTGCATAGGTTGGAAACAACTGGTTCATGCAGCAGGTGAGCTGCGCCACGCAAAGCAGGAGGACACAGAGAATAAAAGACGGCGTTTTCGTGGCATCACGTAGTGCCATGCCCGAAAGGGTATCTTCCCGCTCATCGACGCTGTGTCTCTCATGGGTTTCAGAGGCGGTCTCTCCGTACGGAAGCATGTTGCGATCAGAGGGTTTAAGGCGAATGATAAATGCACTCGCAGGTAAAATCATAGCTGCAGAAACGGCCGCAAGTACGATGTATCCCGTACGCCAGCCTTGTTGCTCGATAACCAGCGTAATGACAGGGCTCAACAACAGCGTACAGAGAGAATTAACGCCCCAAGCAAGGCCGATGGCAAGACCGGACGATTTACTGAACCATTGGTCAATAACATCGGACATGCAGACGCCCGTTGTGAATGAAAAGCAGATGCCGATCACCGCAGCGGAGACGATGAACATCCAGACTTCGGTGTAGAACGCCATTGCGGCGCCGGCGGCAATAAGGACGAGTTCAACGCAAATATGCACCGGTTTGCCTATTACTTTTGGAATGAAACGGCTCAAAAGTGGAAGTCCAAGTGCAAGGCCAAGAAGAATCGCAGTGAAATAGAAAGAGAAAGAGGTGTACTCAAAGCCCAGGTCTTCACATACTGGAGCAACGAATGAGCCGGCAATAATGCTATATGTGCCAGTCGTCCCGGCGGACATTAAGCCGAGCGCAATAACGACAATCCAAGCAAATGCGCCGCTCTCGCGAGGACGGTCTTTTTCGTCTGGTACGGTGAGAGCCATGGTCACTCCATTTCTATCGGCATTACATCCTATATGCCTACCGATAGGTATATAAACCAGGGGACTCTTCGTCAAGCATTAAGCGGGGAAAGGGAGTTCTTAACGTGCCGAACGGTAATTGGGCCCTTGCAAAATCGAGGTCTAATACTTTTCCCGAGAAGTGAACGACCGTTTTTGGACCCCCGAAGCATCGACATTTTTAGACGTCAAGCCCGCAGGATTTGACTGGCAAAACCGCAGGAAATTGCATCTCGAAAGCGCCGATACTTCGGGGGCCCGCTTTCACTCGTTCACTTCTCGGGAAAAGTATTAGACCTCGATTTACAAGCCACTCAATGTGACAAAGGAACTGTCCCTTTGTCACATTATTCGGAGCGTAGGGCTTCTACGGGGTCTTTTTTGGATGCGCTGCGGGCAGGCAGCAGGCCGGCGACGACCGTCAGCAGCACCGAAATCGCAATAAGCACCAGCGCATCCTGCACGGGCAGGCTCATCAGGTTGGGGACCTGTTTGGCCGCAAGCGCCCAGGCATTGACCGGAAAACTCACGAGCACCACAACGACAATGGCAAAGACGCCGGCAATGAGGCCCTCGATAAAGGTCTCGGCATTGAATACGTTGGCCACGTTGCGCTTTGACGCGCCGATCGCGCGCAGGATGCCAATCTCCTTTTTGCGCTCCAGTACGCTGATGTAGGTGATGATGCCGATCATGATGGAGCTCACGACCAGGCTGATGCTCACGAATGCGATGAGCACCAAGCTGATGGTGTTCACGATGTCGGTCACCGAACCCATGATGATACCCATGTAGTCGGTGTACGAGATTGCCTGTTCATCGTGGCCGGCAGCTTTGACCTGCTTGTTGTACGCATCGATGTGATCGAGCACGCGCTCCTTGGCCTCAAAGTCGCGCGGGAAAATCTTAACCGAGATGGGGTCTGCCTCATCCGCATAGCCCAGCGTGGTCAGATTGTTATCGTAGGTGAGCTTCGACGCCTTGGCATAGCTCATCATGAGCGAACTCAGGTCCTCGGCGTCCATGTTGAAGTGGATAGCATGAGCAAAGGCACTCGCATCCACGTGCATGGCGCTCGCCAGGTTGGCAAAACTCGAAGACATCTGCGTCGCCATCTGGTCCATGAGCCCTGCCGCGCCCGCCTTGAGCTGGGACGATACCGTCGACGCTATCTGCTCGCTAATCGTCCTCATCACCTGATCCATAGCCTGCTGCAGATACGAAGCCAGTTGCTTTTGCACATAGTCGGTCATCGCCTGCCGCAGGCGCTCGGCCAGGGCATCGCCGCCGAGCGCTTTGAGCTGGGCCAGGATTTGCTGAGCTGCCGTATCGTTCTCAAGATACGTCGAGAACGCGGCGGCAAGCTTTGACGCGTCCTTAAGATCATCGGGTGTCAGCTCCTTAAACTGATCGGACTGCAGAAAGCCCTCAAACAGCTGGTTGGCAAGCGTTCCGACCTGCTGCATTTGCTCGGGCGTGAGTTCCAGACCGTCAAAGATGCCCGAGAAATCTGGGGCCGGCGCTTTGGCCATGATGTCGCTGAAGTCGATGTCCTTCCCAACGCCCGAAAGGTCAATGTCCAGCCCAGACAAATCGATACCGGAAAGGTCCATACCGCCGGCCGCACCCGAGAGCGCAGACGTATCGAACGAGAACGCACTCTTCAGCGCCGCCTCGTCCACGCTGAACATGCTGCCCAGATCCACGCCTTGCTTGGCCTCGCCCTGCAGTTCATCGAAAGACTTGCCCGTAAAGACATCCGTCTCGGGATGGGCAAGTTGCTCTTTTACGATCTGCGAATTGGCGGCGCGCTCCATAAGCTGGCGAGTCAGCGCGTGCGTATAGGCAATACCCGGGGACAACGCGCTCGCGTTGGCCGTCTCGTTCGGTCGCACCACGCCCACAATACGCACGTCAATACCGTCGGCAACCTTGGCCGTCATAAAGTCGGCGTCGCCAGACATGTCAGTCCACATGCCGGTCTCTTCGTTTTTGCGATACGCATCGGCCGGCGACAGCACCTTAAACGTCGTGGACAGCGCATCGTCGTAGGTAAAGTCGGTACCGGTCTCGGGCGCTCCGACGCCACCGTCAGCCGTCATAGCGCTGTTAACCAGGTCGTTGAGCTCATCGATATCCAGCGCGCCGATGCTGTAGAGCGTGTAGTCGCCCACTGTGCCGCGGCTCGAAAGCACCATCACAGCCTCGTTGGCGGACGTAGGCCAATGGCCGGCAACGACATCGTACTGGCTATCGAGCAGACTCTGGTCGTCAATCATTTCGTTAAAGACCGAGGTCCCCATGGACTCCATGCTCACCGTTGCCGCCGAGCTCGCGCCTCCGCTCATGGCCTCGGTCATAGCGTTGGGGACAAGCCGGACGGGCTTCTCGTCGCCCTCGTTCAAACGATAGACAACCGGCGTCACACCGTAACCATACTGGATAGCGTTGACCTCTTTGTCGATACCGTTACCGCCGTCGTCAAGCCATGTCTTAAAGCTCGTCATATCGTTAGATTTAACGCTTGCGAACATATCCTTTACGGCCGTGACCACGGGAATCGTATCGGTTCCCTTAGCCTTGCCGCCGGTGGCGCCGTCAGACGAGCCCTCGCCCTTGGACGCCTCCTCATCCGCAGTCCCATTCCCGCCCATCATGGATGACAGGTCATAATCTTGTTTGGAAATCGTAAGCGGGTAGCTCGAGAGCGTGTCCTCCTCGACCTTTTTGATGTAGCCGTTTACGCCGTTGGACAGCGCCAGAATCGCTGCGATGCCAATAATGCCAATCGAACCCGCAAAGGCAGTCATGGCCGTACGGCCCTTCTTGGTCATGAGGTTTCGGGCAGAAAGCCCCAGCGCCGTCACAAAGCTCATCGAGGTTTTGCGCGTGGGCTTGGCCTCGCGACGCGCGGCCTCGGTAGCATCAAAGGGATCTGAATCGTCGGTGATCTTGCCGTCCGCCAGGGTGACGATGCGTGTGGCGTACCTGTATGC
This sequence comes from Collinsella sp., assembly GCA_019425045.1. Classification (GTDB taxonomy): domain Bacteria; phylum Actinomycetota; class Coriobacteriia; order Coriobacteriales; family Coriobacteriaceae; genus Collinsella. The sequence goes on from JAHYYI010000044.1 coordinate 5,154, forward strand.
CAACTCGGGATTGTGCGTGACCATGATGACCAAACGATCGCGCGCAACATCCTTGAGCAAATCCATGACCTGTACGGATGTCGTTGAGTCCAAGGCGCCGGTCGGCTCGTCAGCCAGCACAATCTCGGGATCGTTGATTAAGGCGCGGGCGATGGCGACGCGCTGCATCTGCCCGCCCGAAAGCTGGCTCGGGCGCTTGTCAACGTGCTCGCCCAGGCCAACTGCCTCGAGCGCCTTGCGCGCACGCTGGCGGCGCTCGGCACGCCCCACGCCCGTGAGCGTAAGCGCCAGCTCCACGTTTTCCAAAATGGTCTGATGCGGAATGAGGTTATAGCTCTGGAACACAAAGCCGATGCGATTGTTACGATAGGCGTCCCAATCGCGGTCGCTGAAGTCCTTGGTCGAGATGCCATCGATCAGCAGGTCGCCGGAATCGAAATGGTCGAGTCCACCAATGACGTTGAGCATCGTAGTTTTACCCGAACCCGAGGGACCCAGGATGGCTACAAACTCGTTATCGCGAAAAGACAGGCTTACGCTGTCGAGCGCTACCTGCGTAAACGACTGCGTAACGTACCTTTTGCAAATATCTCTGAGATCCAGCATGGACGGCAACCTCTCCCCCGCCGTTCGCATCCAACGCGTTTGACCTACTCTATCAGCTTTTTTGTCGGTACCAGCAAGGAATGTAACGAACAGAAAACGGGACGGCGCGCCGCATGGCGCACCATCCCGCACATAGCATCGAAGGTGTGACAAAGGGACAGCCCCTTTGTCACACCTTTGTCACATTCGGACTTACTGTTCGCTCTTCGCGAGTGCCTGATCGATCAGTTTGTTGAGCGCCTCGCGCTGCTCAGCGGAGTTGATGCCGCCCATGATCGGCTCTCCCACAATGTTACCGTTCTGGTCGATCACGTAGGTGGTTGGGAACGAGTACAGGTTGGAGGTGAACTTTCCGGCCTCGCTGTCCGACTTAAACCAGATGTTCTTATACGTCACGCCCTTCTTGGAAAGCACGTCCTTGGCATCGGCCACCTCGTCTTTGTTGCCATCGAGCGTAAAGGAATTAACGCCCACGACCTGGCCGCCCTTCTCGGCAAGCTCCTTGTTGAGCTTCTCCAGATCGCCCAGCTCTCCCACGCACGGCTTGCAGGTGGTAAACCAGAAGTTCATGACGGTGACCTTGTTCTTGGAGAACAGCTCGTCGCTGTTTACATCGTTGCCGTCCAAGTCCTTGCCCTTAAAGCTGGGGAACTTCGTCTCCCCGCTCTCGCCGTTGGTCATGCCTGCGGTCGAGGCATCGACGCTCTCCCCCTCGCCGGGCGTGCTGCCGCATCCGGGAAACTCCTTCTCCAGCGCCATGAGCTTATCCTCGATCTCCTTGACCTGCTGTGCGCCGGCCTTAAGCGTCTTGAGCTCGTCAGCCGTAAACTGATCCTTGGCGCCCTCGATGGTATCAAGCAAAAAGTCGCCGTAATTGCTACCGTCCTCAATCATTGCCGAGTCTTTATTTGCCGCATTGAATACCTTTTCCCATAGGGCGTTATCGCTCGCAAAGATCTCGTTTTCCTTTTGCAGCAGCTGCTGGTACAGCTCGGCCGCCTCCTCGGCGCTCGACGGCTTTTGTGCCACAAGCTCGGCAATCTGCGCATCGCCGCTCGTGGCATCCTTCGCGTCGCCCTTGGGGGCAGAGCACGCCGCGAGAGTCAGCGCCAGCACGGGCAGCATCAACAGGGCCGCAATTTTCGACAGTTTCATGGTTCCTCCGTTGTATCGAAGCTTAATAGGTACCTATTTGTTTTCGCAGTCCTGCGCGGACTGCGCGGTCTTGTCGCCCGTCACGCCCAGCCCGTAGCGAAAGCTAATGGCATCGACGGGGCACGCACCCACGCATTTGCCGCAACGAATGCACTCGGCATGGTCGGGCGTACGCGTAACGTCCACGTCCATCAGACACACCTTGGCGCACTTGCCGCACGAAACGCATTTGCACTGGTCAACCTGAATCCCCAACAACGACACCTTGTTCATGAGCGCATAAAACGCACCGAGGGGGCAGATCCATTTGCAGAAGGGGCGGTAGAACAACACGCTCAGCACCGCAACCGCAATGAGAATCGCGAGCTTCCAGGTAAAGAGCTTTCCCAGCGCGGAGCGGATTCCCGTATTCATGATGGACAGCGGAATCGCACCCTCGAGCACGCCCTGTGGGCAGATGTACTTGCAAAAGAACGGGTCGCCCATGCCCACATCGTTGACCACCAAGACAGGCAGCAGCACCACGGCAAACAGCAGCACGGCATACTTGATGTACGTGAGCGGCTTGAGCTTTTTCGTTGATAGCTTTTTGCCGGGAATCTTGTGTAGAAGTTCCTGCAGCCATCCAAACGGGCACAAAAAGCCGCATACAAAACGCCCCAACAGTACGCCGATCAGAATGAGCGTTCCGGTGACGTAATACGAAAAGCTAAACTTAGACGAGCCCACCACCGACTGAAACGAGCCGATGGGACACGCACCCGAAGCCGCCGGACACGAGTAGCAGTTGAGTCCCGGCACACAGACGGCCTTGCCCGCCCCTTGGTAAATGCCTCCCTTGGCAAAATTGGGCAGATGAATATTGGTCGCAAGCGTCGCCGCCGCCTGAATGAATCCGCGAAATCGGGCCAAAACATGCGACGCAGTGTTTTCTCTTTTATCCAATTCCGATACACTCCAAGCACAGCCTAATCGCTTTGGCCAGCACGGCATCCGCCTCGCCACGCATAACACCAAAGCACACCATGGTAATTCCGACGATCAACAAAGCGACCTGTACCACGGGTTTTACCGCTTTGAACAACACGACCACTCCTTTCGTTACGCGACCATTGGACCATATCGGCTATAAAATCCGTGTTAAGCGCGATATGGAATGTGCAAGGAGACTGTTATGCGTATTTTGATCGTCGAAGACGAGCGAGCACTGTGCGATGCAATCGCGCGCAGCTTGCGAAACTTGGCGTACAGCGTCGACTGCTGTCACGATGGACAGGAGGCGCTCGACCTGCTGGGCGTCGAAGTCTTTGACCTCGTGGTGCTCGACCTCAATCTCCCCCGTATCGACGGCATGACCGTGCTCAGGGAACTTAGGAAAACCGACTGCGAGACCAAGGTACTGATTCTGTCCGCACGTGGCGAAGTATCCGATAAAGTCACCGGACTCGATGCCGGCGCCAACGATTACCTTACCAAGCCGTTTCATCTGGACGAACTTGCGGCAAGGATCCGCAGCCTTACCCTCAGGCGCTTCGCACAAAGCGACATAGTATTAACCTGCGGAAAGCTCAACTTTGACACCAAGGCGCGCATCGCTTCCGTGGACAGTGAGGCTCTATCTCTTACACGCAAGGAAACGGGAATCTTGGAATACCTGATGCTTAATCAGGGGCGACCGGTAAGCCAAGAGGAGCTTATAGAGCACGTTTGGGATAGCACCGTGAACAGCTTTAGCAACGCAACCCGCGTTCACATCTCGTCGCTCCGAAAAAAGTTGCGCGGCGCTTTGGGATACGACCCGATTCGCAATCGGATTGGAGAGGGCTACGTTATGGAGGATGGAGAATGAAAGGGCTTTCGCTGCAATGGCGCATAACGATTATGACGGCACTGCTCACGTGTGCGGCATGCGTGCTGACGAACTGCCTGGTCGGCTATACGGGCATGCGCTACATGGATGCCATCGGCAGCGACATCTCGGCCTTTAACGCAACCGGCGAAGATTCGCTCCAGGCGTTCGACCCAACGAAAGCAGCCCTCGATGACAAGGTCACGATCGTCGTAAACGACGCACAGGAGTCTTTTGGCACGACAGCCTGGTACATCACGGCTGGAGTCACACTCCTTGGCGGCGCGCTGGCATACTTTGTGAGCGGCCGTGCACTCAAACCGCTACGGGCTTTTGCAGCTCAGGTTGAGCGTGTGCAACCTGACAACCTAAGCGAAATCAGACTCAATGAAGATGTGCCCACCGAGCTACAACGATGCAGCGCCTCTTTCAACGACATGATCGCTCGTCTTGGCGAAGGGTTCTCTGCACAGCGTCAGTTTACCGGCAACGCCGCACACGAGCTGCGCACCCCGCTCGCCCTTATGCAAGCACAGATTGAACTATTCATCTCCGAACACTCCGGTTTGCAACCCGAAACAGCCGAGCTGCTCGGCCTGCTACAAGAACAAACCGAGCGCATGTCTCGAATGGCCAAGGTATTGCTCGAGATGAGTGAGCTCCGCAGCGTTCCTTGCGAGGACGATGTTGAACTTGGTCCCTTGTCCGAAGAGGTCCTCACCGACCTAGCGCCACTTGCCGAAAATAAGGGCATAGCCCTCAATTGTGCTGGAGACGCTTTAGTAATCGGGAGCGACACGCTTCTCTATCGGCTGGTGTTTAACCTGGTCGAAAATGCCATCCGTTACAGCCGCCCCGGCTCGACTGTCAACGTCTCCATCTGCGACAACGACAGCCACGTGTTCCTGCGAGTCGAGGACCAGGGCCCGGGAATACCCAAACAGTACCGTGAGAGCATCTTCCAACCGTTCTTTCGCCTGGATAAATCCCGCAGCAGGGCATACGGCGGCGCAGGACTCGGGCTAGCGCTCGTTTGGGAGATTGCAGCGCTTCACGGTGGCGCCGTAGAGGTCGAAGCAAGTTCCGAGAACGGGACCACTATGCTCGCAAGCCTTCCAAAACGATCCGCAGCATTAACCGAACAGTAAAACGAAAGGGGTCCCGCACACGTTTGCGCGGGACCCCTCTCCGTCAATGCAATTCGCCCAAAAGAGTAGAAGTTTACTCCCACTCGACCGTGCCGACAGGCTTAGGCGTGAGGTCGTAGCACACGCGGCAGATACCGGGGACCTCCCTTTATACGTTCGGGGTTGATTTCCGATCTCAGCCGAACACATTGAGCAAATAGGCCGTTCCCGCA
>JAHYYI010000045.1 GCA_019425045.1 Collinsella sp.
GCGCGCACTCCAGGATGACCTTGGCGGTCTCCTCGCTCACGCTGCGCTTGCGGTTGAGCGCGTTGGACACGGTTGCGGGCGAAAAGCCGGTAATGCGGCTGATCTCGCGGACGCTTGCTTTAGCCATCGTTCCCCCTAGCATCGGTCGCGGCCGAGCATCGTGGCTTGACCGCCCCGTGACTCGGCAACTAAACGACCGCAAATTCAATCTAAACAGAATAGTAAATGTTTAATAGCTAGTTTAGCCTGTTGTCAAGCGAAGTGGCACGACTATTCCCCCAACGGGCGCATTTGTCCATCTTAACGTTATTACGCAAGGTCTTCGCCATTGCTTGCTATTACGCGTCGGTACCATTCGAAGCTTTTCTTTTTACGTCTCTCAAACGAGCCCGCACCGCTATCGTCTCGATCGACATAGATAAACCCGTAGCGCTTACGCATCTGTCCTGTGGCGACCGAAACCAAATCGATCGGGCCCCAACAGGTATATCCCATGAGTTCCACCCCGTCGAGCTCGACGGTCTCCCTCATCGCCTCGATGTGGGCCCGCAGGTATTCAACTCGATAGTCGTCTTCTATTTCACCCGAATCTTCCGGCACATCAGGAGCACCCAAACCGTTTTCGACGATGAACAGCGGCTTTTGATAGCGATCCCAGATTTCATTCATGGTGACGCGCAGCCCTTTGGGGTCGATAAACCTCCCCCAAGGCTCCTGTTTTAGATACGGATTAGGCGCCGAGCGAAGAAGGTTCGAATCGAACTGACCTTCCGCATGCGCTTTTGCGACGCGCGTCGAGTAATACGAAAACGAGACGAAATCGACCAGGTTTGCAGCCAGTACTTCGCGGTCATCATCCCGATAGGGCACCTCAAAACCATGGCGGGCGTATTCCTTGAGAACATAGCTCGGGTACGCACCGCGCACCTGGACGTCGGTAAACATGTAATGGCTGCGATTCTCAGCCTGCGCAGCCAGCACATCGTCCGGATCACATGTAGCCGGATAGAAGACACCTGCGTTGAGCATGCAACCGATCTTCGCCCCAGGGCACAGTTCATGACACGCCCCGACCGCACGGGCGCTCGCAACCAATACATGGTGCACGGCCGTGTGAACCGTTGCATAGCGATTCTCCCCTTGCTCGAAGATGATCCCCGCCGCCATAAAGCACGCCTGCGTCATGATGTTGATCTCGTTAAAGGTCAGCCAATAATTGACCAATCCCCGATAGCGCTCGAACACGGTACGCGAATATCGCTCGAACAGGTCGACCAACCTGCGATCGCGCCATCCGCCATACGCATCGACGAGATGCATGGGGACATCATAGTGGTTGAGCGTCACCAAAGGCTCAATGTCATGCGCGCGACACGTCCTAAAAACATCCTCGTAAAAGGCAAGGCCTTCTTCATTGGGCTCGGCTTCGTCTCCTTTGGGAAAAATGCGGCTCCAGGCGATTGATAAGCGCAGGCATTTAAAACCCATCTGGGCAAACAGTTCAATATCCTGCTTGTACCTATGGTAAAAATCAATGCCCTTGCGAGCGGGATAGAAGCTGTCGGGTGCCAACGCACGCGGATCAAGGTCTCCCCGCATGACGTCCATGCGTTGATCGCCAAACGGCAGCATGTCGGAATTGGCTAAACCGCGACCGCCTTCGTTCCATCCTCCCTCGCACTGGTTTGCAGCCAGAGCCCCGCCCCATAAAAAATCTTCTCTAAACATTATGGTGTCGTCCTTTCTATCAAATTCCCGGCCCACACTGTCGAACGCAACGGACTCGGCAAGTGCCGCGCAACAGCACAGTACCGTTGCGCGGCCAAGGGGTCGGACCGCGCAACGGCTGGGGAGCATATTTGTGTAGTAGCCTCTTATGCCTCGACGGATTCAACGGCCTCAGAATCGCCGCTCTTGGACTTCAACGGCATCTTCTCCTGTCCTTCAAATCCAAAAATCATCGCCAACGCAAACGTCACGGCACCGCCAGCAAGACACCCGATGGTGCCAGGGATGATATCCTGAGCAAACATGAGCACGTTCATCCATGGGAAACCAACGCCAGTGAAGATATAGACGTTGGCATGAAGAAGGCTTACCAGCAGACCACCGACAGCACCACCAATCATGTTCCAGGTAAGAGCCTTCTTGTCGCGAAACAGGATGCCGTAGATGATGGGCTCACTCACGCGACCGAAGGCATAGGTGATGAACAAGTTCCAGCCCGTGGCTCGACTCTCCTTGCCCTTAGCGCGCAGGCCATAGGCGAGCGCGATGGCAAGCGTGGTGTAGGCTACAACCGCGGTGCCGGGGTATAAGATGGCGTCGTAACCGTTCTGGAGCGCGGCGGGCAATATGGCGGTATAGATCGGCACGTGCATGCCGGTGGCGATGATCAGATTCCAGAATGCGCCGATAACCGCGGTCGCAGCGGGACCGGCAACAGAGGCGAGCCAAATGATGAAATCGGCCACAAGGCCCATGACAAATTGGACGGCAGGGCCGCAGAGGCACAGCGCGACCGGCAACATCACGAGCACCGTACCCACGGGTACGATCAGAATGCGCAACATATCAGGCGAGATCTTCTTAAAGAAGCGCTCAACATAGGACTGGGCCCAGGTGATCAAGATGACCGGAAGAACAGCCTGGGTGTAGTTGACGAGCTGCATGGGGATGCCGAAGACGCTGAAAGGCTTTCCGTCCTCAACAATAGCGAGCATGTCGGGATAAATCATCACAACAGCGATGAGCAGTGCCAGCACAGGACTCGTTTTGAACTTCTTAGCCGAGCTATAGGCGGCAAACACCGGGAAGTAGTAATACGCCGCATCGCCCACCAGGGAAAGGATCCGATACAGGTCGCTCGTTTCGGACATAAAACCGGCGCCTTCGGGCCCAAACAGAATAACGAGCATCTTGAAGATACCGGCGACACAAAAGATCGGAAGGATCGGGGTGATAGCGCCGCTCACGGCATCGAGCAGCTGATTGAAGAGGTGCTTGGGCGCCAAGCGCTCCTTCCAGCTAAGCTGAGGGCCATCGAGTTCCTCGTCAATCGATACCGTGACCTCGAATCCGCCCTGCTTACAAACCTCGTCGTAGACCTTGTCGACCGTGGGCCCGACCACCAGCTGCACCTGCCCTCCGGCGTGCACGACGCTGATGATAGACGAGATGTCCTCAAGCTTCTCATCATTCGAGAGGCTTTCATCCTTGAGGTTGAAGCGCAGGCGCGTCATGCAATGCGTAACCGAAGCCACGTTTTCCGCCCCGCCCACAGTGGAGAGAATCTGCTCTGCCACCTTTTTGTAATTTGCCATCATTGGCTCCTTTGCACAATCTTGGCTTACTGTTCGAATCGGCAAAGGTCATGCCCCGAATGGCTACGGGTTACAATCCTTTTTTGGAGATGATCCGGTTGAGATGGATCATCAGATAGAGTTCCTCCTCCTCGGAGAGCGTGGCGTCCCACGTTTCACGACAATAGGAACCGATATGCTTCACGCACTCTGCCAACTGCGGAAACTCCTCACGAAAGTTCTTGTACATCTGCATGTTGGCGCTGTTCAGCGACTCGCCGGCTTGAATGCGCTTGAACAGGTACCGCAGATGCGTGGCATAGCGAGTGAAATCGTAGGAATCGCGGTCAACGATGATGCGAAAATCACTCTCGACGATCTCAGTGACATCTTCTAGCATATCGTCAAACTGCTTGGTGGGTTTGCTCGCGGTCTCGATGGCCTGAACAACCCGCGCATTGACGAGATTCATGGCAATGCTGGCAATCTCTTCTTTGGGAAGTCGTTCACCAAGCTCCTTTTCGAGCCTCATAACGATAAACTGCGCCGCTTTGTATTCCTTAGGATATGTCTCGCGCACTTCATAGGCGAGAGGCATCGCAATACGAAAACCCTTTTGCGCGCGCTCCACCGCAAATGACAGGTGATCGGCCATGAACAATGTCGCCTTGGTCGACAGATCATAGGGCAGCTCGTTGGCGACGATGTCCATCACCTTGGCCGTGAACATCACGATCTCAGAAGGAAGGTCGCGCATGACGTCCTGCCCTTTGGGGTCGATGTCATAAAACGTATGCTCAATCTTAGAGAGCGGCAGCTCGCGGGGAAATTCTCCCCCAAACCCGACGCCCCTGCCCATGGCGATCACGTCGCGCCCCTGCCCGTCGCGGCAAAGAACGGCATTGTTGTTGAGCTTTTTAATCGCAAGCATTATTGAACCTCCTTTCGGAATTATCAAAAAGAAAAGGCATGACTGCAAATAGCCGAGCTATCGCGGTCATGCCTTACCAGTAACAATCCGTTGTATCGAGGCGCGGGCATGCCTCCCTAGAAGTAACAATCCGCGCAGCAAAGAATGATAGCCCATATCTTCGCGGGGAGCACCGTCCACAGCCGACCAACGGTAGCATATCGTCCGTGAACGGTTTTGGAAGCGTTGAAACGATTGGGAGGCCGTCTCAATCTTGCGGATCAGCCAAGGACACGGGCCATACGTGTCTTGAACTCGGACAGGAAGCGCGGAGCATCCACGGTCAGCGCCACAAGCGCGCTCTTGTCCGGATCGGATAGGCGGCGCTCGTCGCAAATGGTGCGGCCGCGATACTCGCCCAGCAGATCAACACGCAAATTGCAGCCGAGCGCACCCACGAGCGTGGGGTCAATCGCCACGGCAACGGCCAGCGGGTCGTGCAGCGCACAACCACCCAGGTAGGGTGCGTTCATCTCGTACGAACCAATGTAGTGCTCGACCATGCTCGCAAATGCGCAGCCCGCCATGGTGCCCGAGCCCGTCCAGCCGGCAATGTCGCGGCGCGTGAGCACCACGCGGTGCGTCACATCCAGGCCCACCATGGTGAGCTTGCGGCCCGAGCGCAACACGGCGTCGGCAGCCTCGGGGTCGCTTGCCATGTTGGCCTCGGCGCCCGCGCTCACGTTGCCGGGCACGGTAAGGGCGCCGCCCATCACGACCACGCGGCCGATGGACATCATCGCCGCCGCATCGCGCTCCAGGGCAAGCGCCAGATTGGTGAGCGGGCCGGTCGCAACGTAGACCAGATCGGGACCATAGGTGCGCGCGGCATCGATCAGATAATCGACCGCAGCGTTGCCGTCGGCCGACGTCGCGCCCACCGGCTCGTACGGCGAGGCAGGCACGCTTGCGCCGCCAATGCCGTTCTTGCCGTGGATAAGCGTGGTGGACGCCGGCGGCGTGTAGGGTTCGGTCGCCTTCATGGGACGATCGGCGCCCAGGTACACCGGCACCTCGGGACGACCCAACAGGTCGAGCACCGCCAAGCAGTTGTGCGCCGACTGCTCGACGCGCACGTTGCCAAAGCACGTGGTGACGCCGACGAGCTCCACCTCGGGACTCGCGATGACATAGGCGAGCGCCATCGCATCGTCCACACCCATATCCAGATCAAGGATCAGCTTCTTGGTTGCCATTGTTCTACTCCGCTTCTCCGTCTTTATCGTTTAACCAAACCAATGTTCAACTTCGGCACGCGTGGGAATCGATTGCTGAGCACCCAAGCGCGACACCGTCACCGCCGAGGCGCGAGCGCCCGCGGCCATGCACTCAAAGAGCGGCAGGCCCTCCAGACGGGTAGCTGCAAGTGCGCCGATAAACGTATCGCCGGCCGCCGTGGTGTCGACCACCGCGCTCGAAAGCGCCGGCATGCGCAGCGGCTCACCGTCATCGCCGAGCGTAACCGATCCGGCGCCGCCCAACGTGATGACCGCAGCTCCGGCACCCTTGGCGCGCAGGCCATTAAGCGCTTCGGCACAACTCGCGTCATCTGCGGGCAGAATGCCCGTCAGTGCCTGGCATTCGGTCTCGTTGGGACAGACCAGGTCGACTGCGGGCCACGCACCCGCCGGCAACTCACAGGCAGGCGCCGGATTAAAGACCGTATAGAACCCCAGCTCGTGAGCGCAGGCAAGCGCCTCGGCCGTCGCCATCAGATCGCATTCGCCCTGGGCGATAAAGACGCTGCCGGCCGCGGGGGCGAGCCCACAGGCATCGCGGTCGAGCTCATCGGCCACCAGATAGCGCAGCGCACAGGCCACATCATCGCCCGTAAGCGCATGGTTGGCGCCCGGAGACAGCACGATGCGGTTATCGCTCTCGCAGCGGATGATGGTCGCCGTGCCCGTCTCCACGTCGTCGCGCCGCGCCACGAACTCAACGCCCACGCCGGCATCCTGAAGTCCCGCCACCAGCGCATCGCCAAACGCATCGCGCCCGACCGCGCCGATCATGCACGTGCGCGCGCCCATGCGCGCAGCTGCCACGGCCTGGTTGGCGCCTTTGCCGCCAGCGTTGGTGATAAACCCGCTGCCGCCGACGGTCTCGCCCGCACGTGGCATGCGCTCGCACGCCACCGAAAGGTCCATGTTCATACTGCCGAACACCGCAACGATGCCGTTATCTGCCATGGAAACCTCCTCGTCTGCGGGCTTTGCACCCACCGTCGACCGTCGATTGTGCGCCTTCGCACCCCCTATAACTTTAGTTCACTTTGATGTGGACGCGCGCTTGAGGTTGCGCCAGCAGCAAGCATTCACAGGAGCAGGCGGCTACAATGAATATGTGCTGACTATTCTCGTCATTGGATGATATTTTATGGAACAACTCCCGCAATCGAGCTCACGCGGCCGACGCCGCACGGCCCAGGCGCAGACTCCGCACGAACGTCCGCAGGGCAAACCCCGCACCAACGAGACACACCGTGGCGCGGACTCACGTCGTACGCCCGCGTCCTCCAGCAAGTCCGCGCACGCCAGCGCCAACGACGGTGTCTGCTCACCGGCTGCCGACCATCAGACGCCCGCTCGCCCCAAGTCCCGTTATATCCCCGCCCTCGATGGCCTACGCACACTCGCCGTTGTCGCGGTGGTGCTCTACCACCTCAACCTCACCTGGGCGCAGGGCGGCTTGCTCGGCGTCACGATTTTCTTTGTGCTTTCGGGCTATCTGATCACGCGCCTGCTGCTCAACGAAGTAGCCAAGACCGGCCGCATCGACCTCAAGAGCTTCTGGATCCGCCGCATTCGCCGCCTATTCCCCGCCGTGGTAACCGTTGTGGTGGTGACTTGCGCGTTGTGCACCATTTTCAACCACGTGATGCTCACCAAGATGCGCCCCGATATCCTGCCGTCGCTGCTATTCTTCAACAACTGGTGGCAGATTGCGCAGGATATTTCGTACTTCAATGCTCTGGGCGACCCCTCGCCGCTCACGCACTTCTGGTCGCTCGCCATCGAAGAGCAGTTCTATTTGATTTGGCCACCGCTGCTGTTTGCCATGGTGTCCATGCATGTGAGCAAACCCAACACGCGCCGTGTGGTCCTAGGGCTCGCAGCGGTATCCGCCCTTGCCATGATGGTGCTCTACAACCCTGCCGCCGACCCCAGCCGCGTGTACTACGGCACGGATACCCGCGTGTTCTCGCTGCTGTTGGGTGCATGGATGGCATTTATCCCCGACCGCGACCTGGCGCCGGTTCGCCTTGCCCATCGCCTGGGACTCGACCGCCTAGTGAGCGCTGCCAAGCGCGGTAAGCTCGACAAGAACGCCAAGGGTGGGCATGGCGAGCAGACCGATTCCGCAGCCGAGACCGCCCCAGCTCAGCCGAGTGCGCTCACACGCTTTTGGTCCTCACCTGCGTCCATCGACGTGCTGGGCGTTGTGGGCCTGGTCGGCCTTGCGGCTATGGTCGCGCTCACCAACGGCTACACCGCTTTCCAATATCGCGGAGGCACGCTGCTGTGCTCCATCCTCACGCTCATGGTCATCGCCGCCTGCGTACAGCCCCAGAGCTTGGTCGCGCGCGCTCTTGCCGCCGAGCCGCTCGTGTGGGTCGGCAAGCGCTCGTACAGTATCTATCTGTGGCACTATCCGCTGCTGCTGCTTATGAACCCGGTCGCCAACATCAACGATACGCCCTGGTGGCAGTACATCTTGCAGGTACTTGTGGTGGTCGCCGTGGCAGAGTGCTGCTATCGCTTTATCGAGACTCCGTTTAGGAAAGGCGCCTTTGGGCGCACCGTTTCCGAGTTCCGCGACGGAACCGCCACGCCCGCAAGCTGGGTGCGTGCGCATATTCCCGTGTGCGCCACTTGCGGCGTCGTGCTGATCATTGCCCTAGGAGGCCTCATCTTTGTGCCGGAGACCTCCGCGTTAAGTGGTGAAGGTGCCGAAATCCTCAACAAAGAAGCCAAGAATACCGCACCCAAAGACCAGCAGGCAGCCGACGACACCGACAAGGACAACGACGGCTTCCCCGACGGATCCTACGACCTGCTGATGATCGGCGACTCCGTGTCGCTGCGCGCCGTCGATTCCTTTGACGGCGTGTTCCCCCACAGTCACATCGATGCCGAAAAGGGCCGCCAGTTCGATGCAGGCCGCGCAACATTTGAGGGCTATCTCCAACAGAACCTTGCCGGCAAGGTCGTGGTCTTTGCACTGGGCACCAATGGTCTGGTAACTGATGACCAGATCGATGCCATCATGGCCGATGCCGGCGACAAGCGTATCGTCGCGTTTGTGAACACACGCAGTCCGCAGCCGTGGGTGGGTTCCACCAACCAGGCTATCGCAAATGCCGCCACGCGCTACAAGAACGTGCGCGTTATCGACTGGTACGGATACAGCGCCAATCGCAACGACCTGTTCGACGGCGACGGCACGCACCTGTCGACTACCGGCGTGACCGAGTACCTCAATCTCATCCACGATGCAGTCAAGAAAGACCTGCCCGTGCACCCCGAGGACCACGTTAACGATCCGCAACCGGCAGCCGTCAAGTCCGCCGGCGACGCGCTCGTCAACGCTCTCGCCTACAAGCCGCACAAGCTCGGCGGCGACAAGTAACGCGCAGCCAAATCTGCTTACACCCGCAGGGGGCGTCGGCCACGGCCGACGCCCCCTGCGGCAGTTAGGGACGCTCCTTATGTGCCGGCACTTAGGGACACTCCTGACACAGCCGAGGAACGCCCTCCTTGTAACCGAATTCTGGACGCCTCGCCGCCCCGAGCGTTGTTTCCAAGCCCCAAAATCGCTCTTTTCGAGCCGGCTCCAAGAGGTCGTGGGCAAAAAGGGCAAATATGAGTACTGTTACCATTTTAGTAGCAGGCAAAACCACCCAAAATGACGACCGAGCGACCCCTACAACCCCCGAAAGCAGCCAATCTGACTGGTTTATGGCGTATTGAAGCCAATTTTAATGAACATATTATATGTTATGTTCATTATCTTTTTGAATGTAAATGCTATTCGCTTAGCAGCAGTACTCATATTTGGCATTTTTTGCCCACTGCCATATAACTAACACCCTATAGCAGGCAAAAAACAGGCCGCAGCCCATCGCTGCGGCCTGTTCGGAAGCAAAAGCAGTCGTTAAGCGCTGTAGCCCATCGCTTGCAGGACAAACATGACAACCGTCAGCACCGTAATCACGCCAATGGTCGCCCACGTGAGTACATTCCACACGCGGCCGTTACGGTTGCCGCCCATAATATGGCGATCGGCAGCGATAACCACCTGGAACACCAGCACTACGGGCAGCAGCACACCGTTAATGACCTGCGAGGTCATCATAATCTGGAACAGGTCGACGCCGGGCATAAGCACCAGCACGGCAGAGATGCCAATGATGGCCGTAATGATGCCGCGATAGACCGGAGCCTCGTCCCAGCTGCGGTCGGCGCCGCGCTCCCAGCCAAATGCCTCGCAGATAGCGCTCGACGTAACGCCCGGCAGCA
>JAHYYI010000046.1 GCA_019425045.1 Collinsella sp.
GCTGCGGAAACGCGGGGCCCGTTCAGGCTGTTGCGTTGAGATTGAAAATCAACCAATAAATCAGGAGGGCATTCACTGGAACACCCTCCGGTTTTGGTGATTACCGTGCGCCTACCCTTGTTTTTTGCCTTGCGGCCCGTTTCCGTTCCTTTTCAGCCTGTTCCTGCTGGTAAGCGGCCTCTAATATTCTGTCCGCCTGTTCCGTGCCAATGGCCCGCCTGACCCGCTCGTAGTCCCTGACCTTTCCCTTTAGACTGTCTCTCTCGGCGCAGACCTCGTAAATCCTTTCTGACAAAGAACTGTTTTTGCTGACCTCCCGGCCATAGTAAGTGAATCAGCGCGGGTGGTTTGCGCGCCATTTGCAAAACCCCAGGTCGCGACCCTTCGCCATTCGTGGGAAAAGTGAGTAGTCTCAGGTGGCTTACTCATGAGTTGAACCGCTTTCGCGATTAGGGGCCTAATAGCGGCTTCTCCACTAACTGCCCCTGGGTTTGCCTTTGTCCGCCGCACGGGATGGCTCCCGAGGCAACGCGGTGAGATAATGCCATCCAACGCAGGCAATGGAGCCTGAAAATATAGGTGACGGCGGCATGGCCCGAGCCAGCACTTTTGGCCCGCCTCCGTAGCCTCCTTTTTCATATGCGGTCCGCGATACGCCTATGGGAGCGATTCGCTCGTGCAAGGCTGTAAACACGCAGAGAAAACGAGGTATTGGATGAATAGCGAACCGATCTACAAAGAATTCCTTCTTGGAGAAGGCTTAAGCGAGTTGAAGAAAATTCGAGATGGCTGGAGGGATGAAAGCGGCTATTCCGAGTCGAGGGGAGGAACCTCTTTAATACCTGAAAATCTATGCAATGTCTCAGGGTCCGAACGGCTTAACTATACCTTCATCATGGACAGAGCCAATGAGTGCATGTATCGACTGATTTGCGAGTCGATTTCCATGCTTCTTACAGAATATGGATACATAACACTACGTGCCCGCGTTCGCAGAAGCGATGCTTACCAATATCTCCCAAAAGACGGCCTAGCCGGGCCGACCGTCCTCAAAGCGAGCAAGAGGGTGGTCCGCATAATCAAGGTGGATGTCGATGGCTCCCCGAGCGTTTTTGTATTCAAGGAACCTGGATTAGACCAGAGTCTCCCGAAAGAGCTTGAGGATTCGCTGAGGGAAAACTTTGGGGTATCGAAAATCACCTACGTCTCTTTGGTTATGGACGGAGCGAAGAGGGAGGTTCTCAATTACGAGTCGGTGAAGGACGCTACGCCCTACATCTCGGTTAAAGAGTTCTTCCGCCTGTTCTTTCCACAAGAGGAGTTCGACAAATTCGAGGAGGCTGTGGTTGAGCTTAGGCAGAAAGCGCGTTCCTACTATGGCTTGAGCATAACCAAATCGCTTAACCATTTGCGCATGGGCCATTTCAGGAGAGACATCCGAGACCGTCTGATCGGCTACAAACCAGACGTGGAATTGGGGTCCGAACAGAGAATGGCCATAGACAAGAGCTTTGTCGTAGACGGCAGATACTCGGCGTTGACCGGTGACACGGATTTCGCAGTAAGCTTCCAGACCGCAGAATGGCTAAGGGATTCTTTAACGCATGCAGGATGCATAGATTTCGCCCCCATCGCGTTGGAGTACTTCAAATCGCTCGAACAATTCCTGTACAGATTTCTTTACGCCATACATAAGACTTCGAAATCGAAGAGTAGGCGTATTTACTACGGCAAAAAGCTCGGAGAAAACCCTTACTACCTGCCTGCGAAAAGAGATGGCGTTCCCGACAAATCGCGACACATAGAAGTCAAGGACGGAGAAATCGAAATCAACGATGAGCTTTTCACGGATGGTTTCGAATATGTCTTAGACCTCGGTAGGCTCACAAGGTTCTTCGGCGACTATGTTTGCGAGAAGCAGCAGCTGTACAGCCGCAATGAAGACCTTCTCGATACGGCGATAAGCGAGGATACGTACGAGTCGATAATTCGCGCACTCCAAAGCGCTCGAACGATGAGGAACGGCATTGCTCACAAAGACAATCTCTACGATTGGACCGAGATGGAAAGCGCCCGGTCGTCAGTCCTCTTGGCTTTCTACTTAGTCCTAGGTTCTTACAGCATCGATACTGAAATGCGAAGCCTCCTCGGCATCGAAAGCGATTGCGTGCAGAAAAGCGAGGAGTGGAAGCTCTGCAACTACGTGGCATCGGCGGCCGTTCCTAAAGGCAATCCTCTTGAGTTTCCCGTTTTTTATCTCGATGGCGACGATTCCCCCGAGGCCGCCTTGTTTGCTTGCCCCGACGACGAAGAATCCGATCCCGACCGATATGGAAAAGCCCAATCGTTCTCGGGTGTGTACTTCAAGAGAATCGGATCGCATAAGCGTTACGATATCTCGTACCCAACTGACCGTCTTCCCTCATTGGTTGAACAAGGGATGCTGATTATCTGCGGTGAGGGGCTGAAGCTCATGGGGCCTCAAAAGGTCATCTACAGAGACGGAAATTACCTTGGGGACACGAGCGCAGAGTGACTTCGAACCCAGGGCGTGGACCTCGCGCTCCCGCCCTAAAGACCATCGTGGCCGGTTTTAAGGGCGGGAGCGCGAGGAATGTCCGTAGGGTTCATGCCTTCCCGGGCGCAAGCCACCAGTCCGTAACCGCAGGTGAGGCAGCGCCGTGGCTTGCACGCTGGTGGCAAATTCGCAGGTCAAACATCTCCGTCATCTATCGACGAAACGAGAAGCCCCACGTTGACGCGTCTATGAGTTGATGACCTGAACGACGGTCGTCCTAGTTGCCAGCTTCCGCATCAGAGAAACCACTTGGAGCAGAAGCCGATCTGGAAGACCGAATGGACGAGCATCGAGATTCCGAGGCAGACCATCATCGCGCAAAACCCGATTCCGGCCCATTTCAAGAAAGGGTCTTTTTCTTGCTTGTCGGAAGCTCGCTCCATCCAGTCGCGCGAATACGTATCGCCGTACTCGTCGCTCTTTGAGGCCTCTTTCGAAAGCAGCTCGAGAGCTTCGTCGAGGTCATCAGCAAGCTTGTTTCCGTCGATTCCGACCTTGAAAAGATGAGTCTCATCATGCTGCTTGAGCGCCGATTGGTTCTGCAAAAGGTAGAACCTCTCGCCGTTCACCCCGTTCGCCAGAGCGGTCCTCTCGCTCGAAAACGACCGAATCTCCTTCTTGAGCCTTGAGAAGGCCCCCCTTGCCCTCGATTCCGAACTTCTGCGCGAGCGACTCAAGCTGCCAGAGCAGGTCGTACAGCCCCGCCGCGGGCAGGAGCCCGGCCCCGTACGCCTTCTCGAGCATCGACCGCTCGAAGCGATCGTAAACGGGGATCGCCTCCCCGTACGTCAACCTGGTGCCAACTTCGGGGAAATCATTGCATTCCATATCGTCTCCTATCATTCGAATCGAGAGTTAATTCCTTGGGGCGCGTCACGCGTCGACGACGCCGCGTCCCACAACAGCGGTTGTTGCTTCCGCGTGGGCGCATCGCCTAGCACGCAGGGCGCAGATCAAGCCTGAAATCACCTTTGGCGATAGAGAGGCTGTAGTTCGACCCGACTAAAACAGCGATGCCCATCAAGGCCAGACCGCAAGCGGCGATCAGCTGCTCCGGCGAAAAGCCGAGGATCCTCCTTCCGTTATCGCACGCCGCCTCCGCTACGGCATCGGCTGACGAAATCGTCGGGGCGTTCACCGCCCGTCCGGCGTCGTTCATAGTTGGCTCCCTACTCTCTCTTCCATTGCTTCGACCCTTATTTTCAACCGCCATCGGAATTTCGTCTCCTCTGACTGGTTTGGATTGCCTACAATTTCATAGGCAATAAAGCTGTTTATGGAGGACCTGCAATGTCTAGGACATTCACCGAGGAGGAGATCTCCGAGTTAAAGGAAGCCGGATTCGCGGCGAGCGGCACATCGAGAAGCAGGATCCTGTCCGTCCTCGACCTCCTCGTCCGCTTCACCGATGAGAGGACGGGCATATCCGCATCGGAAATCGCGCGCGTCATAGGCATCTGCTCCGAGAGGCCGACGTCGGAGAACGCCATTCTCAAGGACCTGCACCAGATAAGCGAAAGCATGCCCATGGGAATCCGCATGGCGATACCTGGCCACGGCGAGAACGTCGGGTTCAGGGCCGTAAACAAACCCCTGTCATCCGAGGAGGCGATCCTCATCTCGGACGTGCTGGGGACGAGCTCCTTCATCGGCGAGGGGCGGAAGGACAAGATCTCCTCGAAGGTGCTCGCATTCTCCTCCGACTATGACGTCGACGAAAGCGTGGAGACCGTGTTCGTCGACCGCAAGGCCGGCAGGGACACCGACGCGATTTTCAACGTCCTCCATGCCGCATCCCGAGCGATCCGCATGAACGAAAGGCTCGCCTTCAAGAAGCAGGTTCACCTGATGAACGGATCGACCGTAAAGATTGGGCCGTACGAGGAGGACCCGGTGGCGATCGTGTTCAGCTTCGGCCGCTACTATCTCGAGAGCATGCATATCGACGAAGGCGGTTCCCCCAGTCCCTACTTCTACCGACTAGACGATATCGCGGACCCGGTTGTCACCGGAAAACCGGTGTCGGATCGGGATAAGGTAGAGGCGCTGAGGACGCGCGTGGTCGCGGACACGCGCCAGCGGGTCGACATGTTCGGCTCGGGCACCGCCAGAAAGCTGTTCCTGGAAGTATCCGGCACTCATGCCAAGTACGTTTACGAAAGGTTCGGCCACGACCTCAAATTCTGTCACATCGACGAGAGCGACGAAAGAAACGTCATCGGCTACGCCTGCGTCAGCGCGATGCCGTCTCCGACCTTTTACAGGTGGCTATTCGGGATGGACGGCGCGGTGAGGCTGGCGAAGCCTAAGGGGAAACGGTGGGTCGAGAGCTTCCCGAATGCCGTCGCCTCCGACCTAGAATCCTATATCCAAGATTACGAAGCAGCATCAGAGGGCTACAAAGCCGCACTGGATGCAGCTATTTCACGATTGGACTCGAAGAGCTGCCGGCAATGAGGCAATCCCAATCGGTCCGATTCAAAAGCCAATATTGACTAACTCGAATTCGGCTCGCATCCTCGCGCCGTTCGTCTGCTCCCATTCGTCCGAAATGACAACCACAGCAGGTCGTGTCCCAACGGATGGGTACCATTTATCCGGGTGCACCTGGGGCAACGGGTTGAAGAACCTGCACAAGGTCGCTCGCAGAACACGCAACATCAAACACGACAGAAGAGGCGAACGACAGATGCCGGACCCCGGACGACAGCACCGCGGAAGACGAGCATTCCGACCACAACCGAACAACTCCAGCTACTAGGCAGGCGCCCGCATGGGTGCCTTTTACTTTTCAGGGACTTAGCTGCGAGCTAAGGCACGCGGCTCATGGCCGTTTCGTGAAGGCACGACCAGCTCGACCCACTTCGACCCGTCTCCGCTCCTGCCGTGCTCACCAATCGCCATCAGGCGGTTCAATCGTCGTGCAGACGAAAAGGCACACGGTGTCGTGCGGTGTCCTCGCGCGGTGCCGCACGGGAAGATTGGAGGAACCATGGCACGCACAGCCGAATGCGCCGCGCCCGAGGGAAGCCGAGATCGGGACGAATGGATGACGGTGATCGAGATGCAGGAGTACATGAGGGCGAGCCGAAACAAGGCGTACGACCTCATCTGGTCGGGAGAGATCGACTCGTACAGGCTCGGAAGGAAGCTCCTGGTGTCGAGGGCGTCAGTGGACGCCTACATCGAGTCGAGGAGCGGCAGGAAATGACGGCGGCGACCGCCCCGGGAGCCGCCCGCGGCCGGGCACGCGAGGGAGCCTCGAGACGAAAGGAGCTCAGGCACGCCTTCGTGGATGGTGTCACTGCGCCTCTGAATCAGGTTCGGACAGACAAAGGCAAGCTTCGGGTTGTTATCGCAAGCCAGCTCCGACGATCAATTCTCGTGTTCCGTAATCTTGAAGAAGCTGCAAATCTATTTCAGGGGCACTATCAACAGCAGCTTCATCCCGCTCCCCTCTTGTATTCACTGTCAGCGCA
The DNA here is from genome assembly GCA_019425045.1 of Collinsella sp. GTDB lineage: Bacteria > Actinomycetota > Coriobacteriia > Coriobacteriales > Coriobacteriaceae > Collinsella. The sequence continues at coordinate 6,058 of JAHYYI010000046.1, forward strand.
TGCTATAAGGTTGTTGGTGGCTCATTGAGCTACCTCCAAGTGCCGGGGGAGTCCCCCGGCTATTTTTAATATGAGAAAGCCATTGTCAATAGGCATGTTCGTTCGAGCCCGGTTTGAAACCGGGCTTTTTCGTTTCCCGTCGGGAGAGCCCGCGCACGCTGCATGGCTTAGTCGACGCTTGCCTGGCAAGCTAATATCCGCGGGCTCTTGCGGGTGCGCTTCCGGCGGTCAGCCCGGTATGTCCGCGCACCCCACCGCATTTCGATTCTCCGTCCGGCGCTATCGTACGAATCCAGTCTTTTGTCGGGCGCGGCCCCGGGGCTGCCCATCAAAAAGGTCGTGAACTCGCGCCGGCGATGCGTCGAGGCGCGGGCCCTCCCGGCGGGAGTCGGTTGTCGCCGGCTGCTAGAGGACGGTCCCCTCGGACCTGCACCCGATCTCCCAGACCCAGCAGGCGAGCTCGCGCGCCACGGCGGCGTTGGCCTTGCACGCGCTCTTGCCCGCCGCGGCCAGCGCCTCGCGGCGGCGGTGGAGCCTGGCGGTGCAGTCGTCCGCCCTAGAGCGTATCGCCGGGGGCACGTCGGTGCCGGGGGCTGGGGCCTTGGGCCTCGGGGAGCACGTGGAGTAGTGCCATGCGGACTCTATGAGCGCCGTGCGCGCGAGCGCGTTGCCGGCCTTGGTTATCCCGCCGCGCCGCTCGGACTCGCCGCTCGAGTGCTCCGACGGGGTCAGCCCGCACCAGCTCGCGAAGGCCGGCGCCGAGCGGAACCTGCTGAAGGACCCGGCCTCCGCCGCGAGCCTGAAGGCCGTCAGGGTGTCGACCCCCTTGATGCAGGACAGCGCCTCCACCGTCGCCCGCCAGCGGTCGGTGCCCGCCAGCGCGACGACCTTCCTCTCGAGCTGCCGCCTGTCCGACTCCGCGCAGCGGGCGGCCGTGACGTAGTACTCCAGCGCGTCGCGCTGCGGCCCCTCGAGCCTGATCTCCGAGACCCACCTCCAGTGGGCCCTCGTCCAGGCCTTCTTCCTCGCCCCGTCGGCGTTGCGCTCGTCCCAGACGTGGCCCAGCCTGATCAGGAACATGTTGAGGCGCTGCCTCGAGCGGCGGAGCTCGCGGGTCGCGTCGTCGAGGGCGCGGTCGAGGTCCCGGGCGGCCTCGACCGCCATGTCGGGCAGCGGGACCTCGACGATGTTGTGGGTGGCGAGCATGCGGGCGATGAACTCGGCGTCGCGCCGGTCGTTCTTGCGCCGGGCGTCCGCCGCCGGCCTCTGCATCTTGGAGACGGCGGCCACGGCGCAGTCGAGGCCGAGCGCGCGCAGCTCGCGCGCCATGTGGAAGCCGGTGGGGCCGCTCTCGTAGCACGCCCTCGGGTCCTCGAAGCCGAGGGCCCACTCCGCGATCTCGGAGGCGTCGGTGCCGAAGCTGCGGCGCACCACCTCGCCGGTGAAGGGGTTGAACGCCGCGGCGGCGACCGATCGCGCGTGGACGTCCAGGCCGATGGAGGTAACATGGGGCATGGGAAGCCTCCTCCCCGCAGGTGCGGTAAGGGCTACCGCACGGGCCGATACTCAAAGCCCATTGTGGCACCCCGAGCCCGCGGAAAGAAGCTGCGCCGCGGGGGAGGCGGCCCCCAATGGCTTTCTCATATCGTCTTTATCCATTCCATTAGGAGTCCCCATTGGCCAAGGAGCTCAGCATCTTTGTCGACGAGAGCGGCGACCGCGGCGGCAAAGCTCGCTACTACCTGCTCACACTCGTCTTTCACGATCAGACAGACAGTATCGCCGAAGCGGTCACGGGCTATGAGTCAAAACTCGCCAGGACCGACCTCCCCAATATCCCGTTCCACTCCGAGCCCCTCATGAACGGGCACAAGGATTATGAGTTTCTTAACATCGAGCAGCGCAAGGTGATGCTCGCCTACTTCTCCTCGTTCGTCCGCAAACTTCCCATTTCCTATATCACGTTCGTCTACCGCCGCAGCCAGTTCGAAGACCCGGCAAGGCTAATGGAGCGCATGGGGCGCGACATCTCCTCCGCCATGATTGAACACCTGGGCTTCTTCCAGTCCTTCGACGATGTGAAGGTCTATTACGACAACGGTCAGGACATTGTCAAGCAGGCGCTCGACCGCTCGGTGGGCAAAATCCTCTCAAAAGGGGTCGTCCGACGCCGCAAGACCTCGATGACCGACTACCGCCTCGAGCAAGTGGCGGATTACCTCTGCGCTATCGAACTTGCCTTGGTCAAGTACGAAGCCAAGGAGAACGGTGAGACGTACAACAAGTTCTTCGGAGGTATAGGCCCTTTCAAGAGGAACTGGCTCAAGCAAGCCCGCAGCAAGCGGATATAGCTGGTCTCGCGGTTTCGCAAGGAACGGTCAGCTCTCCTCTGGCGGGGAACTCCGGGCGACGTGCTTCGAGCAGCGGAAGCTGAAGCGCAAGCAGAAGCAGCGCGGGCAATGATCGATGCCGACATCGGCTCAGACGTGAACAGTGCTACGCTCCCTGTTCACGGGGCGCGAAACCGCAAAGGTTGCACAGAGGTTGCAAAATAAGAAGCCTCCGACCTGTTGTCGCAGTTCGGAGGCTTGAAATCAACGAATATCGCTTATTCCCACTCAATGGTCGCGGGCGGCTTGGACGTGATGTCGTAGCACACGCGGTTGG
>JAHYYI010000047.1:0-1914 GCA_019425045.1 Collinsella sp.
GCTGCCGGCCGCGCCCCACAGTCCCCAAAGGCGGCAGGCGCAAAGCGCCGAGGCCGCCGCCGGGACCAGGGCCCGCAACAACCACGTGTCCCCACATCAGCCCAGCGGCCCCAACCAACAACGGCCCCATCGCAAGCCGCTCGCAGCAACGTCACCGCAGGCGGGGGCCGGGCTTAGCTTTCAGAACACTCCGCAGACCAGTGTGGCGCCTTGTCCGCGGCTCCGAAGGAGCAGGACAAGGCGCCACACATGGTCGAGGACGTTCTGAAAGCTAAGCCCGGCCCCCGCCGGACAGGTCAACCTACTCGCAGAGCAGCTTGGCGATCTGGACGGCGTTGGTTGCCGCGCCCTTACGGATTTGGTCGCCGCAGCACCAGAAGGTGATGCCGCGCGCGGCCTCGGGGTTCGAGATGTCGCGACGCACACGGCCGACCCAAATCAAATCCTGGTCGGAGGTGTCCATCGGCATGGGGAAGCGGTCGTGTGCATCCTCGGCGCTCATGTCGTCAACCAGTTTCACTCCCGGAGCGGCAGCCAGCGCAGCACGGGCCTCTTCCACCGTGATGTCGCGCTCAAACTCGAGCGTAACGCTCTCGGAGTGCGAGCGCAGCACGGGCACGCGCACGCAGGTGCAGTTCACGCGCAGCTCGGGCAGGTGCATGATCTTGCGGCCCTCGTTCTGCAACTTCATCTCCTCGGAGGTAAAGCCCTCCTCCTTGACACCGCCGATCTGCGGAATCAGGTTGCTCGCGAGCTGGGCGGCAAATGCGCGCGGCTCGGGAATCTCCTCGCCACGGCCCAGGGCGGCCAGCTGAGCCTCGAGCTCGGCCATGCCGGGAGCGCCGGCACCCGAAGCAGCCTGATACGTCGAGACGATCATGCGCTTCACGCCGGCGAGCTGATGCAGCGGCCAGGTGGGAACCAGGCCGATGATGGTCGCGCAGTTGGGGTTGGCGATAAGGCCGTGATGCCACTTGATGTCGTCGGCATTGATCTCAGGCACAACCAGCGGCACTTCGGGATCCATGCGGAAGGCGTGACTGTTGTCGACCACGACGGCGCCGCGCTTGACGGCCTCGGGCAGCAGCTCCTTGGCGATATCGTCGCCGGCAGCGCCGAGCACGATGTCGCAGCCCTCAAAGGCCTCGGGGCAAGCTTCCTCGATCACGATCTGCTCGCCGCGGAACTCAACGGTCTTGCCCGCAGAGCGCGCGCTCGCCAGCAGCTTGAGCTTACCGACCGGAAACTCCTGCTCGTTCAGGCACTCGAGCATCTGGGTGCCCACAGCTCCCGTCGCGCCCAAAATAGCAACCGTGTACTGTTTCATGCTTCCCCCTTTAAAGGTTATGGCTTTTGCCCGCACGCCAAGCAGGCCGATTATTGTTGCCAGTGTATACAAGAACGGGGCGGGCACGAAACCCGCCCCGTCGAAACGAAACCGAAACGAAACGCCCCGCCGTAGATTTTTGAGACATGACCCAAAAATCCACCGAGCAGTCGCTACTTTTTGAGCGCGGCCTGGATGGGATCGGCCGGCGCGGGAGCCTCCAGGTCGGAGACCTTCACAATGCCGTTTTCATCGGAGAAGGCACGGTAAATGGTCTGGATCGCCAGATCGAAGTCCTTCTCCTCCACGCCGATGATGATGTTGATCTCGTCGCAGCTCTGCGAAATCATACGCACGCTCACGCCCGCCTGGCCAAGCATGCCAAACAGGTGGCCAGAGATGCCGGCGCGACCGCGCAGGTTGCGGCCAACGGTAGCGATAAGCGCCAGGCCCTCGACAACCTCGATCTCGAGCGGCTCGACCTCCTGCTGAATGTCGCCCACGAGCGAGTACAGCGAATCGTGCACGTCCTGCTCCTGCACCACGGCGCCAAAGCGGTCGACACCGGTGGGCATGTGCTCGACGGA
>JAHYYI010000047.1:2014-7576 GCA_019425045.1 Collinsella sp.
GCTCCTGCACCACGGCGCCAAAGCGGTCGACACCGGTGGGCATGTGCTCGACGGAGACGTCATAGCGCTCGAAGACCGAAAGCGCGCGGCGCATAAAGCCGACACGGGGCTTGGTGCGGTCGCGGGCCACGTTGATGGCGACAAAGCCGCGCTTGCCGGTCACGCCGGTAATGATGGGCTCCGCCTCGCCCTCGTCGGCCGTCTCGCTAATGATGGTGCCGGGGTCCTGCGGCGCGTTGGTGTTCTTGATGACCAGCGGAATGCCTGCCTCGCGCACGGGGAACACGGCCTCCTCGTGCAGGACGCTTGCACCCATGTACGAAAGCTCGCGCAGCTCCTCGTAGGTAACGCGCGCAATGGGCTGAGCCTCGGGAACAATACGCGGATCGGCAGAATAGAAGCCCGAAACGTCGGTCCAGTTCTCGTACAGGTCGGCACCAAGGCACTTGGCCAGAATCGAGCCGGAAATATCGCCGCCGCCACGGTCGAGCAGCTTGATCTGCCCCTCACGCGTCGCGCCGTAGAAACCGGGCATAACAAAGCCGCCCTGCTGGCCGTACTCCTGCACCAGCTCGGCGGTGCGGTTCATGCTGAGCGTACCGTCATGATGGAACGCCACGACCGTCGCGGCATCCAGGAACGGCAGGCCCAGGTACTCGGCCATCAGGCGAGCGGTAAAGTACTCGCCGCGGCTTACGAGCTCCTCAGTAGAGTAGCCACCGGAGCGAGCACGCTCGGCAAAGGCCGCAAACTCTTCGCGGATGGGATAGGTGAGCCCCAGCTCGTCAGCGATATCAAAATAGCGCTGGCCGATGTCCTCGAGCAGCTCCTCGCACGACACGTGGTACTTGACGTGCGCGTTGACCAAGTAGAGCAGATCGGTCACCTTGGTGTCGCCCTTAAAACGGCGACCGCAGGCAGAAACCACCACAAAACGGCGGGCCGGATCGGCATCGACGATGGCCTTGATCTTCTTAAAGTGTTCGGCGTCGGCGACCGACGAGCCGCCAAACTTGGCAATCTTAATCATGGGCTGGAGGTTACCTTTCTAAAAAGCCTCTGCGAACCTATTTTGCGCGCTCTGATACCATGGTTTCACCGATTGGGACCAAGGCATCCGAGGAGCAGTGTTATATGGGAACTTATCATAGTACACGAGGACGCACTTTATCGTGCTCAAGTAAGGTGGCAATCCGTACCGGCATCGCTCCCGACGGGGGTTTGTTTGTCTCGGACGAGCTCGGCACCCAGCAGGTCGATATCAGCTCGCTTGCAGATAAATCGTACTTTGAAATCGCTCAAGATGTGTTGGGAATGTTACTGAATGATTACACGACCGAAGAAATTTCGGCCTGTGTGAATGAGGCATACCGCGGCACGTTCGCGAGCGAAGAGGTCACGCCGCTCGTCAAACTCGACGCCGCACCGGGCGCCGACGCCCCGCAAACCTATGTGATGGAGCTCTTTGGCGGCCCCACGAGCGCCTTTAAGGACGTCGCCCTGCAGATGCTCCCCCGTCTGATGGCCCGCACCTCTGCCAAGGACGGCGGCGCCGAGCGCATCATGATCGTCACCGCCACGTCGGGCGACACGGGCAAGGCCGCACTCGCCGGCTTTGCCGACGCCCCGGGGACGGGCATCACCGTCTTCTATCCCGAGGGCAAGGTCAGCCGCGTGCAGAATCTGCAGATGTCCACACAGGAGGGCGATAACGTCGCCGTCTGCGGCATCCGCGGCAACTTTGACGACGCCCAGAGTGCCGTCAAGCGCATCTTTGCCGATAAAGAGCTTGCCAAGCGCCTGGAGGCCGCCGGCACGGTGCTTTCGAGCGCCAACTCCATCAACGTCGGCCGCCTGGTGCCGCAGGTCGTCTACTACTTTGCCGCCTATGCACAGCTGCTGCGCGCCGGCGCCATCGAGGCAGGCGACGCCGTTGAGTTCTGCGTACCGACCGGCAACTTTGGCGATATCCTGGCCGGCTACTATGCCAAGCGCATGGGTCTGCCCGTCGCCAAGCTCATCGTCGCGAGCGACAAGAACAACGTTCTGGCTGACTTCCTGACCACCGGCGTCTACGACCGCAACCGTCCGTTCTTCACGACCATCTCGCCGTCGATGGACATCCTTATTAGCTCCAACCTGGAGCGCATGCTCTACTTCCTGTCCGACGGCGACTGTGAGCTCGTTGCCGGCCTTATGGAGCAGCTTGCCCAGACCGGCCGCTACGAGGTACCCGCCGAACTGCTGGCAAAGATTCAGAGCGTCTTTGGCTGCGGTTGGGCCAGCGAGGACGAGGTCCGCGCTGCCATCAAGAGCTGCTGGGACGCGAACGGCTACGTGATCGACCCGCACACCGCTTGCGGCTACCACGTCTTTGAGCAGGTCGCTTCCGCCGAGGGCGCCAAGGCCCGCGTGCTGCTTTCGACCGCCAGCCCCTACAAGTTCCCACGCGCCTGCTGCGACGCCCTGGGGCTCGACGTTCCCGAGGATGATTTTGAGGCTATGCGTGTGCTCGAGCAGGCCACCAACACGGTCGCCCCGACCCAGCTCGCCGAACTCGAATCCAAACCCGTCCGTTTCGAAGACGTCTGCGACGTCGATGAGATGGCAAGCTACGTCGAGTCTGCAGCAAAACGAATGAGCACCAACTAGATTCCTTATTAAGCGCCGGCGAAAGCCGGCGCACCTTCTTTTATCAGATAATCCCCGGGATGATGACGAACGCGCACAGCGTGCCTGGCTGTTTAGTTCGTCGCGAGTTCCGCACGCAAAGGAAAGCACTTAATGTGCTTTCCGTCTTGCGCAGGACTGCCCGAGCAGCGAACTAAACAGCCAGGCACGCCAGGAGGACTCACATGATCAAAATCACCGTCCCAGCAACGAGCGCCAACCTAGGCATCGGCTACGACACCCTCGGCATGGCCGTCAGCCTCTACTCGCACTTCACCTTCGAGCGCGCCGACAAGCTCACCATCACGGGCTGCCCCGAGGAGTTTCAAAACGAGAACAACCTAGTCTACGTGAGCTTTGTCGACGCACTGGCCGCATGGGGCGAGCCGGCCTTCCCCGTCGCCATCGACATTCAGACTGACGTTCCCGTCGCCCGCGGCCTGGGCTCCAGCTCAACCTGCGTCGTCGCCGGCATTATGGCCGCCGCCGCGCTGACAGGCCACACCGTCGACCGCGCCGAGCTCGTCCGCATTGCCACCGAGGTCGAGGGCCATCCCGATAACGTCGCCCCCGCCATCCTGGGCGGCGCCGTCTGCTCCTTTACGCCGACCGATTCGCTCCCCCAGTGCCTGCGCTACGAGGTGAGCGATCGCTTGCGTTTTATTACCGTGATTCCGCCCTACGAGGTACATACGAGCGAGGCGCGCAAGGTTGTGCCGCAGGAGATTCCACTCTCCACCGCCGTATGGCAAATGGGCCGCATCGCCGGCATGACGCGCGGCCTGGAGACCGGCGACCTGGATCTGATTGCCGCCGCCAACGACGACCGCATCCAAGAGCCGTATCGCCGTCGCCTCATCCCCGACTACAACGCCGTGCGCGACACCTGCCTTAACGGCGGCGCTAAGACCATCTGGATCAGTGGTTCGGGCTCGACCCTCATGGCCGTGACTGACGACACCATCGTGGCAAAGTTCCTACAGGTCAAACTGCGTGAACAGTTCCCCAAGTGTGACACGCACATTCTGACGTGCGACACGGAAGGCGCCCAGATCGAATACCTGTAGTCGCCGTACCTTATACCCGCCGGGGAGGCCAGGGGCTTTGCCCCCAAATCGTCCTCGGACATGGCAGGACCCCCGCTGCGCACTTCGTGCGGCGGGGGTCCTGTCGTCCTGCGGAAAGATTTGGGGGCAAAGCCCCTGGCCTCCCCTATGTTAACTTCGCTGGCGGCGGCTACAGGGACCTACGCTCTGGAAAGTCGCCGGGCTGATAGTTGCTTTTTATTGGTAGGGGCTCTTGCTAGGCTGGAGCACTTCCTAGAGGCGGGCATCGGCTGTGTGCTTGGTTTAGGCGGCGCTGGTTTCTTTGTATTCGAAGACTGGCTCTAGGAGATCTTCGATGTTGCAGTGGAGGGCTTTTGCTATGGCTCTTACGCCTGTTACCGAAGCTTCATTGATGTTTCTCTGGCGCTGCTCGTACATTTGGATTGAGCGGAGTGATACGCCCGATTCGTATGCCAGGTCTTGTTGGGTTTTCTTGAGCCGCTTTCTTGCTAGCGCCAGTTTGGTTTGACGAGGTGTTTTCTTCGCCATGTCGCAAATAAGACGCGTCACACGTTCCTCCGAGGCTTCGTGCCAGGGATGATACAGGTTATGCAGCACATCAAACGGAGCGACATGCAGCAGGTCTTCAAAAGACTCTCCCAGGCGCCACTGCAGATACGCCAATATCCAGCCCGTCCAGTATTCCGGTGTTTTCTCAAATCGATAGGTGCGGTCCGGCATAGACCTGGCTTCATAGCCCGACCTTTCGGCGATCAGTGCGAACAGCTCAACGCCCGATTTTCCCGATACGACCCATGCGTTGCCACGCTCAAACTCGCGGGCAACCCCGCTCAGACAAAAGAGTTCAGCAACTTCAGATCCTTCTGCTCCATAGTCATTGACGGCATAGTCAAAGCAGTCACCGAGGTTGTTCATTGCATCCTCGAGGTAGTAGACGGGGTATGTCCTACTCGGCCCACAATCCGTTAACTCTTGGATCATTTAAATCAACCCTCCCTGCCATTAAATCCCTAATGTCGATACCTTCGGAATCGAACCCGTTAACCGTATCCAAGTATTTGCGTCGAGCATTCTGCTCACGCTCAAAACGCTTGGGATAAAACTCAGACCCCGAAGCCTGCTTCCAATCGCAGAATCTAATCACCGAAAAAGCGCGCTCGCTCATAAGAGCATATTGAATACCCAAATCACCCAAGCGCATGATACGTTGCAGCTGTCTGAGCGATATCATGCCGCTGACAAACTGTCTTGCAAACGAAAAATAGGAGTCGTCAGCGCGATAGCCCCGAATAACGTCATATGAAGAAATATCAATCAGGCAGTTATCAAGTAGAAATCGTAGCCCTTCGCGCGCCAATGGCGTCGAGACATTGAACTCTCTGTTATTCGCCAGAATTGCAAGCCAGTTGAGAATCGAGAACTCACCTGATTCCAAATCCAAAATCGCAAGACCATCTAAATCAAGCTCATATCGATTCGCAATGCCATCAGACTCGGTCCGACATGCCCATTCCATCGCCATTTCCTCATGTGGCGTGCAATAAAACCCACGCCCATAGTCGTTGAACTGTCTACATCTATCCAGCGATGGATGTTCGACAACAACCTCCGACCCGTGCCATAGCTCCATAGCGACCTCCAAAAAATATCACCTCAGTGATAGTTTACCAATAACTATCACTGAGGTGATATAGATAGGAGCTTTGGGGGGGTTGACCTGATTAGAGGCAAGCCTCAGCGATGCGGCGCTTGAGCTCGTCGATGCCCACACCGGTCTGGGAGCTTGTGATGATCACGTTTTCGGCCGGAACGTTGAGCTGCTTTT
>JAHYYI010000048.1 GCA_019425045.1 Collinsella sp.
AAATCGGTGAACGGTAGTTGTTCACGCTCGCATTTCCTGCGGGTTTGTAAAAAACGCCCTTATGATATAAAAAAAGAAACATATAACAGCCCTGATGAAGGGGGTCGCTATGTTATCCTTCTCAAACGGGTGAAATCTTGGGTTTTGGGTTGCAGTTCCAAGGTGGACAAACGTTTTTCCCTGCACCAACATGTGGTGAAGAACGGAAGAAGCCGGTAGTGCAAGCCGAAAATTCAAGAATTCAATAAGCAGCGGTGTGAGAGAGCGCCGCATTACACGTAACTAGGAGCGTGGTTACACAATGCAGGAGGCATGGGAAGGCTTCAAGGAAGGCATTTGGACGGGAGAGGTTGACGTCCGAGACTTCATCCAGAAGAACTACACCCCTTACGAGGGCGACGAGTCGTTCCTCGTAGGTCCGACCGAGCGTACCAAGGAGCTGTGGGGCGAGGTTCTCGACCTGCTGCTTAAGGAGCGCGAGCAGGGTGGTGTCCTCGATATGGACACCAAGACCGTCACGGGTATCGTGAGCCACCCCGCTGGCTACATCGATAACGCCCACCGCGAGAAGGAGACCATCGTCGGCCTCCAGACCGACAAGCCGCTCAAGCGCGCTCTGCACGTCAACGGCGGTATCCGCATCGCTTGCCAGGCCGCCAGCCAGCACGGCTACAAGGTCGACGAGAACGTTGTCGAGCGCTACACCTTCGAGCGCAAGACCCACAACGCCGGCGTCTTCGATGTTTACACCCCCGAGATGCGTGCTTGCCGCTCGGCTCACATCATCACCGGTCTGCCCGATGGCTATGGCCGCGGCCGCATCATCGGCGACTACCGTCGTGTCGCCCTGTACGGTGTCGACTACCTGATTAAGGACAAGGAGGCCCAGAAGGCTTCCACCCCGACGGTCATGACCGCCGACAACATCCGCGACCGTGAGGAGCTGCAGGAGCAGATCCGCGCCCTCGGCGAGCTCAAGATGATGGCCGAGACCTATGGTTTCGATATTTCCAACCCTGCTACCAACACGCAGGAGGCCATCCAGTGGATGTACTTCGCCTACCTCGCTGCCGTTAAGGAGCAGAACGGCGCCGCTATGTCCATCGGCCGTACCTCCACGTTCATCGACATCTACGCTGAGCGCGACCTTGCCAACGGTACCTTCACCGAGGAGCAGATTCAGGAGTTCGTGGATCACTTCATCATGAAGCTCCGCATGGTCAAGTTTGCCCGTACCCCCGAGTACCAGGCCCTGTTTACCGGCGATCCGCAGTGGGTCACCGAGTCCATCGGCGGCATGGGTGTTGACGGCCGTACGCTCGTTACCAAGATGAGCTACCGCTACCTGCACACGCTCGAGAACATGGGCACCAGCCCCGAGCCCAACATGACCGTTCTGTGGTCGACCCGTCTGCCCGAGAACTTCAAGAAGTTCTGCGCCAAGACTTCTGTCGCCAGCTCCTCGATCCAGTACGAGAACGACGACCTCATGCGCGTTTACCACGGCGACGACTACGGCATCGCCTGCTGCGTGTCCTCCATGCGCATTGGCAAGGAGATGCAGTTCTTCGGCGCTCGCGCCAACCTGGCCAAGTGCCTGCTCTACGCGCTCAACGGCGGTATTGACGAGGTCTCCAAGAAGCAGGTCGGCCCCAAGTATCGCGCCGTCGAGGGCGATACGCTCGATTACGACGACGTTGTGGCCAAGTACAACGACATGATGAAGTGGCTTGCTGGCGTGTACGTCAACTCGCTGAACATCATTCACTACATGCACGACAAGTATTGCTACGAGCGCATCCAGATGGCTCTGCACGACAAGCACGTGCACCGCTGGTTCGCTACGGGCATCGCTGGCCTTTCCGTCGTGGCTGACTCCCTGTCCGCCATCAAGTACGCCAAGGTCCACCCCGTCCGTGATGAGAACGGCATCATCGTCGACTTTGAGACCGAGGGCGAGTTCCCCAAGTACGGTAACGACGACGACCGCGTCGACCAGATCGCTCACGACGTTGTGCACCAGTTCATGGAGTACATCCGCATGAACGATACCTACCGCAACTCCGTGCCCACGACCTCGGTTCTGACCATTACCTCCAACGTCGTGTACGGTAAGAAGACCGGCTCCACGCCCGACGGCCGCAAGGCTGGCCAGCCGTTCGCCCCGGGTGCTAACCCCATGCACAAGCGCGATAGCCACGGCGCCATCGCTTCGCTGTCTTCGGTTTCCAAGCTCCCGTTCCGCGATGCTCAGGACGGCATCTCCAACACCTTCTCCATCATCCCGAGTGCGCTCGGCAAAGAGGATCAGGTGTTCTTTGGCGATATCGACCTTGATCAGCTGGGCGAGTAACTATTGTTAGTGCTATACTAACAATAACGATTACTGATTAGTGCGCCGGTTTCGGCCGGCGCCTATCAATCGAAGGAGACACATTATGAAGGTTTCTGAAGTTTCCGAGACTCAGGCCGATAACCTGGTCCACATGCTTGACGCTTACGCCGAGAAGGGTGGCCACCACCTGAACATCAACGTCTTCAACCGTGAGACGCTGCTCGACGCTCAGGCTCACCCCGAGAAGTACCCGCAGCTGACCATCCGCGTTTCCGGCTACGCCGTGAACTTCCACACTCTCACCAAGGAGCAGCAGGACGAGGTCATTTCGCGTACCTTCCACGACAAGTTCTAAAGGGGTTTAACTCCCGCAGGATCGCCGGGGCTGTTTGGGTTACCTCCCAAAACGTCCTCGGACATGCAAGAAGCCCTCGCTGCGCACTTCGTGCGGCGAGGGCTTCTTGCGTCCTGACGCTCCTATTTGGCAAGGTGTTTTTTAGAATCCTTTTTGCGCTCGGCCTCGAAGGCCTGCCTGTCCCAATCGAGCGGAAGTCCGGCCTCGACCCATGCCTCGTAGGCCCTCCTTATGGGCTTGAGCTCCCTTTGTCCCCTCTCCAGCATCGAGATGTACTTCTCGCTGGTGCCCAGTATGGACGCCGCCCTCACCTGGCTGACCTTCGCCGCGCGCCTGGCCGCCACGAGCTCCGAGGCGTCCTCGGGCCTCCTGATCTCGTGCGGGTGCATCAGCGCCCGGTACGCCTCCCTGGCCACGTAGCGCTTGAGGCACCTCATGACCTCCCTGTCGCTCTTTCCCCGCCCCCTGGCCCTCTCGGCGTACTCGGCGGTCTCGGGGTCGCGCATGACCCTCTGCCTCGCGATCTCGTGCAGCGCGCTGTTCGCCTGCCGGTCGCCGCCCCTGTTGAGCCTGTGCCTCACGGTCTTGCCGCTCGAGGCGGGGATGGGGCAGGCCCCGCATATCGCCGCGAACGACGCCTCGGAGCGCAGCCTGCCCGGGTTGTCCCCGGCCGCGACCGCGAGCTTGGCCGCGCTCACGGGCCCGCACCCGTACATCGCCAGCAGCGCGGGGCAGTTCTCCTCCAGGGACGCCTCGATCGCGCGCTCCATGTCGAGCGCCGCGTCGCGCGCCGCCGCCCACAGGTCCGCCAGCGCGCCGAGCGCGGCGCCCAGCGCGCCCTCGGCGCGCACGGAGGGGAGCTCCTCCATCAGCCTCGGCCCTCCCATGCCGCGGAACCTCGACCTGAGCCCCTCCGGGGCGGTGGTGAGCAGCGACCTCGCGGTGTTGATCGCCGAGGTCCGCGCCTTCACCGCCCCGGGGTGCGCCGCGAGCATGCAGCGCACCCCGTCGACCCACCCGTCCTGGCTCTTGGGGGTCCCGAGCTTTGAGTCGGACATCGCCGCGCGGGCGGCCCTCTCCGCGTCCGCCTCGTCGCACTTTCCCTGCCCCGGGCGCCTCCTCTGCGTCCTCGCCGGGGAGAGCGCCTCGCGCACGGGCATCCCCAGCGACGCGAGGTGCCTGGTGAGGCCCGCCCCGTAGGACGACGTCCCCTCCATCGCGACGCAGGCCGGCTCCCCGGCCGCCGCGATCGCCCCGGCGAGCGCCTCGTATCCCGCCGCGTCGGCGGGGAACCGGCGGGACAGGACCTTGCGGCCCCTCCAGTCGAGGACGCACAGCCAGTGCGAGTCGGCGTGGGTGTCGACCCCGCAGAAGACCGGCCCGCGGGCGCCGGGTGTCGATTCGGTTCTCATGTCTCGCTCCGTTCTTTCCGTGCTCGCCTGGACCGGGCAGACGGCACACTGACGGGGCGCGATAGAATGCGGTTGTTCGGGTCCGCGGTATCGCTCCATGCTCCTATTAGGTCATGCGGCGGTCTCGGCTCGCCGCGGCCCGCGCGGGACATGTCAGGAAACGAGGGCAGCCCTGTGGGCGCCAGCGGAATGTGGGGTCACCGCGCGGACCGCGTCTGATGGTGTCGACGTCAATGGTATACGGGCGCATCATCGACGTCTTCAATACAGAAAATATCAGTGCGGAATGTTTTGGGAGGTAGCCCAAACAGCCCCGGCGGGGTCCTGTGTAGTCACCCTTTAGGCGAAACTCTCCTAATTATTTGGATGAGTCGTTTACTTACTTGTACTGTTACCGTCTTCCCGCTGTTGTTGGGGTATGCTTTGTTCGTATGTAAACGTATGACATGTTGATGGGGGAGGGTGCTATGGCTCGCGAGGGCGCTCGTTCTAAGGATTCTGCTAAGCCTGGCATCAAGGAAGTTGCAGCGGTGGCGGGGGTTTCGCCTACTACGGTATCTCGCGTGCTTAATAATCGCGGCTATATTAGCCAAGAGACCCGCGATAAGGTCCATGCCGCGATGGAGCGCATCAACTATACGCCCAACGATATCGCCCGCGCCATGCTCAACGGTCGCCTGAATCTTATCGGTATGATCGTTCCCTTTGTGAGCAGCCCGTTCCATGCTCAGGTTGTGCAGGCGGTCGAGCGCACGTTAGCGGAAAACGGCTTTAAGATGTTGCTGTGCAACAGCGCCAATCGACCCGATCTTGAGCGTTCCTATATTGACATGCTCCGCCGCAATATGGTCGACGGCGTCATCGTCAACTCCCTCAATATCGGTGCCGAGGCATATGCCGAGATGGGCTTGAGCCTGGTTGGCATCGACTGCGATCTTGGCGAGGGCTCTGTCCAGATTGCAAGTGACAGCTATGGCATTGGCGAGCTCGCCACGCGCCGTCTGATTGATGACGGCTGCAGGCGTATCCTGTGCCTGCGCAGCAATAGCCGCATGCGCATGCCTGCCAATAAGCGTACCGATGCCTACCTCGATGTTGTTGAGCAGGCCGGTTTGTCCGCGCTTGTCCGTGAGGTTGAGTTCGTTAAGCCCGACGACGAAAAGGGCGCGGTCGTTGCGAAGATCCTCGATGAGAACCCCGATATTGACGGCATCTTTGCGGGAGACGATACGATGGCGGCCATCTGTCTCAACGTGATGAAGCAGCGCGGCTTGAGCGCTCCAGACGATATTAAGGTCGTGGGCGCGGATGGTGCCCGCCGAACTATGACGTTTATGCCTGACTTAACAACCGTACGTCAAGATATCGATCGCATCGGAGAGCTCGCGGCGCAATCCATCATCGCTCTTATTAACGGCGATAATCCCGAATCGAATATCAAGCTCCCCGTCGAACTCATTGAGGGCAAAACCGCGTAGTTCATCCCGTGCCAAAAGAATTCCTCAAACGCCTCTGATGACCGTTCACCGACATATATCAACCGTTTGCCGACGACTGGAACTGCGAAAAGACGTATTGGTGTGAAAACGTTTGACATATGAAAACGATTGACATATCTTGCCATTGTACCGAGTTAGTATGTCGTGGAAAGGAAGTCTCGGATGCACAAGGTGTATTACCAGCCTGAGGGAATTTGGGTAGGCGACATCATGCCGTACGGCGAGGACGGCACGTTCTATCTCTATCATCAGCGTGACACGCGTAACCCCGAACCTTTCGGCGAGCCGTTTGGCTGGGCACTCGCTACGACCAAGGATTTCGTCAACTACAAGGACTTTGGCGAGAGCCTTGAGCGCGGCGGCGACGAGGAAGTCGACCAGTACATTTATGCCGGCACGGTGTTTAAGGTGGGCGACAAGTACCATGCGCTCTACACTGGTTGCAATCGCGATAAGGTCCGCGCACGTTTGATGAAGCAGGTTCTTCTTCATGCAACGAGCGACGACGCCGTCAAGTGGGAGAAGAACATCGCCGAGACGCTGCTTCCGCCCCAGGAGGGTTACGATGACCGCAACTGGCGCGATCCCTTTGTGCTTTGGGATGAGGAGAACGAAGAGTACATGCTCATCCTCGGCACGCGTGTGGGCGAGGACAAGCGTCTGATGACCGGCCGCCTGGTCAAGTTCACCTCCAAGGATCTGACCAACTGGGAGTTCCAGGGCGACTGGTGGAACCCGGGCCTGTACACCATGTTTGAGATGCCTGATCTCTTTAAGATGGGCGACTGGTGGTACCTCGTCTTTTCCGAGTACAGCGACGGCAACAAGACCCGTTACCGCATGTCCAAGTCCATCAACGGTCCTTGGATTACCCCCGCTGACGATTCCTTCGACGGCCGCGCGTACTACGCCGCTCGCACCGCATTCGATGGCGAGCGTCGCGTTCTCTTTGGTTGGGTTCCTACGCGTGACGAGGGCGGCGACCCCAGCTCTTACCTATGGGGTGGCACCTTTATGCCCCTCGAGATCGTTCAGCGTGCCGACGGAACGCTCGGCACCAAGCTCCCCGACAGCATGCTTGGCGCCTTTGGCGAGGCTAAGGCAGTCGAGACCTTTGAGCTTTCCTGCGAGTCGGGCAAGGTCGAGCAGGTGCTCGCCGCAGATGCCGGCTCCACCTACTTGCTCGATGCCGACATTGAGCTCGGCGGTAACGCTGCCGGCTTCTCGGTCAAGTTCGCCGAGGACGCCGAGACCGGTCTTGCCTATGAGTTCCGCGCCAACCTGCGCGAGGGCAAGCTCGAGTTCACGCCGGCTCCCCAGTACCCGTGGTTCCAGGTCAACAACATGGGCCTCGAGCGTCCGTTGTTCTTTAAGGGCGAGGGCACTCACCATGTGCGTCTGGTCGTCGACGACGACATCGCGACCATCTTTGTCGATGACGTTGCGCTCAACGCTCGCTTCTGCAACAAGCAGGGCCAGGGTGTGGCGCTTACCGTCACCGACGGTGCGCTCAAGTGCGCAAGCGCAACGATCGCGTCTCTGTAGCGGCAACGAACCGTTTTATGATTTAGAAAAGGAATGGAGAGGAACATGGACTACAAGACAGTGTCCCAGCAAGTCGTCGACAACGTCGGCGGACTGGAGAACATCGAGGGCGCCACGCATTGCGTGACCCGTCTGCGTCTGGTGCTCAAGGATACGAGCAAATACAACAAGGCCGAGCTCGAGAACATCGATGGCGTCAAGGGCGTGCTGTACAACAGCGGCCAGCTCATGATCATCTTCGGTACCGGTACCGTCAAC
Source organism: Collinsella sp. (assembly GCA_019425045.1). Classification (GTDB taxonomy): domain Bacteria; phylum Actinomycetota; class Coriobacteriia; order Coriobacteriales; family Coriobacteriaceae; genus Collinsella. The sequence goes on from JAHYYI010000048.1 coordinate 7,405, forward strand.
AAGGTTTACGATGAGTTTATGGCTCTGACGGGCGTTAAGGAGATCAGCGCTTCCGAGGTCAAGGGCGCCGAGGCGGACAAGAAGGGCAAGTTCTTCTCGGTCCTCAAGGTATTTGGGGGTGCGGACGATTTCTTGGACCGCGCCTAGGCGTATCCAAGCTTCCTGCG
>JAHYYI010000049.1 GCA_019425045.1 Collinsella sp.
GTTCTTGGAGGCCGAGTCGGCGGCCGACCTGGGGATCTTCGAGACCGCGGCGACGTGTTAGCGCTACTGTAAAAACAACCATTTTGACCAACGCTCAATAACCAATCATGCCAACGCAATCCCGCCATTTGCGCCAACGCATTTTCACCATTTCCACCAACGCCGGGGCTTACGCTTCGACCGACGAGCGAACGATGCTTTCGGGAGGAGCGGGCCGTGGCGGAGAAGAACCTGATCGGAGAGTTGGACATGTACAGGGAAGCGGGCATAAAGCCCAACTTCAGCGACATAGCGAAGCGCTACGGCAAGGACAGGCACACCGTGGCGTCGTACTGGAGGGCCGAGGGCGGGCGGCCCCACGACGGGCGCGGCGACAGGGCGGGCTCGTTCGACGCGCACATCGAGGAGGTGGCCGCCAAGGCGCGGCTGCCGGGAGTCACCAAGAAGGGCATCCACGAGTGGCTGCTGCACAGGTATCCCGGCGAGGACCTGGCCGGCTACAACGCCTTCACCCAGTTCATGCGCAAGAACGGCATCGCCGTCGGGGCCTCCGGCGGCCCGGAGCCGCACCCGCGCTTCGAGACGCCGCCCGGACTGCAGCTGCAGTTCGACTGGAAGGAGTCCGTCAAGATGGCGAACCGCGACGGCGAGCTGTTCGAGTTCAACGTGTTCGCGGCGACGCTGGGCCATTCCCGCAGGCACATATTCATCCGGTCGAGGACCAGGACGACCGACGACCTGGTCAGGTGCATGTACGCCACGATCGCGAGGCTCGGCGGCGTGCCGCGCGAGTGGGTCACGGACAACATGTCCGCCCTGGTGACGGTCAAGGGCGGCAGGCGCCTCAAGGTCCAGCGCGCATACGAGTTCGCCAAGGCCGCCGGCTTCGAGCTGAAGCTGTGCCGCCCGCGCAGCCCCCAGACGAAGGGCAAGGTCGAGTCGTCGAACCGCTTCCTGTCGCGGCTCATGGCCTACCAGGGCGACTTCGACGGCTGGGACGACATCGACGAGATCGTCGCGCGGATCGAGGACGCCAGCAACTCCGAGCCCAACGAGACCACGGGGCTGCCGCCCTCCGCGCTGTTCATGGAGGAGAAGGACGCGCTGCTGCCCGTCGGCAACCTGCGCGCCCTCGAGGAGGCGATGGGCGACGTGGTGCGCGTGGCCAGGGTGCCGGCCACGATGCTGGTGAGCGCGCACGGCGAGCCCATGTCGGTGCCCAGGCGCTGCATCGGCAGGCCCGCCCGCATCGTCTGCATGCCCGGCGGCGCGATGGACTGCTATGTCGGCGGCGAGCTGGTGGCCACGCATGTGGCGGGCGGGCCGGCCTACGACCCGGCGCACTACGCCGAGGCCATGGCCGGCAAGCGGTGGTTCGGCGACGCCGCCGGCGACATCGAGGCGGCCGCCGCGGCCAACCTCGGCCTGCTCGACTCGATAGGGGGCTCGCTGTGAGCGCCGCCGTGCAGGCCAGCCCCCTCAACCGCCTGGCGGCCAACCTCGAGGAGCTGGGGCTCGAGGGCATGGCGTCGTCGGTGCCCGAGTACGTCAGGCTCGTCGCCGACGGGAGGAAGGGCCTGGTCGACGCCATGCTCGAGCTCACCGACGCCCAGATAGCCCTCAAGCGGCGCGCCGACGACGAGCGCCGCACGAGGATGGCCAACTTCCCCTACATAAAGACGCTGGCCGACTTCGACTGGGGCTTCCAGCCGAGCGTGCCGCGCGGGCTGGTCGAGCAGCTGGCCACGCTCGAGTTCATCGACCGCGGCGACAACGTCGTGCTCGTCGGCAGCCCGGGCGTCGGCAAGACCCACCTGTCGATAGCCATAGGCCACGAGGCGGTGATGGCCCGCAAGCAGGTGTACTTCGCCGACTGCTCGAGGCTGGTCGAGGACCTCAAGCACGCCTCGGCGAAGGAGGCGCTGGCGCGCAGGATGCGGTTCTACGAGCACTGCAGCCTGCTGATAATAGACGAGCTCGGCTACCTCGACATCGGCAAGGAGGGCGCCGACCTGCTGTTCCAGCTGGTCAACAGGCGCTACGCGCTAAAGCGGTCGACCGTCGTCACGACCAACGTGCCGGTGGGCAGGTGGGGCGACGTGTTCGGCAGCAACGTCACGGCCTCGGCGGTGGCCGACAGGCTTTGCCACCATTGCGCGATGATCAAGATAACGGGACGGTCGTACCGCCTGAAGGACGTATCCATCGGCGGCGAGGACGGGAAGGAGGAGGGAGCCTAGACGCCGAAAGCGGCGCATCCGCGTTGGCGAATCCGGCGCATCCGCGTTGGCGCGATTGGCGAAAATACGTTGGTGAAAATGGTGAAAAATATATTGACGCTAACACGACGACACACTCGACGCCGAGCCCGGCGAGCTCCCTCTGCGGGGCGAAGCCGGGGTAGCCGCTCTCGTAGGCCGCGAGCGACGGCCCGGGGAACCCACCCATCCACCCGGCGATCTCGCCCCAGGGGTTGCCGGGGAACCTCCTCGTCACGGCCTCGCCGGTGTCCGCGTCGAGGGCGCAGACGGTGGTCGACCTCAGGTGGACGTCCATCCCGAACGCGGTAGAATACTTTGGCATGGGAGCCTCCCAACCTCGTTGCGGCGCGGCTGCGCCTATGGCACTTCGACATCATTGTCGCAGCCCCGACCCGCGGTCACGAGCGGGGGCTCCTATCTTTTTAGTGCCCTCGGATTGGGTCATAGTGTCTGTCGTTGCCAAAACATCGGCGTTGCCTTGGTCCGGACTAGTCGTTGGGTAGTCATTGGGGACGTTTTTAAACGACTAGTCAAACAAGAACCTCCCCAATGACTACCCACAAAGCGAGAGTGGATGTCGTCATTTTGCGGCACTTGGGGACGTTCCTTTTGTGCCGGCAGTTTGGGACACTCCTTGCGTTAAGAGGCTGGCGTGCGTCAACCTGTTCTCATTGCAGCAAAAAATCGCCCCGTTCTTGGTTGAGGACGGGGCGATTCGTCTTTTTGACTTGTGCAGCCAGGCTTATGCAAAGCGGGCGACGAGCTCCTGGAGCACGTCGGTCATCTTGACGAGCGAACTGACCGGGACGAATTCGTTGACGCCGTGGTAGCAATAGCCGCCGGTGGAAAGGTTGGGGCAGGGCAGACCGCGGAACGACAGCTGCGCGCCGTCGGTGCCGCCGCGAATCGGCAGCACTTGGGGCTCAACGCTGCAGGCAAGGTAGGCTTCCTTGGCAACATCAATAAGCTCGGGATAGTCACGAACGATCTCGGCCATATTTCGATACTGCTGCTTAATCTCGACCGTCACGCGCCTCTCACCCAGACGCTGGTTGAGCATCGAGGCAGCGGCATCAATAAGGTCGAGTTTCTGCTGGAACTTGGCGGCGTCATGGTCGCGGACGATATAGCGCGCTGTGGCGTGATCGACGGTTGCAGATACACCCTCAAGGTGATAAAAGCCCTCGTAGCCTTCCGTATACTCCGGGCGCTGCACGTAGGGGAGCAACGCGTTGAAGTCGCAGAACAGATTGCCTGCGTTGACCATACGGCCTTTGGCGTCACCCGGGTGGATGGACTGGCCCTCAAAGCAGACGGTCGCCTCAGCGGCATTAAAGCACTCCCACTCCAGCTCGCCGATGGGGCCACCGTCGACCGTGTAGGCGTACTTGCAGCCAAAGGTATCGATATCCAACAGCTCGGCTCCGTGGCCGATCTCCTCGTCAGGGCAGAAGCAAATGCCGAGTGCGGGATGGGGCAGAGAAGGGTCCTGAGCGATACGCGCGACAAGCGACATGATCTCGGCGACGCCTGCCTTGTCGTCCGCGCCCAGCAGCGTGGTGCCATCGCTGCAGACCAGGTCCTCACCCGCGAGGTCGTTCAGGGCGGGAAGCTTGGCGGTACTCATGGCAACGGGCTTACCGTCAACCGTGCCGCAGACCAGGTCGCCGCCTTCGTAGTGCACGATGTGCGGCTTCACGCCGGCGCCCGGTGCAACTTCGGTGGTGTCGAGATGGGCGATCAGGCCCAGGGCGGGCTTGTCCTCAGCGCCCACACTTGCGGGGATATGCGCGCAGACATAGGCGTGCTCGGTCACGTGGGCATCTTTCGCACCAAGCTCGCGCAGCTCTTCAGTCAGCACGTTGGCAAGGTCAAACTGAACGGCGCTCGAGGGTACCTGGTCGCAGTTTGCATCCTCGGACTGCGTGTTGATCTGGACGTAGCGCAAAAAGCGCTCGAGGACATCGGGGTTCGTGGTGGTGTTTTCCATAAAGACCGCTCCAATCTTGGTCGTCGTGTGCAACAAGAACTCTAGCACGGTATGCCACGGCATACCGCGACGCTTGGATGGGGTAGAATCAGCCAATGAATGCAGAAGGGACGGAAGATCATGGATACGACAAATAGCTCGCGCGAACTACATCTGACGGTGGCGAACGAAGACTACTTGGAGTGCATGGTTCGCATTGAAAGCGAAGAGGGGGAAACCAACGGCGTGCGATCGGTCGACATCGCGCAGCGCCTTGGCGTCTCCAAGGCATCGGTCAATAAAGCGGTTTCGGCGCTCAAGGCATCCGAACTTGTCGAGCAATCGCACTACGGCAAGGTGGTCCTGACCGATCGCGGCCGCGAGGTTGGTACGGCTATCTGGTACCGTCATCGCCTCATCCGCACGTTTTTGGTTCAGGAGCTCGGTGTCGAATTTGAGCGAGCCGATTCCGAGGCCTGCATGATGGAGCATGCGCTATCCGAGGACACGATGAACCGCTGGCTCGCCTATCTCGAAAAGCAGGGAATCAGCGTCGAGGAATAGCGGGATATATATGGATACGAGTTATTACAACCGCTTTGGTGCCGAGGAACTTACGCGCCGCTTGTCGAGCGAGACCTTGTTGGCGCAGGGCCCCATGGGCAGTGTTCTGTTGAGTGAGTACGATGCCGCCGACATTCCACCGGCGTTTTGGAATCTGGCAGAGCCGCAGACCGTTTCTCGTATTCATCGCTTGTATGTCGCCGCCGGCGCGCAGGTGCTCATTACCAACACCTTTCAGGCATCAAGCTATGCCCTCAAGCACGATCAGATTGCGCCGTCCGTGGCGGAGGTCAATCGCGGGGCCGTCGACGATGCCCGCCAGGCGCACCCTCAGCTGCTACTGGGCTCGATGGGCCCGATCGGTATTGAGTGGTTTGCCGAAGACTCTGTCGAGTATCGTGAAATCCGAGGCATTGCGCGCGAACAGGCGCACGCCTTGCTCAATGCTGGTGTTGACGGTCTGCTGATCGAGACGGTGACGTCTATCCGTAATTTGCAACCCATGCTTGCCGGCGCCCGAGATGCCGCCGACGGCATGCCTGTCCTGGTGAGTTTTGTCGTTGACGATAAAGGCGACCTGTTGGGCGATGGCCTCAACATCGAGGCAGCCGTTTTGTACGCCGAAAAACACGGCGCAAACTCGGTTGGTGTTAATTGCTGTTCGCTTGCGGCCGCGAACGCGGCGGTGCCCAGGATGGTTGCATCGGCGACTACTCCCGTCACGGTGCGTCCCAACGTGGGCGATCCGGTCCAGACTCAGGATGGCCCCGTATGGCACGAGAACCCCGAAGCTTTCGCGCGCGCATGCATCGAATGGAGACATGCCGGTGCCGCAATGGTGGGCAGTTGCTGTGGAACCACGGCAATCACTACGGCAGCGATGGCCGAGGCGCTCGATATATAAAGGGCAAAACCGCTCCATACGGGGCGGTTTTTTTATTGCCTGCATGTCCTCGGCAGCATTTGCCCAAATGGTGAATGCTGGTGCCGGCAGGTTGCCGAGTGCATGTTGCGGGTATACCCCATGCGTAACATGATCCAAACACTGTGAGGTGTCTGCGCGTGTGCGCGATAATTCATTTTGGAACTGACGGTTGGCGCGCTCGCGTCGATGAGGACTTCACCGCCGATAACGTTGCCCGTATCGCCGATGCCGTCGGCGAGTTGTGGCAAAAGACCAATCCGGGCAAAACGGTATATATAGGGTTCGACACCCGGCCCCTGGCGCGCGAGTTCGCTGAGCTTGCGGCGGGCGTGCTAGCAGCGCACGGGCTGGACACCGTGCTCGCTTCGCGACCTGTTCCGACCCCTGCCCTTACGTGGGCGGCGGCTTATGACGGTGAGGCGTGCGGCGCACTCATGGTGACGGGGTCCCATCATCCGCAGGGTTATCTGTGCCTCAAGATTCGCATGGGTGACGGCTCAACCGCCAACCAGGATGTCATCGAAGAGCTCGAAGAGACCATGGCTCCCGAGCCAATGGAGATCGAGGGGCAATATCGCACCGCGGATATCATTCCTGACTATATGCAGGCGGTGGCATCGTTTGTCGATGGCGAAGCCATCCGCGCCGCGCACCTGCGCGTGGTTGTCGATCCCATGGGCGGCGCAGCCCAGGGCTATCTAGCCGACTTGCTGCGCGAGCTTGGCGTTGAGGTGCACGAGATTCACGCCGGGCAGGCGTCTGACCAAGAAGATATCTGCCCCGACCCCGTTGAGCCTTGGGTGGACGCTTGCGAGCATACGGTTATCGAGGACGGAGCTTGCGCTGGCCTGGTGACCGACGGCGACGCCGACCGTATCGGCGCGGTTGACGAACGCGGCAGATATATACATCCGCATCAGATCATGGCGCTCGTTTTGGGCGACTTGGTTCAATTTCGTAATTTGGAGGGGCGCGTCGTCGTCAATCTTTCATGCTCGACGCTCGTGCGTCGCATTGCCGAGGCGCTTGGCTGCCGCGTGACCGTCAAACCAGTCGGTTTCAAATATATAGCGGCGGAGATGAAGAAGGGCGGCGTCCTCATGGGCGGCGAAGAAGCCGGTGGTATCGGCATCGCCGCGCATATGCCCGAGCGCGATGGAATCCTCGCCTGTCTGATTCTGTGTGAGCTTATGGCAAAGACGGACGCGCCTTTGGGCGTTCTGGTCGACCAACTCGAGGACAGATTTGGTAAGACGAGTTACGGTCGACGCGATTTACGCCTTGAGGCCGAAGATGCCGAAACGTTACGAACCCTGCTACCGGGCGTAAACCCCAAGTCGATTTGTGGCAAGGTGCCGCAAAACGTTAGTCATATGGACGGCTTGCGTCTGTCATTCGAGGATGACACGTGGCTGCTGGTCCGTCCTAGCGGGACCGAACCAGTGGTGCGCGTCTACGCCGAGGGGTTCTCGGTGGAAGAACGTGATGAGTTGCTCGATGCTGGCTGTGCTTTAGCTAGGGGGACGTATCCGCTTTAACCATGAGACTGCCTTATATAAAGAGATGCTCGGCGAGCGGTAGTTAACGGCTGGCAAACGTTAGTCGGATCACAAGATATGTAGGAAATGTGTACGCCCAGATTCCCGCCC
>JAHYYI010000005.1 GCA_019425045.1 Collinsella sp.
CCGTACATGTACGGATGAATATGGGAGGTGTTCGGATGAAGTTGCCAATCAAGGTACCTTTGTGGTGGTTTTCCAGTTTGCCAACGATATACGCGCCGGCAAAAAAGTCTGCTATACTCTTTCCCGCTGTCCCCATCGTCTAGCGGCCAAGGACGCCACCCTTTCAAGGTGGATATCGCGGGTTCGAATCCCGCTGGGGGCACCATTTGAAATGCAAAGCCCGTTACCCTTGTGGTGACGGGCTTTTTTCTTCTCCAACGCCGGGATTCGAACCCGACAGGGTGCGGAGCTGAGGAAACGCGTAAGCGTTTTCCAGCGCAGCACGCAAGGAGCGGAGCGACGCAGCGAAAGCGGGCGGCGCCAGCCGCACGCGGACATCCCGCTGGGGGCACCACAGAATCTGAGAAGCCCGTTACCAATTCGGTGACGGGCTTTTTGCTACCCATACGCCGGGATTCGAACCCCGAAGGCATAAAATCACACTGTCATCCAAGGGCCCGTGGACAAAAAATAGCAAATATGAGTACTGTTACCAATTTAGTAACAGCGATTTCATGCCATCAGAAGGCGATTTGGACACAAGGCGTCCTATGGCGGAGGAATTGCAGGCATTTATCAGCTAAGTACTTGGACATATGTTGCGTAACACTGCATATTTTGCAAAAAGATAATGCTACAGGGCTTGTGACAGTACTCATATTTGACGTTTTTTGCCCACGACCCCTTATTGCGTGGGCGAATCAGTTGCAAAGCGGGATCCAAAGCGTCCTTCGCAAACAAATAGCCGGGGCCCGCGCGATGCGGACCCCGGCTCAATACCGTGACGATATGTCGGTTACGTTCTACACGTAGAACAGAATGTCGTCGTAGGTCGGAACCGGCCAGTAGTCGGCGGCCACGATCTCCTCCATTGCGTCCACGGCGGCACGCAGCGTATCCATAGCGGGAACGACCTCGTGCGCGTATACGTTGGCCTGCTCCTGGCCATCGAGAGCCTCGGCCTTCTGATGTACGGCGTCGAGCGCCTTGATGGAGTCGTTGATGGCGGTGATACCGTTGCAGAGCTTGTTGAGCGTGTTCTGCTCGCACTGCATGGCGGCCTCAGCACCGGCGGCACGAATAGTCTCAAGGCCCTTAGCGACCTTGGTGGCATAGGCGGTAATGACCGGGCGATAGGTACGACGCGCCTCGCGAACCATCGTGGTAGCCTCGATGTTCATGAGCTTGTTGTACTTCTCGAGCTTGCAGTCATAGCGGCACTGGGCCTCGGCGCGGGTCAGGACACCCGTCTCCTCAAAGAGCGCAATGGCCTTATCGGAAACAAAGGCGGGAAGAGCGTCGGCCGTGGTCTTGTTGTTGGCAAGGCCGCGCTTCTCGGCCTCGATGGGCCACTCGTCGGAGTAACCGTCGCCGGAGAACAGGATGCGCTGGTGATCGGTCAGCACCTTCTTGCAGTACTCGAGCGCGGCGTCCTGGAACTTATCCTCGGGCGTACCCTCGAGTGCGTCGGCGAAAGACTTGAGCGACTTGGCCACGGCAGCATCGAGCACCAGGTTGGAGTCGGAGACGTTCTGCTCGGAGCCGCAGGCACGGAACTCGAACTTGTTGCCGGTGAAGGCGAACGGGGAGGTACGGTTGCGGTCGGTGTTGTCCTGCATCAGCTTGGGCAGGGTATCGGCGCCTAGGTCAAGCACGCCGCGCGTGGCATGGACGGAAGCCTTGCCATCGATGATCTTCTCGACGACCTCGGTGAGCTGGTCGCCCAGGAAGATGGACATAATCGCCGGAGGAGCCTCGTTGGCGCCCAGACGATGATCGTTGCCGGCCGAGGCAACGGAGGCACGCAGGAGTTCCTGATAGTTATCGACGGCCTCGATCACCGCGGTGAGGAAGACGATGAACTGCAGGTTGTCGAGCGGGGTGTCGCCCGGGTCGAGCAGGTTCTCGGACTCGGTGCCAAGCGACCAGTTGTTGTGCTTGCCCGAACCGTTGATGCCCTCAAAGGGCTTCTCGTGCAGCAGGCAGACCAAGTCGTGACGGGAGGCGATGAGCTTCATCTTCTCCATCATGACCAGATTCTGGTCGATGGCCTCGTTGACCTCGCCGTAGACAGGGGCGAGCTCATGCTGGCAGGGAGCGACCTCGTTGTGCTTGGTCTTGGCAGGAATGCCAAGCGCCCACAGTTCATCGTCCAGGTCCTTCATATAGGACGAGACGGTGGGGCGGATAGCGCCAAAGTAGTGCTCCTCGAGCTCCTGGCCCTTGCAGGGAGCAGCACCAAAGAGGGTGCGCCCGGTGATGACCAGGTCCCTGCGCTTGCGGTAAGCGTCCTTCTTGATCAGGAAGTACTCCTGCTCATCGCCCACGGAAGGAACGACCTTCTTGGGGGTCTTGCCAAACAGCGCCAAAACGCGCTTGGACTCACGCGAGAGCGCGGTCATGGAGCGCAGCAGCGGGGTCTTCTTGTCCAGGGCCTCGCCCGTGTAGGAGCAGAAAGCTGTGGGGATGCACAGGACATCGTCCTTAATGAATGCGGGGCTGGTGGGATCCCAAGCGGTGTAGCCACGGGCCTCGAAGGTGGCACGCAGGCCGCCGTTGGGGAAACTGGAGGCGTCCGGCTCGCCCTGGATGAGGTTCTTGCCCGTAAACTTGGTAATGGCGGTGCCGTCGTGGTTGGGCTCGAGGAAGCTGTCGTGCTTCTCGGAAGTAATGCCCGAAAGCGGCTGGAACCAGTGCGCGTAGTGCGTCGCGCCCTTGGAGATGGCCCAGACCTTCATGGCGTGGGCAACGGCGTTGGCCACATCCAGGTCGAGCGGCTCACCGTCCTCGAGGGTTGCAGCAAGGCGCTTCCAAATGTCCTTGGGGAGGTAGTCCTTCATGACTTCCTCAGAGAACACCATGGTCCCGAAGCGGTCAGTAAGTTCGGCCATACGGAACTCCCTTCGTATCGGCACCGCGTGAGAAGCGGTGTTGATTACTAACGAACGAGTCATAGATTAGGCTCGTCGTGTTTCCGCAACATTACCGTTATGTTGCTGTCACGAAACCAATCAATGAGGTTACCGCATCGCAGCGGTATTGCCACCCTCAACAGCCAACGAACTGCATAAATTGCAGACCTCCCCGCATGGTTTAAGGGTAGTCAATTTGGGATGGGGCTCTATTAACTGGTATTTCGCATCAGATACCAGTCTTTATAGCCCCATCCTAGATTGACCGCTCTGCTATAGGGAATGTCGATAGCAAGGCATCTTTGATTGGTATCCCCGAATAGCGAGTGAAACTCCACCGTGACACAGTGGTGCTGTAGAATCCTTACAACACATCACACTATTACGTATCTAAAGGAGCACGATATGCGCGTCGACGAGGTTTTTAAGCAGGCAGCATCCCAGGGCACCGCACCCGTTTCGTTTGAGATGTTCCCGCCCAAGGGCGAGCTGACCCTCGACACGGCTCGCGAAGTGGCAGGCAATCTGTGCAAGCTTTCGCCGAGCTTTGTCTCGGTCACCTGCTCTGCCGGCGGCTCGGGCAACGGCGCCACCACCGCCCCCATCGCGCATATGATTACGAGCGAATTCAATACGCCCTCGGTGGCGCACCTTACCTGCGTTGGCCGCACGCATGCCGACATCGCCGCCAAGATCGACGAATACCGCTCCGCCGGCGTAGAAAATGTGCTGGCCCTGCGCGGTGATCTTCCCGCTGGCGCGACCGAGGACGACAAGCCCGCCTCGGACTACGCCTACGCCCGCGACCTCATCCCCGAGCTCGTCGACGCCGGCTTTTGCGTGGGCGCCGCGGCCTACCCCGAGGGCCACATTGCCTGTGAGGACCTCAACGCTTCGGTCGAATACCTCAAGCAAAAACAGGACGCCGGCGCGAGCTTCTTTGTGACGCAGCTCTTCTTTGACAACGAGTGCTTCTACCGCTTCCGCGAGCTTGCCGACAAGGCGGGCATCACGGTGCCCATCACCGCGGGCATCATGCCGTTTATGGGCAAGTCCCAGATCAGCCGCATGGTCTTTATGTGCGGCGCATCGCTGCCCTCCCCCGTCATCAAGATTCTCGCCAAGTACGAGAACGACCCCGAGAGCCTGCAGGCAGCCGGTGTAGATTATGCCGCCCGTCAGCTTTGCGACCTTAAGGAGCACGGTGCCGCCGGTCTGCACCTGTACACTATGAATCGTCCTGCGATCGCCGCGACCATTATGGAGCGCCTGGGGTAATGGAAAAACCGCACATCGATACAACCGCTGTCGAAGTGCCGGCCGACCTTGCGTCGCCGGCGCTTTACCGTGTCGATGCTGCGCACCATCCCCGTGTCGACCGTGCCGAGATGCTGCGGTATCTGGGCTACGGCGGCCAGCAGATTGAGCCCGAGCTGTCACGACGTATTGAGCTTGTGGTCGAGCGCCTTGAGCTGGACATTGAGCCCCGCGGCGTGCGGCGCGTGTTTACCGTCGATGCCACGGGCGTGGACGAGCAGGGAGAGCCTTGCATCCGTCTGGTTGGCACCAACGTTGAGCTGCGCGGTCGCGACATCTATCGACATCTCAAGGACGCCCGCATGGCCGCGCTCATGGCATGCACCCTCGGCATGGACGCCGAGCGTCGTCTGCGCACCACGGGAGCCCAGCAGCCCCTAGAGGGAGCCGTGCTCGACGCCGCATGCTCTGCCTATGTAGAAGCCGCCGTTGAGCAAATGGACCAGCAGGTCAAGACGGACGCCGCCGTTCATGGGCTCGCCGGCAACTGGCGCTTTAGTCCCGGCTATGGCGACTGCCCGCTCTCGGCCCAGCGCTCGATCGTGAATGCGCTCAACGCCACGCGGCTCATCGGGCTTACCGTCACGCCCACCAGCCTGCTCATGCCCACCAAGAGCGTGACCGCGGTGATTGGTCTGTTTGACGGCGAAGTCCACGACGCCCAGAGCCGCCCCACCTGCAATATCTGCCGCATGCGTGAGCACTGCCGCTTCCGCGCCGCCCACACCACCTGCTATTCCAGCCATTAGGAGCCCCCGATGTTTACTCCGCTTATCACTCATGATCTGGACGGTGCCGCGCTGGCGGCACCCGTTGATGCCGCACGCCGTAATGGCGCCACGTACAAGACGCGCACGATCGACGACCTTCGCATTAAGGACGATCGCCTGTGTGCGGCCATCGAGGGCACGGGACACCTGCTGTTCGACGGCGGCATGGGCACCATGCTGCAGGCGGCCGGCATGAAGGCCGGCGCCCTGCCCGAGCTGCTCAACTTTGAGGAGCCACAGGTCATTACCGATATCCAGCGCCAGTACGTCGAGGCTGGCTGCGACGTAATCACCGCCAACACCTTTGGCGCCAACGCCCACAAGCTCGACGGCGCCGCCACCGTGGCAGATGTCTTTGCCGCCGCCGTCGCCTGCGCCCGCGCGGCCGGCGCCCACTACGTCGCCGGCGATATCGGCCCCATCGGCGCGCTGCTTCGCCCCTTGGGTACCCTCAGCTTCGACGAGGCCTATGACCTCTTTGCCGAGGAAGTGCGCGCCGGCGTCGCCGCGGGTGTGGACCTCTTTATTATCGAGACTATGACCGACCTGGCCGAGATCAAGGCGGCCGTCCTCGCCTGCCGCGAGAACTCCGACCTGCCCGTCTTTGCCACCATGACCTTTGAGGAAGACGGTCGCACCTTCCTGGGCACGAGTCCCGAGGTTGCCGCCATCACGCTCGATGCCATCGGCGCCGATGTCCTGGGCATCAACTGCAGCCAGGGCCCGGCCGAGCTCCGGGGACTCGCTGCACGCATGCTCACCGTTACCGACAAGCCCATCATGGTGCAGGCCAACGCAGGACTGCCCCGCGTGGACGACGACGGCAACACCGTCTTTGATATCCAGGCGCCCGAGTACGCCGCGGCCGTCGCCGGCATGATCAAGGATGGCGTGAGCGTCGTGGGCGGTTGCTGCGGCACCACGCCCGTGCACATGGCGGCCTTGCGCACGCTTATCGACAACCACACGCCCAGTCCGCGCCATCGCAAGCCCAGCATGTCGGTCACGAGCGCCCAGACGGTCGTGGACCTTCCCTGCGATGGCCACAAGATCGCCGTCATCGGCGAGCGCATCAATCCCACCGGCAAAAAGCGCCTGCAGCAGGCCCTGCGCGACGGCGATCTGGACTACGTCGTAAGTCAGGGCATCAGCCAGCAAGAACAGGGCGCCGATATCCTGGACGTTAACGTGGGCCTGCCCGAGATCGACGAGGTCAAGATTATCCAGCAGGCCACCGAGCAGCTCCAGGGCTCCACGCTCCTGCCGCTGCAGATTGACTCCACCGATCCCGCCGCTGTCGAGGCCGCCGTACGCCGCTACGCCGGCAAGCCCATCATCAACTCGGTCAACGGCAAGCAGCAGATCATGGATGAGATCTTTCCGCTGGTCGCCCACTATGGAACCAATGTCGTCGGCCTCACGCTCGACGAAGGCGGCATCCCCGATACCGCCGAGGCTCGCTTCGCCATCGCCGAGCGCATCGTGGCCGAGGCCGCCCGCTACGGCATCGGCCCGGACCGCATCCTCATCGACTGCCTGGTCATGACCGCCTCGACCAACCAGCGCCAGGCTGAGCAGATCCTGCGCGCCATGTCTATGTGCAAGGAGCGCCTGGGCGTCAAATGCGCACTCGGCGTGTCGAACATCAGCTTTGGCCTGCCCGCGCGGCCGCTGCTGGGCTCGGTCTTTTTGGCCGCCGCCTTTGGTGCAGGTCTGGACGCCCCCATCATGAACCCGGGTTCCAAGCGCTTTATGGATACCGTCTACAGCTATCGCGTGCTGAGCGTTGAGGACGAGGGCTCGACCGGATACATCGAGCGCTACGCTGGCTGGACCGATCCGTATAAGATCGCCGCGAACCCGGCAGCGGCCCAGACCGCATCGACCGACGCCGCGCCCGCTGCTGACACCGCCGGCACCGACGGCAACGACGACCCCATCCGCCACATGGTCGTCTCGGGCCGCAAGGGCGAAATTGCGGCCGAGACCGAGCGCCTGCTGGCCGACCACGACGCTATGGAACTCATCAACAATCACTTTATCCCCGCCCTCGACGAGGTCGGAGTCCTCTTTGACCAGGGCAAGTTCTTCTTGCCGCAGCTCATGGCCTCGGCCGAGGCCGCGCGCGTGGGCTTCGATACCATCAAACGCCTGATGCCCGCCGGCGAGATTGCCGACAAGGGTAAGATCTGCGTGGCCACCGTCAAGGGCGACATCCACGATATTGGCAAGAACATCGTCAAAATGCTGCTCGACAACTACGGCTACACCGTCTTTGACCTTGGCCGCGACGTCGATCCACAGGAGGTACTCAAGACCGTCAAGGAGCGTGACATCAAGCTCGTCGGCCTCTCGGCGCTTATGACTACCACCGTCGTGGCCATGGAAGAGACCATCAAACTGCTTCATGCCGAGGTGCCGGGCGTCAAGATCATCGTAGGCGGCGCCGTACTCACCCCCGAATACGCCAAGCAGATCGGCGCGGACTACTACGCCAAGGACGCCGCCGAGAGCGCTCGTATCGCCGAAGAGGTCTTTGGGCAGTAACACAACGGAAACAACCAAGCACCAAAACGTGCCGCACGCGCCACTTGGCACGTGCGGCACGTTAGAATAGAAAAGACTAAGCTCGTTTTGGCAGATAGGAGCGCAAGGATGGCGATCACGCCCGCAGAAATCGCGGAAACCCGCGGCATGGTTGAGGAGCAGAACCTCGACATCAGGACCATCACCATGGGTGTTTCGCTCATGGGTTGCGGTGACGAGAACCTCGACCGCATGTGCACGAAGATCTACGACCACGTGACGCACACGGCTGAGCATCTGGTCGAGACCGCCGAGAACCTCGAGCGCGAGTACGGTATCCCCATCGTCAACAAGCGCGTCTCCGTCACCCCGGTGGCGCAGATCGCCGCGTGTTGCAAGGATGAGGACCTCACCCCCATCGCGCACGCCCTCGACCGCGCGGCCGAGACCCTCGGCATCGACTACCTGGGCGGCTTCTCCGCGCTCGTCCAGAAGGGCATCGGCGACGCCGACCGCCGTGTCATCCAGTCCATCCCGCAGGCGCTCGCCACCACGAGTCGTGTCTGCTCCAGCGTCAATGTCGCCAGTCTGCGTGCCGGCATCAACATGGACGCCGTACTCATGGCTGCGCAGACCATCATCGACGCCGCTAAGCTCACGGCCGACCAGGACTCCGTCGGCGCCTCCAAGTTTGTCTGCTTTGCCAACATGGTCGAGGACTCCCCGTTTATGGCGGGCGCTGTCCACGGCGGTGGCGAGGCCGACGCCGTCATCAACGTGGGTGTCTCGGGCCCCGGCGTTATGGCCGCAGCCCTGGAGACGCTGCCCGATTCCGCATCGATGATGGAGGTCGCCGAGAAGATTAAGCAGACCGCCTTTAAGATCACCCGCGCCGGCGAGCTCATGAGCCGCGAGGCCGCCCATCGCCTGGGTGTCGAGAAGGGCATCGTCGACCTGTCGCTGGCGCCTACGCCTGCCATCGGCGACTCCGTCGCGCGCATCCTCGAGATCATCGGTGTTGGCACCTGCGGTGGCCCCGGCACGACCTGCGCACTCGCCATGCTCAACGATGCCGTCAAGAAGGGCGGCGTCATGGCCAGCTCCAGCGTGGGCGGCCTCTCGGGCGCTTTTATCCCCGTGTCCGAGGACGCCGGCATGATCGCCGCCGTCGAGGCTGGCGCGCTTTCGCTCGAGAAGCTCGAGGCCATGACCTGCGTGTGCTCCGTTGGCCTGGACATGATCGCCATCCCCGGCGACACCCCGGTCGAGACCATCGCCGGCATCATCGCCGACGAGATGGCTATCGGCGTCATCAACAACAAGACCACGGCCGTCCGCGTGATTCCCGCCATCGGCAAGGGCGTGGGTGACTGCGTCGAGTACGGCGGCCTGTTCGGCCGTGCACCCATCATGCCGGTGAACCCCAACGCCGGCACTGTGCTTGCCCACCGCGGTGGACGCTTCCCGGCACCACTGAACTCGCTGAAGAACTAGCTGAGGGGTTCGGGCGAGGAGCCCCGGGGAGGGCAAATATATAAGGTCGCCTGCTCGGACAGTCCTGACTCGCACGGAGAGCACATTAAGTGCTCTCCGGCTCGTGCGGAACTCGCGATCGACCTTATATATTTGCCCTCCCCGGGGCTCCCGCACAACGGGACCTCAGTTGGGTTCTATCCCGGTTGCAGTCGCTTCGCTCCTGCACCACTTGGCTGGTGCGGCGGTTTGGCGTTGGAACGGTTCTTTTTCTGATATATGCTGGTTGCGGCTCTTCTTTTGGGAGGAGTCGCTTTTTTGTTGCTAGGAGGTTGGCCCGTGGTTGATGGGGACGCTCGCTCTGAGCTTCTTTCCGCTGATTGGAATGGCGAGTGGATGCGCCTGCAGGCTGGTCGGCGGCGGGCTGATGATTCTTTTGAGTGGGATAAAAGGGCTCGGCATTTTCGGCCGCTTGAGACTGCTCCGTATGCCCGGGACTTTATGAAGCTGTTGGCGTTAAAGCCTGGTGAATCCGTGCTTGATATGGGGTGTGGAGCTGGGTCGATTGCTATTCCGCTTGCTCAGGCTGGGCATCCTGTGATTGCAGCCGACTTCTCCCCCGCTATGTTGGGCACCCTTGATGCCGGCATTGAGTATTACGGGCTCGAGGGGCGCATAACGCCGCTTGAGCTTGCTTGGGATGATGATTGGGATTTGGTTGGACCGGTCGCGAAAGCGGTAGATGTTGCCTTTGCCAGTCGTTCTGTCACCACGACCAACCTAAAAGGCGCGCTTGCCAAGCTTGATCGAACGGCTCGTCGCCGTTGTGCTGTCACGATGGTCGCCAACTCCAGCCCGCGCTATGATCTGCACTTGATGAACGCTATCGGCGCCTCGGTTACCTGCAGTAATGGCTTTGTGTACGCCTTCAACATCCTCATTCAGATGGGTGCCCTGCCGCAGGTCACGTACTTTGAATCGCCGCGTCGCGATACCTTCGACAGCCTTGAAGCGGGCGTGGCGGACTTTTCCCGCATGCTTGAGCATGGCAACGAGGATAAGGTCGACCGTCTGCGCGACTACATCGCCCAACACATGATCGAGAATCCCCATGCCGGTGAGCCGGGCTCCAAGGGTGTGCCGCAGGGACGCTACATGCTCGACCACGTCCGCAAGGTCCGTTGGGCATTTATTGCATGGGATCCAGTCTCTGCGCCCAGCTCATAGCCTGTTCGCAGCCCACGCCGCCCACTCACTCGGCATCCGCATTCTTTGCGAACTGGGCAAACGCGCCCCACACCGCGCCGTTCCTGCGCTATCGTGGGACAGCTCACGTAGATTAAGGCCCCGTCGCGGGGCGCCCCATACATAGAAAGCGAGAACCCATGGCACTGACAGGAGCCCAGGTCAAGCAGCTTCGCAGCATGGCCCATCACCTCAACCCCGCCATCATCATCGGTAAGTCCGATGTCAACGAGGGCACCGTCGAGCAGACGGTCGCCTACCTGGAGAAGCACGAGCTCGTTAAGTGCTCCGTGCTCGATGGCTCCAGTCTTTCCGCCCGCGAGGCCGCCGAAGAGCTCGCTGAGCGCTGCCACGCCGAGGTCGTCCAGGTCATCGGCCGCAAGTTCTCGCTGTATCGCGAGTCCTCGCGCAAGGACATCGAGAAGATCAAGCTCGTCTAAGAGCCAATGATCCGGCGAGCCAACACATAGCAAGCTTACGGGTGCCCAAGTACTTCGGGCGCCCGTTTTTTATCGCTCGACCAGCACGCGATTGAGCCGTCCCTCCACCAAGCGCTCGTATAGACGCCGCGTCTCGGGCTCGGGCACGCCATTGACCTGCTCCCTCAGATGGTGCATATGCCCGCTGTACAGCTCGACGATATCGCGCCGCCGCCCCGCCGCACTGTAGACGCGCATGGCGCAGCGCACCATATCCTCACGCGCCGTTTCCTGCCGAAGCCCCGACTCCGCCAGCCAAATCGCCGACTGCAGATCGTTTTCTTCTAGAGCGGCATTTGCTCCCTTAATCATGCAATCGATGTACTTTGACTGCATAATGCGCCGCATGCGCAAAAAGTAGGTGGGATTACAGCCATTGGGAACATACAGCGGTCCGGCATAAAGCTGCTCAATCTTAAGGCACAGCTCAACTAAATGGGGCCCGCGCGCACCCGTGCGATTTCCCAAAACCTCGCGGCTTATCTGGTCAAACAGCCGTACATCGGTCTTGACGTAGTCGCCGTTGAGCCCAATGCATTCATTTTGGATGAGCACGCACGACTTGCCATCCGGCGTCGGTCCCAAAGCCGACCGCAAGCGCGATATCGTCGAGTACAGGTTGTTGCGGGCGCTATTGAACTCGGCATGGGGCCACAGCTCCATGGCCAGCGTCTCACGATCGACGAGCGCATCCATGCCCAGTGCAAGCCGCTCGGCAAGTGTCGCCGCCTTCTTGCGGCGCCACATTTTGTCCGTGATGGGAAACCCGTCGCGCTCGGCGCGAAACGCACCAAACATGCGAATCTCGATATGGTCGATGGTATCAACGGCTTCAACCTCGCCGGCCTGAAACAGGCGCTCGCCCTCCCCTTCCAAATCGTCGCGCAGCGAGTACCGCGACAGCTCGCGCACGGGAAGCTTCTTGCGTATCCTGCCCGCCGGCTCGCCCAGACAATGCATGGCAAGGCGCGCAAAGAGCCGATACGATGGCTCTAGAATCCCCGCACGATTCATGGACATCCAGGCCGCAAGATCGCTATCTCGTCCCGCGCAGGCCAAATGCAGCGCCACCATCCAGGCCTCTGCGCCACCAACCTGCGTCTGGCTTATATCGAGTAGCTCCGCTTCCTCGCGCACCGAAACCATCGAGGTGTTACGCAGATATGCCGCGCGCTCCAGCAGCAATGCGTTATCGCGCATGTACGCAATCGACTCCTCGGCAAGTTTGAGCACTTGGACCGCACGGAACTTTGCATTAACCGGCCGTCCCTCTGCCAGTGACTGCCAGCCTTCTAGCAACAGGCCAAACAGCTGAATCTGGTTGTCGCGCATGCGCACGGCAAAACGATCGAGCTCGTTGAACGCCGCATCGTCGGTTACCGGCAAGCCGGAAAGGAGCCGCCGTGCCGCCAACACCATGCGCACCCAGATGGCCGTCGCCTTAAGCCCACGTACGTCGAGCGCCTCCCGCACCACCGTCATCTCGTCGTCGCGCTCGTCGGTTCCCGCAAACGACCCGTCAAAGAGCTCCACCAGCATGCTATCGGCCCGTATAACAATCCCCGCGATGTCGAGCTCGCAGTCGTAGGCCTTGCTCGTTTTGAGCTGCTGTAGAACGCCGCCGTCATCTCCCCGTTCGGTCAGGCATCGCTTGATCTCGATATGCGCAGACAACATATCGAGTGCGGTATGGGATGTCTCGATTTCTGGCACGGCCAGGTTCGTAGGGAGCCCAAGCCCGTTGTCCCCATAGCAAACAGCCGTCAGTGTCTGGGCCACCCTCCATGAAACAGGGTCTATTTCGCAGGCCGCCCGTTCGCCCCCGCGCTCGATGACCGATGCCATATAGCGAGCGAGCTTTGTATTGGACACGCTGACCGCTGCCAGATATACGCCAAGCGCCTCGGCAGGCGTTGGCTCTGGAGCCGGATCGTCGGCATCGATCGTGCCCAGCGCTGCTCGGCAGATATCGGCCCCGTGCCCCGTCAGGGCCAGATCGACCCCATACTGCCCAGCAAGTTCAAGGACCGCTTCACGGTCCAAAAAGGCGTCCGCCAGGCCCATCGCCGCATCGCATCGGCCCGCCTTAAGCAAAATCCGGGCCGCCCTCGGAACAAGTTCGGGGCGAACCTCGGCCACCAACTTACGCAAACGCAAGCGTCCGTTATCCTCCGTGCCCAGACACGTAAAACTCCGCTCGGCGGGATCCAAGCCAAAGATCGGGTAGTCGCGTACAAAGTAGGACTGGTCGACCATCGACAGCCTCACCCCGCAAGCCTCGAGTTCTGCGATATTGCCCTCGCCCATCAAAACCATGAGACATGCCACGAAAAACAGCGCATTATTGTCGAGCGAAGCCAGATCGACAAGTGCCGCGCCATATACGTTGACAATCTCGTTTTCGAGCAGACCGGCTACGTCGCCCTGGCCATACAGACCCGTCTGCAATGCCGAAACGAGCTCGGGCACGCCCTGCGTGAGCTGATAAAAGTCGAGCGATGTGCTGATCGAAAACGCCGATGCCCACGCCGAATACTCATAGGCATGCACCTTGAGCATCTGCGCATTGATCTTAACCGAATCGCCCAGCCCATGAATCAGTTGACGATTTGAAGGACGGCAGGAGATAAAGACCCCCACCCCCATAGCGCGCAGGCCGCGAATCCTGTCGATGAGGTCTTCGGTATCGTGCTGATCGAGGTTTGGCACATTATCAATCGCGATAAGGGAGTGCGGTTTGTCTTTGAGTTCTTCGGTAACCACTTCGAGCTGCATAAACACCTCGCGCCCAGTGGCGCGATCGGCCTCGATAATCCGCACGGGGCCTCGCGTCGGGTCGCATTTAACCTCATGGGTGTACTGCAGCAGCACCGAGGTCTTCCCAAACCCGTCGGGCGCATAAAGAACCACGATGCCGGCCTTTCGGCCCTTGGCGAGAAGCTCATTCATCAAGCGTTCGCGTCGCACCATATAGCCACCGCCCAGCGGCATCAGCTCGAGGTCGTCCATACTGCCCAAATCGTTTACCATGCCCGCTCCTCAACTCGACCGTATGGACACTGTAACCGCAAGACCATACAAGCCGCGCTATGAATAGAGCGACCTTGTGTTCTAGGTTGTCTTTTGGTACGCAAGCGGCAAGTTTTTGTACAGCGAGGGCCGATTGTTATTAATCCCCCGACTAATCGGTCTTTAAGCAGGTAAATGAGCTTGTCAGCTTGTCCCATCTAAGCGGCAGTGTAACGCAAATGAACAAGGTTCAGCTATGTCATTCAACTCGCCTAGCACCCGCTACCGTCTACGACCTTTTAGTGGCATTTTTGCATAGAATCTGATATGGAATGAATCAAGCTGTTGGGCATCCGGCATTCGTCAAGCTTGCGGCAAGATTTTGGTCAAGTGGACAGAAAGGGATAGCAAAAAGGCCCCCGCAAAGCGGAGGCCTTAGGCAAGGCTATGTCGAGGTGCAGGATTCGCGCTACTCGCAGAGCGAAAGGGCGGCCTCGTCGGCAACGACAACGCAGTTGGTGTGCAGCTGCAGGATCGAAGCCGGGCACTCGGGCGTAACCGGACCATAGCACATATCGTGCACGGCCTGAGCCTTGGCCTCGCCGTTGGCGACGACCAGGATCATGCGGGCATACATGATGGTCTGGGTACCCATGGTGTAGGCCTGACGGGGAACGTCGTCGATGCTGTCGAACAGGCGGCTGTTGGCCTGAATGGTGCTCTCGGTAAGGTCGACGCAGTGCGTGCCCTTGGAGAAGTGGTCATCGGGCTCGTTGAAGCCGATGTGGCCGTTGTTGCCAATGCCGAGCAGCTGCAGATCGGGATAGCCGGCGGCAGCGACGACCTTATCGTACTCAGAGCAGGCAGCGGCGGCGTCGGGGTTGGAACCGTCGGGCACATGCGTGTTGTTCAGGTCGATGTTGATGTGATCGAAGAAGTTCTCACGCATGAAGTAGTGATAGCTCTGGGGATCGTCGTGCGAAAGGCCGCGATACTCGTCCAGGTTGTAGGTGCTGACCTCGGCAAAGTCGACGTCGCCCTTCTCGTACCAAGCAGCGAGCTGCTTGTAGGCACCGATCGGGGTGGAGCCGGTGGCAAGACCCAACACGCAGTCGGGCTTGAGGATAACCTGCGCCGAGATAATATTGGCGGCCTTGCGGCTCATATCCTCGTAGTCTTTAGCTTTAATGATCTTCATTACGCGTCCTTTCTCGTACAAGAGAGGCAAGGCTCCCTTACAAGCACTTGCCCGCGGCCCGCGTCGGCCGCAACCAACGTGTGCGGCCACCAGGGCGAGGTCGCGTAATGTATGTGTCTCGTGTCTAACCGCGTCGAGGCCCCTGCCCGTCCACGGTGACCCAAAGCCTTTTAGCTTCGGACAAATCCCATCTTGCCACGGAGGACGTCCTCTTTCAAGGGCGCCCTCCGTAAACGTGTTTGAATTGTAGGCTAATGGCCACGTGCACTTGCTAGCGCTCGCGAGCAACGATGAGCTGGTCCATCTCTTCGACATGCACGCCAACGGAGCCCTTGATACTCGAGAACTCAACGGAGTTGCACACCAAGATGGGAACCGTCACATCGTAGCCCTCGGCAGCAATTGCCTCGCGATCGAACTCAATGAGTACATCGCCCTTATGGACGATGTCACCCACTTGCGCATGCACGGTAAAGTGCTTGCCCTCGAGCTGAACAGTGTCCAAACCAACGTGGATGAGCACGTCCAGACCATCGACCGTGTTAAGCGCAACAGCGTGTCCCGTGGGAAAAATAGCCTCAACCTTCGCGTCAGCCGGCGCAATCACACGCGTTCCAGTGGGCTGAATCGCCACGCCCTGGCCCAGAAGGCCGGTGGCAAACGTCTGGTCGTTTACCTCGGAGAGCGGAATGACGTCACCCGAGATGGGAGCATCCAACGTAAGGACTCGACCACGCATACCAAAAGACCTTAGGACTTTAGTGAACATGCTCCCCCTCGGACATACCGATCAACCAAAATAACCTTAACAGTTTACCACTTGGCACCCGTTTTTGACCATTAGGGAAGTTCGCGCTTGACAACCTCGACGATGTCGTCGACAACGCGCTGGGTCAGCTCGTGCGTCTCGGCCTCAGCCATCACGCGGACCAGCGGCTCGGTACCGCTCGGGCGCACCAGAATGCGGCCGCGGCCGTCAAGCTCCTTCTCGGCAGCAGCGACGGCATCCCAGATGGGCTGGCAATCGTCCAGACCAGCCTTGTTGTCGGAATGCACGTTGACGAGTACCTGCGGATACTTCTTCATGATGCCGGCAAGATCGGTGAGGGTACGACCGGTGCGCTTGAGCACGGCCAGCAGCTGCAGAGCCGTCACCAAGCCGTCACCGGTGGTGTTGTGCTCTAGGAAGATGATGTGGCCGGACTGTTCGCCGCCGATGACGGCGCCGTCCGCGAGCATGCGCTCAAGAACATAGCGGTCGCCCACGGCGGTCTGGACCATCTCGAAGCCCTGCTCCTTCATGGCAATGGAGAAGCCCAGGTTGCACATAACAGTCGAGACAATCTCGGAGTTGGCGAGCTTGCCGCGAGCGGCCAGGTCGGAGCCGCAGATGGCCAGGATGTAGTCGCCATCGATCTCGTTGCCCTCGCTGTCCACGAACAGCACGCGATCGGCGTCGCCATCGTGGGCCAGGCCGATATCGGCGTGGGTGCGCAGCACGAGCTCGCGCAGGGGCTCAAGGTGAGTGGAGCCGCACTCAACGTTAATGTCAGTGCCGCAGTAATCGGTGTTGATGGCATGGACCGTGGCACCCAGGCGCTGCAGCGCGGCGGGCGTAGTCTGGCAGGAAGCACCATGGCCGCAGTCGACGGCAACGACCAGGCCGTCGAGCCTCAGGCCATCAAGCGTATCGATGGCGTGGTCGACGTACGCCTTGCGAGCGTCCTTCATCTTGATGATGTGGCCCACGCCGGCACCGGTCGGCAGCGTATCGGCAGCCATGGCCTCCTCGGACATGACCCAAGCGCTGATCTCTTCCTCGACAGCATCGGGAAGCTTCATGCCCTTGCGGCTAAAGAACTTGATGCCGTTGAACTCCGGAGGATTGTGCGAAGCAGAGATGACGATGCCGCCGTCGAGCTCATTTTGGACAGTGAGCAGCGCCACGGCCGGCGTAGGGATAACGCCGCAGCAATGCGGGCGGCCGCCCTCGGCCATAATGCCGGCGGTCAGAGCACTCTCGAGCATAGTGCCCGAAAGACGCGTGTCGCGACCGATGCAAATGTCCGGACCAAGGAACTTGGTCGCCGCACGGCCAAGGCGAAACGCGAGGTCACACGAGAGGTCGGCGTTGGCGACGCCACGGACGCCGTCGGTACCGAAGATGTTCTGGGGCATAGGATCGCTCCTTCCCAAGTAGGCAAAACACAGTCGCCCACTCTAGTCGAAAATGAAAAGCGGGACCCGCCGAGCAATCGGCAGGCCCCGCTTGTACATTGTATCTCGTAAGGAGATAAAACCTTAGCGCTTGGAGAACTGGGGAGCGCGGCGGGCCTTCTTGAGGCCGTACTTCTTGCGCTCGACCACGCGAGCATCGCGCGTAAGGAAACCGGCCTTCTTGAGGTCAGCACGGTAGTCGCCAGCGTTCAGAAGAGCGCGGGCGATGCCCAGGCGCAGAGCGCCGGACTGACCGGAGATGCCGCCGCCATCGCACAGAGCGATAACGTCGAACTGACCGGCGGTGTCGGTCACCTTGAAGGGAGCAAGGGCGTTCTCAACGAGCTGATGACGGCCGAAATACTGCTCGGCGTCACGCTTGTTGATGGTCACCTTGCCGGTGCCGGGGACGAGACGGACGCGGGCGACGGCGTTCTTACGACGGCCGGTACCCTGGTAGACAACGGTGTTCTCAGCCATCTTTAAGCCTCCAGCTCAATCTTCGTGGGGTTCTGGGCAGCGTGCGGATGCTCGGCACCAGCGTAGACCTTAAGTTTGGTCATCTGG
The DNA here is from genome assembly GCA_019425045.1 of Collinsella sp. Taxonomy (GTDB): domain Bacteria; phylum Actinomycetota; class Coriobacteriia; order Coriobacteriales; family Coriobacteriaceae; genus Collinsella. The sequence goes on from JAHYYI010000005.1 coordinate 17,753, forward strand.
GCACGGCCGAGGGTGGTCTTGGGCAGCATACCGCGAACGGCGCGCTCGATGACCTTCTCCGGGTGCTTCTCCATAGCCTGGCGGAAGCTCTCAGCCTTGAGGCCGCCGTTGTAGCCGCTGTGGCGATAATAGGTCTTCGTGTCGGCCTTGTTACCGGTAAGCTGGACCTTATCGGCGTTGATGACGACAACGAAGTCGCCGCAGTCGCTGTTGGGCGTGAACTGGGGCTTGTTCTTACCGCGCAGGATCATTGCGATCTGGGTGGCAAGACGGCCCAGGACAGCACCATCGGCGTCGACGAGAACCCAGTTGCGCTGGACCTCGCCCTGCTTGGCGTAGTGAGTCGATTTCGAAATCACTTAGACTCCTCCATGTACAGTACGTGTTGTTACAGAGATTCACGGGGCTCTGCAAGTAACCCGTCCATATTACCCCGCTCGCCGTACGAGTCAACAGGTATTTTGGCTCCGACCAGAGTTTCTGCACATGTCATCCACGGGTCATGACGTCGCGACACTAGCGCTCGACAAATGCCTCGATATCACTCAGTAGGCGCTTTGCCTCCTGGCGGCCCTGAATATACAGGTCGAGGAGCTTTGCCGGATCATGCTCAACGTGACCGACCTCGACCGGCTTTTGCGGAGCAACGACCAGCGCGCGGCCCTCACGCTCATACTTCCATAGATGCATGCGCTGGATGTTATAGCGGTCGTGGCGCGTCTCGATAGCCTCGAGCAGGTAGGGGTAGTCGGCATAGCGAGCGCGTGCGGCGGGCATAAACTCGTAGGGCTTTTTCTCGTACGAGCGGTCCTGCGTGACAATGACAACCGCGCGATCGAAGCCCGCCTCCTCCAGCACGTGCTCGATAGGGACCGAATCGGCTACGCCGCCGTCGACGTATTTGTGCCCATCGATCTCGACCGGCGGCGTCACCAGCGGCAACGAGGTCGAGGCGCGCACGGCGTCGAGATCGAGCACGGCGCTTTTGACCGGGAGGTACGCGGCGGTTCCAAAGAGCATGTCCGTCGCGACGGCGTACATCTCGATGGGGCTCGCGTCGAACGTCTCGTTGTCAAAGGGATCCAGGCGGTCCTGGACATCGTTGAAGATAAAGTCGTAACCCACGATGGAACCCGTGGACGCAAACGACGCGGCGCCCATGAAGCGGCTATCGTTGCAGAAAGCCAGGTTGATGCGGTTGGCACGGCCGATCTGGTGCGACTTGTAGTTCACGCCGTTGAGGGCGCCGGCCGATACGCCATATACCGCCGGAATCTCGACGCCGGCCTCCATGAGGACGTCGAGCACGCCTGCGGTAAATTGCCCGCGGAAGCTGCCGCCCTCCAGGACGAGCGCGACCCTGCCGGCGTTCTTTGCCTTATCTTCTGCAGTCATGTTGACCTCCCGCTGTTTCGTTTTGGCTTTCTTCTACCCAGTTTTGAGATGGCGAGCGCATGGGTTTTTTGAGGCGGCAGGTGAAGCGGAAAGTGTATCCCAGTTTGAGGCGAGATTCCGGGATGCGCTTTCCGCTTGGACCGCCATTGGGACAGCGCGTCCCGTTCTGAGCGCGGATTCCGGGATGAACTTTCCGCTTGAGGCGTCTTCCGGAAAATGAATCCCATTCCGAGCGTCGATTCCGGGATGCAGTTTCCGCTTGAAACGTCATCCGGAAACCGCATCCCAGTCTGAGCCGGAATTCTGGGATGGATTTTCCGCCTGGGGCGACGTTGATGCGGGGCATGGCAGGCTGCAGTCCGATCGGCATCGCGTCTGCATAGGGTTGAAGCTTTGCGCGGAGAATCCGCGTGTTCGCTTCGCGAACCCGCACCGGCTTCGGCCGCCTGCCGGCGTCCTCGCCCGCTCGCTACAAACGCTTCGCGTTTGCTTAACGCTCGCGCCCTGCACAGAGTTCGATTCTCCGCGGTATGGGGGGGATCCGTTGATGCTGGGCGAGGCCAGCTGAAATTCGATAAACATCGCATCCATTTTGAGTCGAAAGTTTGCGCGGAGAATCCGCGTATTTGCTTCGCAAATCCGCGCCGGCTTCGGCCGCCTGCCGGCGTCCTCGCCCGCGGGCTAAAAACGCTTACGCGTTTTCTTTACGCCCGCGCCCTGCACAGAGTTCGATTCTCCGCGGTATCTATATGTAATAAAAAGCAGGTAGAGACACTTCTCTACCTGCTTGTAACTATTGGTGGAGCTGGCGTTCATTCGGTCGAACACCTCGCCACCTGGACCTATAGCGCCAGGCAGCGACGGATTATCGCCCAAGCCAGCAGAATCGTCAAACGTGAACGCCACGCGCAGGCCGTCGTCATCGTCGGGGCCGCCCAGCACCACGCGCGCCACGAACGTGCGCAGGAGCTGCGCGTCGTCCACCTCGGCGGCGGCCATGCCCTCAAGCCAGAACAGCGCGCGGTCGTAGTCAAGGCGGGCGGCCTCAAGGGCCTCGGCCGTGCGCAGCTCGTCCTTGAGGAGCGCCTGCCGCTGCTTCAGCGCGTCTATGCGCTCCTTGCCGCCCGGCGGCGCGATGCCCGACTCGATGGCCGTCCATATGTTGGAGAACGCCGTCTCGATCTTGGCCAGCTCGCCCTTTATGGTCTCGCTCAAGGGCTTCTCGTCGGCGCGCTCCTCCTCGGCGTCGGCCAGCATGCGAGCGATGCGCTCGCGGCTGTCGGCGCTGCCCAGGGCCTCGCGCACGGCGTCGGCCACGCGCTTCTCCACGACATCGCGGCGCACGGTGCGCCCGCAGCTGCGGCAGCGGTAGTAGTGATAGGGCCTGCCCGACTTGCCCGTTCCGCTGGTGCCGGTCATCAGCCCGCCGTCTCGCCCGTCGTAGAGCTTGCCCGTGAGCGGGAAGTCCCACGCTTCGGTCTTGGCGCGAGGCCTGTGCGAGTCCTCAAGCATCCGTATCACCCTCTCCTCGTCATCCATGGGAACGATGGCGGGCATGCCGCCGGGCACGACCACGCCCGCGTAGCGGTACTCCCCACCGTTCTCCCGCCGCATCAGTATGCGGCGCACCGTCTGGAAGCGCCACTTGCCGCCGCGCTTGGTGCGGTACGGCTCCCAGGCGCGCACCACGTCGGCCACCGACTTGCCCGACAAGACCATGCGCACGCCCAGGCGGATGGCGGCGGCCTCCTCCTCGTTGACCACGTAGCGCCCGTCCACTATGTCCCAGCCGTAGCGCACGCAGCCGTTGGCCATGCACCGCTCGGCGTTCTTCTGTATGCCGTCGCGTATGCGCTCGCCGTCGAGCGCGCTCTCGTACTCCGCCAGCACCTCCAGCATGCCCAGCTGCAGCACGCCCGCCGAGCCGTCCGAAATGTCCTCGCCCGCGTACAGTATCTCGACGCGGCAGCGGCGCAGCATGATGCGCGCCATGGCCATCTCGTCGCGGTTGCGCATGATTCGGGTAACTTTATATATGACCACGAAATCGAACAGCCCTCGCTTGGCGTCGGCCATCATGCGCTGGAACTCGGCGCGGTCGGTGTTGGTGCCCGTCTGCGCGAAGTCGCAGTACGTGGCCACCACGCGCAGGTCGTTCTCGGCGCAGTAGGCGCGGGACTTCTCCACCTGTATCTCTATGGACTCGCCGCGCTGGTTGTGGCTCGAGAAGCGGGCGTATATCGCCGCACGTCCGCCCATGGCTACGCCCTGTACAGCTCTACGGGGTCATCGTTAGGCGTTGCCCTGTAATTCAGCACATTTAAGGCTATAGCGCCGTCGATAATCTTGAAATAAGCGCCATAGTACACATGGTTACGCCAGTAATGGACAACGGCCTTCCCCATCGACCCGTCGCGAAGGTACGACACGGTGCCGTGCGAGCCGTTATCGTTCTTGCCGTACGAGCTGAAGCAGACCTCCACCGGGTACTTGGCGTTTTTCCCCGTCTTCGTCAACGGGTGAAGGCTCAACGTCACACGGTTTTCCGGAACTGTCACAACTGAATCAACGGCTTCAATTCGCGCGAAGTTCGTGCGGAGACTCGGCAATGACGGCACGCCTGTGGCAGCGGGCGTGAGCATGTGTTCCAGCTTCGCCACGTTCGCCTTCACGGCCGCAACCGCATCCGCATCGCCATAATAAAAGCGTTCGTCGGCAAACACCTGACCGGTCTCGCGCTCGTACTTGACCACCGTACGGCATAGGTACGGCTTATTGTCAAACGGGAACGGCCCCAAGTCGTATTCCGGACATACCATGGCGGGCGGCACCTCGTGCTCACGCAGGATACGAGCCTCCTCGGTGCGCTGGGCTTCTTCCTCTGCGCGGCGCTTTTGCTCCGCCTTTCGTTTCTCCTCGGCGAACTCGCGCATGGCGCGCTTTTCATCTCGCGCCGCTTTCGACGCATGCAGGAAATCAAACAAGCCCATAGCTACTCCATCTCGTTGGCGGCCTGGAACCACACCACGGTGCCGATCACGCGCACGGGTCCGTCGTCCATGCCGAAAATCATGTCCTCGTAGTCCTCGAAGCTATCCGCCGACAGCATCAGCTTGGTGCTGCCCTTGTACCAGCGGCGCATGACCGCGCGGTAGTCCTCGGTCTCCACCACGGCGATGGACCCGTTGGCGGGCTGGCGGTCGGGGTCGACCAGCACGTGGCTACCCTCGGGTATGACGCGGTTCATGCAGTCGCCCTCGACCTCCAGGGCGAACGCGCGCGGATGCCCGGCGCACACCGAGGCGGGCACCTCAACGCGGTGCGCTATCTCCTCCTCGTCGGCGAGCGCGCCGGCGTGCACGCGCCCGAGCGTGAGCAGCGGCACGGTGGCGCTGCTGGCCACCACGGGCATGGCACCGGCGGGCAAAACAACGCCATCTGTTCCCTCGTCAATAACCTCGCCTTTACTGATATTGAAATAATCCGCAATACGCTGAACTGCGCCCATGCGAGGCACTGCTCGCCCGTTTTCCCACTGAGATACGGCCATAGCGGAGACGGCGGCAACTTTGCCGAACTCCTCCTGCGTCATGTCGTGCTGCGTCCTAATCCTTCGGATGTTCTCGGCTATGCTCACGTGTCCTCCTTCCGCTGCGACCGTTAAAATCTTTTTACAGAATATGACAAATCTTCTTTACAGTCACTATATGTTTGGTTATAGTCTTAGGCATACCAAGCAAGGAGGTGATTCGATGGAATTGGTTGATGCGCGCAAGAAGGCACGGTACTCACAGGAGGCCGTGGCTGGCCTTCTCGGCATCTCGCGGCCCACGTACGCAAAGATGGAAAGCAACCCCGATAGCGTGACTATCGAGGACGCCAAAAAACTGGCAAAACTTTTCGGCGTGCGTGTGGCTGATATTTTTTTCGGCAGCAACGATAGTTAAACCTATAGATAGGAGAGAAACCATGACCACCAAGAGCCACCAGCCCGAGTTCGTCGCCGAGATCATCGGCAAAACGCTCGACCGCCTCATCGACGACCGCAAGCGCGTGGCCGTCAACTTCGAGCTGGCCGAGAACGGCTGCATGGAGGAGACGCACGTCAGCCTTAAGCGCCGCATCGCGGCCATGTGGGGCTTCCAGACGAGCGGCATCGAGCTTCTGGAGGCGAGCACGACCTGGTTCGAGCTCGGCGGCATGCAGTTCAACGTCTACAGCTCCGTGCAGTTCAGCGTGAACGGCAAGGGCTGGAGCACCGACTTTAAGACCATCGCACGCGACACCGCGTACGACGAGAAGGAGTAGGCCATGTTGAACGAGGTGACCGTACGGGGGGGTTCACCGCCCTCAACGTGAAGAGCGGCAAGTGCGTGCTGCAGTTTGAGCTGGACCCGACGTTCCGTGACTTCATCCCCAAGCTGGTGGAGTTCACGGGGCAGATGCTCAACATCCACGTGTACGACGACCAGGAGGTGATGTTCGTGGATAGGGACACCGGTGAGGTCGCCTACGAGGACGCCCCGCTGCTTCTGCCGGGCGTCGCGGGCGAATGACCCCGATACAGCGCGCCATGTGCGACGAGTGCGCCGCCATGATGCGCGAGTTCTACAAGGACCCAGAGAACGAGAGGAAGTTCCAGGAATGGAAAAGATCAAGGGAAAGAGGGTGCGCGTCGCAGCCGGCAAGCGAAAGACGCGCACCGCAACGGTTCACTTCCGAACCGAGACCAGTGTAACACCCGAGCAGCGCCGCGAGAGGCTGCAGGCCGTTTTCGCCGCCCTGTTCGTCTGCGCGTGCGTCGCCGCCACATGGGCGCTGGAGGCAACAGTATGGCCGAGGTAGACGCCAAGGCCCAGGCCCTCGTGGCCAAGGCGTGCGGCTGGGTTGCCTCGAACCCCGATACATGGGCGAAGCTGCGCCGCATCTGCTACCGCCTGATGCTGGAGGGCCACGTCATCCAGCGCGACAACGTGTACACTCTGGCGTGCCAGAACGGCATGACCGTGAGCGAGGCCAGCGAGTTCAAGCGCGACCACAACCTGTGGAGCGTGCTGTCCCGCTACATGGTGCTGCAGCGCCCCTCCATGCTGGCCGCCGTGAGCTTCCGCCGCACGCCGGTGGACTCCGTGGACCTGGTGGGCACGTGGGAGGCCATCGTGGGCCCAGCCGTTTTCGCCGCCTCCACGCTAACCGAGGCGCAGGGCATCTACGACAGGGGCGCGCAATGAGGTGCACCGTCACGGTCGAGGGCCGAATGCCGAGCCTGAACGACTACATCAGCGCCGAGCGCGCCAACCGCTACAAGGCGGCGGCCATGAAGAAGCGCGAGACGGCGCGCGTGAGGGCGGCGGCCATGCAGCAGCGAGCGCCGCGCTTCGAGCGCCGGGTGACCGTGCGCACCACGTTCTACGAGCCCGACATGCGCCGCGACGCCGACAACGTGGGCTTCGCGCGCAAGTTCGTGCTCGACGGCCTGGTGGCGGCGGGCGTAATCAAGGACGACTCCCGCAAGTACGTGGAGCAGTGCCCCGACAGGGTGCTCACCGACAGGGCGCGCCCCCGCGTGGTCGTGGAGGTGAGCGACGAGTGACCCGCCGAGACAAGGGCAGGCCGCACAGGGCGTGGCGCAAGGCCGACCTCGACCGCATAGCCGAGCTGGCGGGAAAGGTGCCCGCCCGCGAGATTCGCCGCGAGCTGCGGCTGTCCAAGAACCAGTTGGATAACGCGCGGCGCGTGATCAACGCCAGCGGCGGCCACGTGTCCCTGCGCTGCTACCGCCACCGCCTGGAGCTGTGCCCGTCGTGCGGGTGCCGCAGGGCGACCCTCGGCAAGGACGGCATCTGCGAACCGTGCAGACGCCGGCAGCAGCTTGAGGCCATAGAGGCCCGCATAGCCGAGCTGCTGCCGAGGCTGACCGCAGAGGAGCGCCGCACCTACGAGCGCACCGAGTGCGGCCGAGAGAGCCGCGCCGACCCCATGCCGCAGTCCCCGGACACCTCGGGCATGAGCCGCTACGCCGCCGACAAGGCAGCAGAGGCGCACGACGAGGCCATGGAGCGATGGCTGTGCCGTTACCTGTACCGCAGGGTCAAGGCGGCGCAGAAGCGCAAGGGGCGCATAGAGAAAAAAGTTCCGAAATCCTGAAAAGTTTTTATCACTTTTAGTTTTCCCAGTTAGGAGACCCAAATGCTCACGGAAATCATCAGCAAGACCGTCGCGGACAAGACGGTGGACAGCATCCTGAAGCGCATCGAGCGCGCCGTCCCCGTGCCCGAGCCGGGCGACGGCGGCTTCGACGCCGCCATGCGCCAGGCGTTCAACATGGGGGCCGCCTGCATGGCGGCGCAGATCAAGAACGGCCCCGTGCCCACCAAGCGCATCGCGCTCATGGGCGAGGTGGCCCGCGTGGCGTGCCGCGCCCGCCTGGTGGGCATGGAGTGCCGCGTGGTCGTAGACGAGGAGGCCCGCGCATGCAATCGCTAGAGGAGGTCGCGATCTGCGACGTGTACCCCTACGAGCGCGCCGACGGCGAGCCGATGAACCCGCGCGACTTCACCACCAGGGAGAGCGCCGAGCACATCGCGGGCCTGGCCGCGCAGTTCAAGGCCAACCGCCTCAACCCCGGCCAGCCCGTCATGAAGCCCATCCTGTACAAGGAGGGCGGCATCTACTGGATCATCGACGGCGAGTGCCGCGTGCGCGCCATGAGGGCCATCGGCACCGAGCGTTTCCTCGCCGAGGTCTACGACGACCTGGACGACGCCGAGCTGGCGCGCGTGGAGGCCGCCAAGGCCGTGGTGGAGACCGACGCCAAGCTGGGGCTGACCGCCGAGGAGAAGTCGCGCGGCGTGCAGACCATGCTGGCGCTCGACATTCCCGACGAGGAGGTGGCCGTGGCCGCCCGCACCGACGCGGGCACCGTGGCCAAGGCGCGCCGCGCCGCCCGCAGGGTGCAGGACGCCGCCTACGACATGACGCTCGACCGCCTGGCCGCCATCGCCGAGTTCGAAGGCGACGACGAGGCCGTGGCCGAGCTGCGCGACTGCAAGCAGTCCGAATGGCAGCGCGTGTACGCGGGCCTGAAGGCCAAGGCCGAGCAGAGGCGCAACCGCGCCGAGGTGGTGGCGGTGCTTGCCGACGCGGGCGTCGAGTTCGTCGACGAATGCCCCGAGGGCTTCGCCGCATGCCGCACGTTTTCCGACTACCGCCCCGACCTGGCGGCGCTGGACGCCTACGTGGCCGACAACGCGGGCGCGGGGCTTCTGGCCGAGGAGACGTCGTTCGGCGTGACCCTGCTGGCGCCGGTGGCCGAGGGGGCCGACGAGGCCGCACAGGCCGCAGCCCAGCGCAAGGCCGACTTCCAGGCCGCCTACGAGGACGGCGCGAAGGCCCGCCGCGAGTGGCTTGCCGCCCACGCGGGCGACCTCAAGTCGATGCGCCGCACGGCTCTGGCGCTGACCGCGTTCGCCATGGAGGCCGAGGCCGTGGAATCGTTCGAGGAGCTGCTGGGCCGACCCATCGACCGCACGCCCACCGAGCTGGCCGTGGCCATGGGCTGGCGGGCAGCGTGGAACATGACCGGCTGGACGGCCTGGAGCCTCATGGAAGGCGGCAGCTCCGTGTGCTTCAACCGAGCGACGGTCGAGAACGTGACCATCATCTACGAGGCCATGAAGGCCGACGGCTACGAGCCGAACGCGGCCGAGACGGAAACCTACGAGGCGTGCATGGCGCGCCTGGGAAGCGAGGAGTAAATGAGCGAAGCAGTTGAGGCCGAGATCATCGAGCCCGAGGAGGCGTCAGAGCTGACCGTGGCGTACTCCCCCGCCGTGATCGAGGCCAACTTCGACGCCCTGGAGGCGCACGTGCGCAGGCTGGTGGCCGACTACGAGGGCGCGACCTACGACATGGGCAAGGACGAGAACGTGAAGGCCGCCAAGCGCGACCGCGCCTACCTCAACGGCATCGCCAAGGAGATAGACGAGCGCCGCAAGGCCGTGAGCCGCGAGTACACGAAGCCCCTGGCCGCGTTCGAGGACAGGTGCAAGGCCGTGGCGGGCATTGCGAAGCAGGCAGCCGACGGCATCAAGGCGCAGTTGGACGAGGCCGAGGAGGAGCGCCAGCTGCGCGCGTACGCCAAGCTGCGGGAGCACTACGAGGAGTTCGCCGGGCTGCTGGCCCCCGTCGTGCCCTATGAGCGTTTCCACGAGAAGCAGTGGACCAACAAGACCTTCGGCGAGGTGAAGGCATTCAAGGCCCTGGAGGCCAAGGTGGAGCGCCTGGCCCAGGACTGGGAAACCCTCAAGGCGCAGTTCCAGGGCGAGCCGTTCTACGACGAGGCCGAGCGCGAGCTGTTCGCCACCCTGGACCTGGGCGCGGCCATAACGGCGGCGCACAAGGCCGAGGATGAGCGCCGGCGCATCGCCGAGCTGAAGGCGGCCATGGAGCCGGAACCCGTGGAAGAGCCCGAACCCGAAGCGGTGCCAGAGCCCGCGGAATGCCAGCCCGCAGAGTTCCCGCAGCCGCTTGAGCAGATGCCCGAGCCGCAGCCCGCGCCCATGCCCGCCCCGGTGCCGCCAGCGCCGCCCGCACCGGCACCCGTGGCCATGGCGGGCGACCCGTGGACGGTCGTGGTGCCGTGCGCCACGCGCGAGCAGATGCAGGGCGTCGCGGCGGCCCTCAAGGCGCAGGGCGTCGTGGGCACCATCATGCACGGCACGGTGGGCCAGGTTTACGAGCGAATGAACGGAGGCTACTAGCATGACCCAGGAACAGCAGTCCATCGACCTCATGGCGGCCGTTGCCCGCGTGCAGCGCGCCGTGGTGGTGCCCAAGGCCAAGTACAACGCTTTCGGCAAGTTCAGCTACCGCAGCTACGAGGACATAGTGGCCGCGCTGAAGGAGCCGTGCGCCAAGGAGGGCCTGGCGTTCTTCATGACCGACGAGCTGGTGCAGATAGGCGACCGCTACTACGTGAAGTCCACGGCGTGCGTGTTCCCCGCCGAGGGCGGCGAGGGCCTGCTGCAGGTGAGCGCCTACGCCCGCGAGGACGAGCACAAGAAGGGCTCGGACGACGCCCAGGTGACCGGCATGGCGTCGAGCTACGCCCGCAAGTACGCGCTGTGCGGCGCGTTCGCCATCGACGGGCAGAGCGATCCCGACGCCATGGAGGAGCAGCCCGCGCCCGAGGAGAAGCAGCCGCCCGCAGACGGCCCCTTCACGGCCCACTGCCGCAGCTGCGGGGCGCGCTACCAGTTCGCCAGCATGCCGCAGTACATGGAGTTCGTGGCCAACAGCCCGTGCTGCCCGCGCCCCGACTGGCAGGTGGAGTAGATGCAGGCGCTCACCGAGGAGCTGGACGAGCTGACCGACAGGCTGGAGGCCGAGCTGAAGACCTGCAAGGAGTCGGGCTGCCAGTACGCCGAGAACGAGGCCGAGTACCGCAAGGCCCTGCGCATCGCCATCCTGAACGAGCGCCAGAAGGGCACGCCCGTCACCATCATCGGCGACGTGTGCCGGGGCCAGGAGCAGATAGCGGAGGCCAAGCGCCGCCGCGACTGCTCCGAGGCCATCTACAAGGCCTCGCAGGAGGCCATCAACGTAATCAAGCTGCGTATCCGCATGGTAGACGCGCAGATCACCCGCATCTGGAACAGCGGGGACGTAACCCAAGGAGGGTATCTATGAGCATCAACCGCGTGTGCATATCCGGCAACCTGACCCGCGACCCCGTGCTGCGCTCCACGTCTGGCGGCATGTCCGTGCTGTCCATGGGCGTGGCCGTCAACGACCGCCGCAAGAACCAGCAGACCGGGCAGTGGGAGGACTACCCGAACTTCGTGGACTGCACGCTGTTCGGCACCCGCGGCGAGAAGCTGGCGCAGTACCTCGCCAAGGGCAGCAAGGTGGCCGTCGAGGGCAAGCTGCGCTACCGCAGCTGGAACGACCAGCAGACCGGCCAGAAGCGCAGCGCGCTGGAGGTCGTGGTGGACGAGCTGGAGTTCATGAGCGGCCAGCAACAGCAGCAGGGCTACGCGCCGCAGCAGTACGCGCCCCAGGCGGCCCCGCAAGCGCCGCAGGCCCGCACGTACGGCCAGGGACGCCCCGCCCCGGCACCTGCGCCGCAGCAGCCCGCCTACGCGCCGCAGCCGGCCACTCAGCAGGCGTACGCGCCGCAGCAGCCCGCGCCGCAGCAGCCCGCGCCGCAGCAGCAGGCCATGCCGCAGCAGCAGGCCATGCCCGATCTGTACGACGAGGATATCCCGTTTTAGGGAAGGCGACGGCGACACTATGGGCATGGTTATACACGACGACTTCTGGGCGGCCGCGCAGGCCATGCCCGAGAAGCAGCGCGCGCCGTTCATCTACGCCATCGTCGAGTACCGGTTCACGGGCAAGGAGCCGCAGGGCAGCCCCGCGTGGCTGCCCACCTTCCTGGTGCTCAAGGGCAGGCTCGACATGGGCGACGAGAAGAGCGAGCGCGCAAGGAAGGCGGCCAACGCCCGCTGGGGCAACAGGCCGGGGAAGGAAGACGCGGTGGACGATGCGGCGGCACGGGCGCAAGCCGATGCGCAAGCACATGCGGGAGCATATGCGGATACAGATGCAGTCGCACATGCGCAAGCAGATGCGGATGCACATGCAGGCGCATCGAGTTGCGGCAATGCAGAGGTTGAGGTTGAGGTTGAGTATATAGATAACCCCTTAATCCCCTTTGACGAAATCGTGCATGCGCTCAACGAGGCAGCCGGCACCCGCTACCGCTCAAGCAGCGCCAAGACCCGCGGGCTGATACACGCCCGCTGGGCCGAGGGCTACCGCCTCCCCGACTTCCTGGCCGTCATCGACACGATGGCAGCCGAGTGGGCGGGCGACCCGAAGATGGCCAAGTACCTGCGGCCCTCCACGCTGTTCTCGCCGAAGTTCGAGGACTACGTGAACCGCGGCCCGAGGACCCGGAAGGAGGCCGACGGCTATGCCGAGTACGACTGAGTGCCCCCATTGCGGGGCGCAGCTGGAGGTCCGCTACGTGGTGCTGGCTGGCCGCCGCACCTTCTGCGGCTGGAAGCCGTGCGGCTGCCCGGGTGCCGTGGCGGAGCGCGACGAGCGTTCGCGCCTTGAGGCCAGGGCCAAGGCCGAGGAGGCCGCAGCCAAACGCCGCCGGGCCTACGAGCGGGCCGGAATCAAGCCACGCTTCATGACGGCCGCCTCCCCCATGGCCGAGGGCATTGCCGCGAAGGTTGAGCAAGGGCGCGGGGCGTACATCTGCGGCCCCGTGGGAACCGGCAAGACCCACCTGGCGAGCGCCGTGGCGCGGCTCCTGGTGGACGGCGGCACCAGCGTGAGGGTGACCGACATGCTGGGCGTGCTGGCCGCCATCAAGGGCACCTACGGCGGCGACGGCACCGAGGACGGCGTGCTGTCCAGGCTCTCCAGCGTGGGGTGCCTGGTGCTGGACGACCTGGGCAAGGAGTCCCCCACCGACTGGACGCTGGGGCAGGTGTTCCGCGTCGTGAACGACAGGTACGAGAACATGAGGCCCGTGGTCGTGACCACGCAGTACGGCAAGGGCGACCTCATACGCCGCCTGGCCAAGAACGGCGACGAGGAGACGGCGGTGGCCATCGTGAGCCGCCTGTCGGAGATGTGCGACAAGTACGAGCTGCAAGGCAAGGACAGGAGGCTATCGAATGGCAAACGTTGACACGCTGCCCGAGATCCTGCGCCCCCTCATGGAGGGGCCGAGCATCGAGACGCCCAGGTGCGCCGTGTGCGGCGCGCCGTGGCCGCTCAACCGCCACCACACCGTGAGGCGCGGGGCGGGCAAGCTGTTCCGCGACGGGCGCGAGGTTCCCAAGCCCACGGTGATGCTGTGCGGCAGCGGCAACGGCAGCGGCTGCCACGGGCTGGCGCACGCCAACCGGCTGCACTTCCGCTGGGTCAGGGCCGAGCAGAGGTTCAACCGCCCCGCCCCGCCGGGCTCGGGGCACTGGGAGTACCTGCTGCTGCCGGAACCGACCAAGTACGCGGATGCCCTGGCCATGGACGGCTGGGGTCGGCTGCCGAGGGGCAGGCGGTGCATGTGAGCGGGTACGAGCCTTCAAGCGGGTGGAACCTCCCGCCCGGGTGCTTCGAGTCCGACCCCAGGGCACCGTGGAACCGGCCCGACCCGTGGGAGGGCCGCACGTGCCGGGAGTGCCGCTTCTGCGGCCGCGTGCAGGGCGCTGGCGGCGAGGCCGTGTGCGCCTGCGACGCCATGACGGGCGGCGGCCCCGACGTGGAGGCGGTAGACGAGACAAGCGAGGCATGCGAGTGCTTCGAGTTCGAATAGGAGACGAAACGATGAAGAAGATCTACGCGGTGGCCACGGAGAGCGACGTGGTGCTGGCGTTCGAGAGCAGATCGGACGCAGACGAGTACGCAGGCGAGCACGACGGCATGGCGGTGCTGCCGGTGCCGTGCGTGGGGGCCTACGAGTACCCCAGCGAGAAGCCGGCCACCGACTGGGACCGAATCGCCGACGCTCTGCCGAAGGGAGGCGAACAGGCATGAGGCTGTACATGTGCGCATGCGAACGCTGCGGCAAGGAGGTGCCGGCGACCCTGGCGGGTTACGCCAAGATGGTGCTGAGGAACAGCGCGCGAATCGACGGCAAGCCAAGGGCCTTGTGCCAGGAGTGCGCCGAGAGCCTGCGGGCGTGGTTCCTCGCAGGCGCGGTGAAGCCGGAAGGAAGTAGCCATGGGAATCATCTGCGATACCTGCGGGCGCGATATCGACGCCCTGGGGCAGGACAACATGGGCGTAGACGCGCCGCTGTGCGAGGACTGCTGGGGCGAGCAGCAAAGCCATACGGTAGCAGTGCCGCGTCGCGAGGCTCGCAACCTGAGGTTCGAGAACGCCCGACTGCGCGAAAAGCTGGACGCCGGGACCGAGGAGACGGCCGTGCGGAACCTGCGCAAGGGCATCGAGACGGCCTACGAGGCGAGCCGCGAGCGCGCCCTGGCGCTCACGAAGCTGGACGAGTGCGAGTTGTGGCTGGGGCGCTGCGAGCTGAGGGTGACAGCGTCACCGACGCTCAAGGGCGCGGCCCAGGACGCCGCCATGCCTTGCCTCAAGGCCGAAGAGGCGCGCGGTTTCGCGATGCCCGACGTGAACGTGGAGGTGAAGGCCGAGGTAACGGCCGAGGAGCTGGCCAAGAGCCTGCGCGAGGCCATGAAGCCGGCCATGCGGATGGCGGTGGAGTAGCCATGGAGCAGCAGACCGAGAAGCCGAAGCGCCGACCCAGTATCGAGGTGCGCTGCCCGAAGTGCGGCATGCGCGAGATCTGGCACCACCTGCCCAAGGGCGGCGACCGCTGCCGCTGGTGCGGCCACCTGTTCGAGGACTTCACCTACCGCAAGGTCGGGCCGAGCGCGAAGGAGAGGGCGCGATGACGAACTGGGAGCACCTTTTCGGCACGCCAGAGCGGGCCATCCACACGGAGACGGAGTTCCACTCGTGGCCCTTCTTCATCGCCGTGTATGAGACGAGCCGCATGAGCAGCTGCACTACCAGCAAGCGGCTGCTGGCCAGCTTCTGCGAGGAGGCCGACTACCTGGAATGGCTCAAGGCCGAGTACGACGACGGCACCGTCGAGTGGGAGGAGCGATGAACCGCCCGGGATGCAACTGGGGGTGCCTGCTGTTCATAGCGGCGGCAATCGCCATAGACGCGGCGGCCATCTACGCCATAAGGGCGCTGGCGCTCGGGCTCATGGCCATGGCCGTGGCGGCGTGCGGATAGGGGCAACCGAATACGGAAACAGGCAGAGGGCTGTCCTTCGGGGCGGCCTTTTCCGTGCCCGGCGACACGCTTGCGACCATATGGGCCGAGAGATAAGGGAAGGAGGCCGCAGGTGCCCAAGAAGGACAAGCCGCTCACGGCGAAGCAGGAGGCGTTCGCCCGCGAGATGGCCAAGCCCCGCGCCAAGCAGCAGGACGCGTACCGCGCGGCCTACGACTGCAAGCGCATGAACTACAACTCGATAAGCTGCGCCGCCTCCAAGCTGATGCGCGACCCACGAATCGCGCACAGAATCCAGGAAATCCGCGACGCGGCCGCCAAGGACTGCCGCTGGGAGCTGCAGGACGCGGCCGCCCCGCTGTTCGAGGTGCTGGACGGCGCGCTGCCCATCTTCCGCCGCCAGGCGGCCGAGGGCAGCATCAACGGCGACGCGCGCCTGGCCATAACCGAGAGCGTGAAGCTGCTCAACGACATGTTCGGCGTGGACGGCGCGAAGGCCGCCATGGCGGAGGCGGGGGTGACTATCGTTGACGACCTCGGTTAGGCTCTCGGACGTCGTGGCCTCCGTGTTCGCCGGCGTGTGGCGCTCCATCAAGGCGCACGAGTTCACGCACTACTGGTTCAAGGGCGGGCGCAACTCCACCAAGTCGTCGTTCATATCCATCGCCATCGTGCTGCTGATCATGCTAAACCCGGAGGCCAACGCCGTCGTGCTGCGCAAGGTCGGCAACACGCTGCGCACGTCCGTGTACGAGCAGATAGGCTGGGCGTGCGACGTGCTGGGCGTGGCGCACCTGTTCGACTTCGGCCTGTCCCCCATGGAGGTGACGTACCGCCCCACCGGGCAGGTCATACGCTTTGTGGGATGCGACAAGCCGAAGAAGCTGAAGTCCGCGAAGTTCCGCACCGGCTACTGCGCCGTGGTGTGGTTCGAGGAGGTAGACGAGTTCGACGGCATGGACGAGGTGCGCAGCGTGCTGGCCACGTTCCTGCGCGGCGGCGACATGTTCTGGGTGTTCTACAGCTACAACCCTCCCCGCTCGGCTCGCAACTGGGTGAACAAGGAGGCGCGCGACCTGGAGGCCCACCCGGGCGAGGACGGGCGCTTCATATGCCACACCACGTACCTGGACGTCATAGACGAGCACCCCGAGTGGATAAGCGCCGCCGCGCTGGCGGAGGCGGAGCGCAGCCGCCGCAAGACCCCCGACTCCTACCGCTGGCAATGGCTCGGCGAGGTGACGGGCACGGGCTCCGAGGTGTTCCCCGACGAGCTGCTGGACATACGCCCCATCACCGCGGAGGAGCGCGCGTCCATCGCCCTGCGCTCGTTCGGCGTGGACGCGGGCAGCGTGCACCCCTGGGTGTTCATGGAGGCGGGCTACGACGAGAACGAGCGCGTGCTGTACCTGCTGGACGAGGAGAGCCGCCAGGGGACCGAGGCCATCGACGTCAAGACCGCCGAGCTGGTGGCGGCCAAGCTGCAGGCGGCCGAGGACCCCGCCGCCGACGTGTGGTGCGACAGCGCGGCGCGCGGCATGATCCTCTACTACCAGGAGCAGGGCATCGGCGCGCAGAAGTCGCTCAAGCAGGGCCTGAACGCGCCCAAGAGCCGCATCAGGTGGATGCAGAACCTTACGCGCATAGTCATCGACCCCGACCGCTGCCCGCTCGCCGCCAAGGAGTTCCCCGAGTTCGAGTACGTGTCGAACGGGCAGGGCGACATAACCGAGACACTGCCGAAGGTGAACGACGACGCGATAGACGCGGCGGGCTACGCCGCAGGACTGTGGATAAGGAGCAACCTCTGATGGAGAAGCGAGGCAACACGGGCTACGCCGAGGCGTGGCTGCGCCGCATGGGATACCAGCCGGACACCCGCATGCAGGGCATGGTGGGCGTCTGGTTCGGCTGGTTCGCGGCGAACAACGGCTGGTACCACTACAGCGAGCGGCGCGGCTTCCGCGTGTACAAGCGCGAGCGCGCCAGCCTGCACCCGGCGGCGCTCGTGGCCGACGAGTGGGCCAGTCTGCTCATGAACGAGAGCACGATCATCTCCAGCACGAGCGACGAGCGCCGCGCCTGGATGGCGCGCTACTTCGCCAACCCCACGGCGACGGGCGGCGTCGGCGACGAGGGGCACGAGGACGGCCAGGCCGCGCCGCAGCCGACAGAGGACGGCGACGCGCCCACATCGTTCGCCATGGACAACGCCGACTTCATAGCCCGCGCGTTCGCCATGGGCACCGGCGCGTGGGTCATCGAGCCGCGAGGCGTGACCGACAGCGCCTACACGCCGGACGCCGAGCTGCGCATCGTGAGATACGACGCAAGCCAGATAATCCCGCTCACGTGGAGCGCCGACGACTGCACGCAGTGCGCGTTCGTGGGCCGCGTGGAGGTCGCCGGGCGCGACTACGACCAGTGCCAGGCCCACGTGCTCAAGGGCGGCACCTACCACATCCTCACGCAGCTGTTCGACACCCGCACGCACAAGCAGGTGACGGTCGAGGGCATCAGCGCCGACATGGACACGCGCTGCACCCGCCCGCTTTTCGCGCTGGTGCGCCCCGCCGTGTCGAACCGCTTCTACGACTACTGCGCGATGGGCGCGAGCGTGTACTGCAACGCCGTGGGGGCCATGAAGGTGGTCGACGAGGCCGCCACCTCCCTGCTCGACCACATTCGCGTGGGCCGCCCGCGCACGTTCGTGGACAAGACCCTCATAGAGTCCAAGACCGACAAGGGGCCGGACGGCAGCCTCACGAAGACCTACTACGCCTTCGGCGAGGCCGACGACACCATCTTCAGCATGAACCCCGGCGACGAGGGGTCGGCCAAGATTCAGACCGTTCAGAGCGACCTCAAGGCCGACGAGAACGCCAGCGCCATCAACACGGGCCTGCGCCTGCTGTCGGTGGCGTGCGGCTTCGGCAACTGCTACTTCTCCTGGGAGTCGCACACGGGCCTGAAGACCGCCAAGGAGGTGGCGGCCGACAACTCGCAGCTGATGCGATCCATCCACCGGCACGAGAACGCCCTGCGCAAGTCCATCGTGCGCCTCGTGAACGGCATGGCCGACGCGTGCCGCAGCATCAAGGGCGAGGCCGTGCCCTACGGCGACGTCACCGTGGACTTCGACGACTCCATCATCAGCGACACGCAGAGCGCGCGCGAGATGGCCATGAGCGAGGTCGGCGCGGGCATCATGGCCCCGTGGGAGTACCGCCGCCGCTTCTACGGCGAGACCAGCAACGAGGCCAAGGCCAACGTGCCCGAGCAGCAGGGCGGCGCGTTCGACATGCTGGGCGACGGGCTCGCCTGATGCTGGGGCCGGACTACATAGAGCACTTCACCGACGCAGCGCAGGGGGCCATGGACGAATACACCCTGCGCCTGGTGTGCATCTACGCCGCGCTCATAGGCTCCATCGACTTCGAGGGCGACAGCGCCTACTCGCAGGCCGCCCGCAAGGCGGCGCTTGCCGCCAAGGACGTGCAGAAGGCCATGAACGAGGAGGGCCGCAGAGCCGCGCGCGAGGCTGCCAAGGCTGCGGCCGAGGCCGTGGCCAAGAGCGCCGAGGCCGACCTGGCCACGCTGGGCACGGCCATGGGCGCGCTGTCAAAGGCGATGCAGTGGAGGCTGCACAACTCCGCGCGGGCCACGGCGGCGGGCGTTCAGGAGGTGATCAGCCGCGACAACCTGAAGATGCCCGCCAACGTGCAGCGCGCGTACCTGGAGGTCGTGGCCCAGGCCGTGGCGCAGGTGAACTCGGGCATGGCCGGGTACGAGAAGGCGACCCGCGACGCCGTGCTGAAGCTGGCGCGGCGCGGCGTGTCCGTGGTGGAGTACAAGAGCGGGGCGTGGGCGCAGGCGGACGTGGCCATGCGCCGCCACATCCGCACCCAGGTGGTGCAGGCGGGCAGCCGCAACACGCTGGACCTCATGGAGGAGACCGGGCACGACCTCGTGCAGACCTCCTCGCACGGCGGGGCGCGCCCGAGCCACGCCAAGTGGCAGGGCCGCGTGTTCAGCCTGTCGGGCAAGTCCAAGAAGTACCCGCCCTTCAGCCGGACCGGTTACGGCGCCGTTGACGGCCTGTGCGGGGCCAACTGCAAGCACGACTTCGGCATCTACGTGGAGGGCCAGCCGCTGAGGTACGAGCGCGACCCCGACGGCGGCGACGAGAAGCGCGAGGAGCGGTACCAGGCCGAGCAGAAGCAGCGCGAAATCGAGCGCGGCATACGCGCGACCAAGCGAGAGGCGGTCGCCCTGAAGGCGGCGGGGCTCGACGACACCAAGGAGCGCGTGCGCCTGGGCAAGCTGCAGAAGCGCCAGCGCGAGCACATAGCGGCCCACCCCTATCTGTCCCGAGACTACTCAAGGGAGAACCCCTACGAGACAGGCAACAAGAAACGCGCCCTCACCCGTCAGACGGCCAGCCGCACGGCCTACATGGCGCAACCGGACGTCAAGGCGGCAATAGCCGAGGCGGGCGTGAGCCGCAAGCGCGTAGGCGAGCTGATCAAGGCGGGCGGCGATGGCTTCGGCCTCATGGCCAAGGCGGAGCGCGACAAGGTTCTCAGGACCGCCATAAACCAGGCCAATGCCGAGAAGGCGCGCGACCTGCGCGTGGCCGACGCCGCAGCGATGGCGGTGCACGACGACAAGCAGGCGAAGCACATAGCGGGCAGCCGCCAGCACGAGCAGTACGTGGCGAACCTGAAGCGCAAGGGCAGCGAGTACAAGGAGCCGAGCTGCATCACCGCGACGCTCGAAGAGGTGCGAGACCTCGTTTCAAAGCACGCGGGAACGGGGCTGGCGCGTGCGACGCGCGCCGGAAGCTGGAACAAACGCGAAGTTTGCGATGCAGGGCGCGTGATCGGATACGTAATCGGCGATAATGGAGAGCATATCCCGACCACGCGTTTCACCATCCACTATGCCGATGGCGACGTGCATATCGTCCCGGCGAAACCGAAGGAGGCACAGCAATGAAGCTATCGGAAGCGGTGAAGTATTTTCGCCAGCAGGTCAAGGTGACGTGCACCGACGGACAGGTGGTCACGGGCAAGTTCGACGACTACCAGAGCGATGCCGAATCGCTGGACGAGCCGAACACCATAGGCATCGACAACGGCGCGGGCATCATCGTGGACATACCCGTCGACGAGGTGGCGAGCATCGCCGCCCTGTAACCACAACCGAACAGCGAACGGCATCAAGGCCGCCCATCACGGGCGGCCTTTTCTTTTGCCTGGCGACACCTCGGGGAAGATGCGGTCACGCGATGGGGCGGCGACAACATGCCCCGCACGCGACCGCGGCGACAACGGCGGGCCATCCAAGCGCGCAGGGAAGCGCGAAAACCAAACACGGAAGGAGCAAGCGATGGCTGAAGACAACAAGCCCCAGGGAAACGAGGGCGGCGAAGGCCAGCAGACCGAGCCCCAGAAGGAGGTCGTGTCCTACGCGAAGTACAAGCGCGAGACCGACGAGTACCAGGAGCAGGTGAAGGCCCTCAAGGCCGAGCTGGAGCAGCGCGACAAGCAGATCGAGGAGTTCACCTCCAAGGCGGGCAACGCCGAGGAGCTGCAGGCCGCGCTCGACAAGGCCAAGGCCGACAACGAGGCGTACAAGGCCGACGCCGAGAAGCGCGAGGCCGACATGCGCCGCGACTTCGCCATCGACACCAAGCTGGCGCAGATGGGGGTGCGCAACGCCAAGGCGGCGCGCGCGATCATCCCGAACATCGCCGACGCGAAGCTGGACGAGCAGGGCAACCTAACGGGCATCGACTTCGAGGCCCTGAAGAAGGACAACGCCTACATGTTCACCGACCAGCCCCGCGAGAGCGCGGGCGGCGACCCCAAGGGCGGCGCAGGCTCCGACGGCCTGGCCGACTTCCGCGCAGCTTTCGGACTCACCGACGAATCTTCAAAGGAGTAAATCATGCCAAGCAACATCGAACTGCCCAAGGGCTACGAGAACGTGCTCATGGAGGCGTACCGCAAGGAATCCCTGACCGCAGTGCTTGAGAGCGCCGCGCCGCAGGGCAACATCGCGCAGATGGAGCAGCTGGGCGAGTTCTACTACCCCGTCTACTCCATGGGCGGCCTGGGCGACGTGCAGGCCAACGGGCGACTGCCGCAGAACAGCGGCGCGTCCCTGACTTGGAAGCCCATCAGCGCCAACTACGACCGCGGCACCATCCTGGAAATCGACCAGAAAGTGGACGCCCAGTCCTTCAACCTGGCGTTCGGCAACGCCGCCGCGCACTTCAACCGCACCAAGGTGGTGCCCGAGGGAGACGCGTTCGTGTTCTCCACGCTGTGCGCAGGCACCGGCATCACCAAGGAGCAGAAGACCTACGCCGACGGCGCGGACATGCTCAAGGGCCTGAACGCCGCCATGTGCGACATGGACGAGAAGGAGGTGCCGGAAGAGGGCCGCGTGCTGTTCATCACCCCCACCCTGCTGGGTATGGTGAAGGACCTGGACACCACCAAGTCCCGAGAGGCGCTGGACGGCTTCTCCTCCATCGTGAAGGTGCCGCAGTCCCGCTTCTACAGCGCCATCGACCTCTTGGACGGCACCACCAAGGACGAGGAGATCGGCCACTACAAGAAGGGCACCGGCGCGGTGGACATGAACTTCCTCATCGTCCACAAGGACGCCGTGGTGCTGCGCTGGAACTTCGCGCACGGCAAGGTCATCGACGCCGAAGACAACCAGCAGGGCTTCGGCCACCTGTTCAAGTACCGCAAGTACGGCGTGTGCGGCGTGCGCGAGAACCTGGCGCACTACATCACCGCAGGCATGAAGGCCGCGTAGGAAGGAGGCGCGACATGCGCACCGTTGGACTGGCCTTCGAGAAGGAGGCCCCGAAGAAGGCCAAGCCCGCCAAGGGCAAGGCGGAAAAGCCCGAGGCGAAGGCCGCAGACGAGCAGCCCGCCAAGGGCAAGGCGGAAAAGCCCGAGGAGGCCGAGGGCGATGGGGACTAGCGCCCCGACCTACGAGGACTACCTGGCAGCCGGGCGCGGGGAGCTGTCCGCCGAGGAGTTCAAGGCGGCGCTCCCCCACGCCACGGCGGCCGTGCGCGACCTGATCTTCCCCAACGAGCCGGACGGCTCCGAGGAGTGGGCGCGCGCGGTCATGGCGGCCTGCGAGGTCGATGCGGCGTACGGATGTTCCGGCGGCATCATGGAGGGCGGCGGGTTCACCGTCGGCTCGTTCACGTGGAACCCCGGCACCGGGATAGAGGGCAGCTACCGCCGCGACATGCAGGCGGCCGTGCAGAGCGAGCTGCTGGGCACGCCTCTGCTGTATCCGGGCCTGGGGGGCGCGAGATGATGCGGGTGCCGCGCTCGGCGCGGCCCTCCACCATGCTCGTCAAGGTGCCCAGGGAGGGCGGCTACGGCGGCGAGTTCGAGCAGCCCGTCGAGGTGCGCCGCGTGCGCTTCGAGCCCGCCTCGGCGTGGCTCGTGCGCGAGTACGCCCTGGGCGACGGCGCGCAGGGCCTCGTGATAGCCGACGGCGCGGACAGCCCCGGCATGTTCGACGTGCCGGTGGGCAGCCGCGTGAGCATCGACGGGGGCGAGTGGATGAACGTGGCGAGGTGCACGCCCCGCCGCGCGTTCGGCACCCGTCCCCACCACTGGGAACTGGAGGTGAGGTAGCCATGCCCGCAGCAGTTACGGTCGACCTGACCAAGCTCATGAAGCGTTTCAGCGCGAAGGAGCTGGAGGCCAAGCAGGTGAAGTTCGCCATGAGCGTGGCCGAGGACATGAACGCGTTCACGCCAGAGGACACCAAGCGCATGCACAACTCCATGCAGGCCGCCTCCGACTTCAGGCAGGGCCTCGTCATATGGGACGCCGACTACGCCGCCTACGTGCGCGACCTGCCCGACAGCTCCATCAAGCACGGCAAGAACCCGAGGGCCAAGGCCGACTGGCCGAAGGCCGCGAAGGAAGCGCATGGCGAGGACTGGGAGCGCCTGGCCGTCGACCTCCTGACCGAGGGGGCGTGACATGGCCCCGGACGTGATGGAGGCGGCGAAGGCCGCCATAGAGGCCCTGGGCTACGGCCCGGTGCTCCTCACCCGCCTGGCCGCCTCGCGCGGCCACGACGACGCGGTGGTGCTGCGGCCCATGCCCACCACCGACGTGGTGCGCCACATGGACGGCACCCGCCGCGTGGGATACGTGCTACAGGTCATCGTGAAGGACACCTCCGAGGCCAAGGCCATGGGCGACGCCTGCGACCTGGCCGACGCGTTGGACGGGGCCGACCTGTCCTCGCCCACCGGCTCCTACGGTTTCACCAGCGCGGCGCTGTACACAGAGCCGCAGGAGATAACGCCGTCGGAGGGCGGGCCGTACCTGTGGGAGTTCCGAATCAAAGCGACCATAACCATAGAGAAGGGATAACGATGGCAAAGAACCAAGACCTGGGCTTCGCGCCCAACTACATGAGCGCGCTGGAGATCGACACTACGCCAGACGCGGCCAGCCCCACGTGGGCCATCTTCTCGCGCGGCATCACCGAGGTGAAGCCGACCACCAACGAGACCACCGAGACCAAGGACTACTACGACGGCTACGGCACTCCCACCGACAAGGTGAAGAGCGTGCAGCCGCAGTACGAGGTCACAGGCGACCGCTGCTACGGCGACCCCGCGCAGGACTTCGTTGCCAGCCTGGCGCTTGAGACCGGCGAGGGCCGCACGGGCCACTTCCGCCACACCGACCCCAACGGCGACGTGGTGGAGGGCGACTGCACCTACCTGGGCCTGACCGTCGGCTCGCAGCAGGGCGCGGCATCCGACCCCGGCGCGTTCTCCTGCACAATCTCGGGCGCTGGCGCTATGCGCTACATCCCCGCCAACAAGCTCAAGCAGCCCACGGGTGTCACCTGCACCGCGCCGACCGGCCCGGCCGTGGGCAAGTCCATGAAGCTCGCGCCGACCGTCACGCCCGCCGAGGCGAACGCCAAGTGCTTCTTCGCATCGGGCAACACCGACGTGGCCACCGTCGACAGCGACGGCAACGTGACGGGCGTGGCCGCAGGCGAGGCGGTCATCACCGTGCGCTGCGCGTCCAAGCCGAGCATCTGCACGCAGGTGAAGGTCACCGTGGCGGCGAAGTAGCCGCAGGCGACACCAGACATAACCTCCTGGACATGGGGGCGCGGGCTAGTGAGCGGCCCGCGCCCCTTTTCTATGCCCGACGCTCACCGCTCACGAAAGGGGCAACAAATGGAACTTCTGAAAAACATCCGCGCGTACGAGGACGTGTTCTTCGAGGACCCCGAGGAGAACCCCGACACGCCGCGCTTCCGCGTGTGGTTCGACGACAAGCACATCGAGGAGTACCTGGCCAAGGTCGGCAACGCCATCGACCGCGCGCAGGCCAACGAGCAGATGGCCCGCGAGGCCGACACCCCCGAGAAGGCGGCCGAGGCCAACGCCGCGCAGGCCCGCCTCATGAAGCGCACCATTTCGGCGTTCATCGGCACCGAGGGCTGGGAGCAGCTGCTCGCGTGGATGGGCGGCGACGAGGGCCCCATCGCGCCCGAGGAGAACATCCGCATCCTGGGCGAGGTCTTCGCCACGTTCCTCAACATGTTGGCGCGCCACGCGACCAGCGAGCAGCTGATGGCGTGCGGCCTTGCATACAGCGAGCGCGCCGATCAGGTCCAGGCGCTCAACCGCGCCCAGCGCCGCGCTAAGGCCAAGCGCAAGAAGAAGGGCGGCAAGTAATGCTGCCAGCCGCGCTCACGGCCGAGCGGGTGCGGCTGCCCGACGGCACGAGCGCCACGCGCTACCCGTGGAACGGCGAGGAGGTGCTGGTGCGCGACGACGCGCTCACGATCATCCGCGTCATCGAGGTGCTGACCGACGAGGGCAAGTCCGACGACCAGCGCCGGGACGAGTTCCTGGCGCTGTTCTTCGTGGACTGGGCGGACGCGTGGTGCGCATGCGACTACGACGCCGCCGAGTTCGTGCGGATGCGCGACGCGGCGGTATGGGACATGTGCGGACTCGACCTGACCGGCGACCGCCCGCACGAGACCCCGCTGTGGGACTTGGAGGAGGACGCGGCGCGCATACGCACCAGCTTCCGCCAGGCCTACGGCATCGAGTGGGACGAGGTGCGCGGTCGCATCAGCTTTGCCGAGTTCGTGGCACTCGTGGGCGGCTGCCCGCAGGACACGCCGCTCGGCGCGGCCATCCACTACCGCAACCCGGCGACCAAGCCGAAGCCAACCAAATACAACAGGCAGGAGGTCGAGGCCTGGAACGCCGCCCACAAGGCGTTCGAACTCGGCAAAGGCCGCAGCTCACACGGCTCTGAGGAAGGAAGCGACGCGGCGATGCGCGATGTGTTCGCCGCGCTCAAGAGAGCGACGAGGTGAGCATGGACGGCAACGTCATCATCAAAGCGGTGCTCGACACCGTTGACGTATCCAAGAACATCAAGGCCCTGGAGCGCGACCTCCAGGGCATCTCCTGGAAGAACATAACCGAGGGCGACGAGAAGGCCGCGAAGCTGTCGTCCTCGTTCAAGAAGGCCGGCACGGCCGCCACGGTGACGCTGACCGCGCCCGTGGTGGCCGCCGGCAAGGCCGTATTCGGCGTGGCCAGCGACTACGAGCAGGCCAACGCCCGCATAGCCGCCGCGTTCGGCGTGTCCGGCGAGGAGGCCGAGCGTTTCAGCGGCATAGGCAAGCGCATATACGAGGGTGGCTGGGGCCAGTCCCTGGACGAGGTCAACGATGCGCTGATCCAGTGCAAGTCCACCCTTCGCGACGTGTCCGACGAGGACCTGCAGACCGTCACCACCAACGCACTCATGCTGTCGGACACCTTCGGCGCAGACGTGAACGAGTCCATACGCGGCACCAACGCCCTCATGGAGGGCTTCGGGCTGTCCGCCACCGAGGCCAGCGACCTACTGACGGCGGGCATGCAGCGCGGCCTGAACTATACCGACGAGCTGGGCGACAACCTGAGCGAATACTCCGTGCGATGGGGCGAGGCGGGAATGAGCGCCAGCGAGTACTTCTCGCTGCTCGAAGCGGGCACGTCCAACGGCGCGTACAACCTGGACAAGGTGGGCGACTACCTCAACGAGTTCCTGACGGCGCTGTCCGACGGCCGCATGGAGGAATCCATCGGCTCGTTCAGCGAGGGCACGCAGGAGGTCTTCGAGAACTTCAAGAACGGCAGCGCCACCGCCGAGGACATGCTGCAGGCGGTGCTGGGCGACCTCACGCAGATGCCAAACGAGTACGACAAGGCCGCGCTGGCCTCCACCCTGTGGTCCTCGCTGGGCGAGGACAATGCCATGGGCATGATCGAGTCCCTGGCGGGCGTGCAGGACAGCTTCGGCGACGTGGCGGGCGCTGCGCAGCAGGCCCAGGAGGCCGCCTCCGACAGCTTCGCCGTGAAATCGCAGGAGGCCATGCGCGAGCTGCAGGGCTCCATCGAGCCGCTTGGCGAGCCGCTGCTCAACATCGCCACCAACGTGGCGGGCGTCGTCAAGTCGTTCTCCGAGTGGTTCGCCGGCATCGGCGAGGGCGGCCAGACCGCCGTGCTGGCCATAGCGGCCATAGTGGCGGCCATCGGCCCGGTGCTGTCCACCGTCGGCACCATCATCAGCGTGGTGCCGCAAATCGGTGCTGCCTTCTCCGCCGTAGGCAAGGCGGGCACCGCCGCGCTGGGGCTTATAGCCGCGCACCCCGTGATAGCGGCAATAGCGGCCATCATCGCCGCAGTGGTGCTGCTGTGGAACAACTGCGAGGAGTTCCGCGACGCGGTGACCGCCGTGTGGGATGCCGTGTGCGCCGCGTTCGAGGTGGCCACCCAGGTGGCGGGCGACGTGGCCCAAAGCGTCGGCGAGTTCTTCTCGCAGCTCGGCGAGACGCTGGGCGGCGTGTGGGACGGCATCTGCTCCACGGTGCAGGGGGCCATCGACGCCATGGCCGGGTTCTTCCAAGGCCTGGCCGGCACCGCCTCGTCCATCTGGGACGGCATCTGCAACGTGGTGCAGGTCGCCGTGATGCTTCTGGGCGAGATTCTGAACCTGGCCATCGAGACGCTGCTCATACCCTGGAACTTCATCTGGGAGAACTTCGGCGAGCAGCTGACGGCGGCATGGGACGCAATCTGCAGCGCGGTGGGAAGCTACATCGACGCGGTGAGCCAGGTCATCACCGACGTGGTGACGGCGCTCTCCGAATGGTGGGGCGCGACGTGGGAAGGCATCAGCGGCACCGCCAGCGCCATATGGGAGGCCATCTACGGCGCGGTGAGCGCATACATACAGTACGTTAGCGACGTGATAGGCGCAGCCCTTTTGGTCATCCAGGGCGTGTGGGACACGGTGTGGGGCGCGGTGAGCTTCACCGCCTCCAGCATATGGGATGCCATCAGCTCGGCGATAGGCGCGGCCATCAATGCCATCAGCTCCACCATATCGGCGGTGCTGTCGGCAATTCAGGCGGTGTGGGACTCCATATGGGGGGCCGTGAGCAGCACGGCGTCGAGCGTGTGGGGCGGCATCAGCTCCACCATATCCAGCATCGTGAACGGCATCCGCGACACGATCTCCAGTGTGTTCAACGCCGCCAAGGACACCGTGAGCAGCGTGTGGAACTCCATCAAGAGCGCCATCGAGACGCCGATACAGAACGCCCGCGACACCGTGCGCAACGTCATCGACTCCATCAAGGGGTTCTTCAACTTCTCGTGGTCGCTGCCCCACCTGAAGCTGCCGCACCTGTCCATCTCCGGCAGCTTCAGCATCGCCCCGCCGAGCGTGCCGCACTTCGGCATCGACTGGTACGCCAAGGGCGGCGTGTTCAACGGCCCCAGCGTCATCGGCGTCGGCGAGGCGGGCCCCGAGGGCGTGGTGCCGTTCAACGAGCGCGGCGCGCGCCCGCTGGCCGAGGGCATCGCCAAGCTGCTCGACGGCAAGGGCGGCGCGGCCCATGGCGACACGAACGTGACAATCAACCTGTACGCGACCGTGCGGGAGGAGGCCGACATCGAGAAAATCTCCCGCCAGATAGCCAAGGAAATCAAACGGCAGGAGTGCTTCGCATGATATACAACGGCTTCGACTTCGCGCCGTGGTTCGACACCCGGCTCGTGACCCGCTCGCTGCTGCCCGAGTACGAAATCGCCACGCGCGACGTGCCCGGGCAGCCCGGCTCGCGCTTCATGCGCGCAGAGCTGAAACCCCTGACGATAGACGTGGCGGCGGCCTGGAGGGCGCGCCCCGCCGACGACATGGCGGCCCTTCGCCGCCTCATGGCCTCGCGCCTGCTGTGCCTCAAGGAGGCCGAGCTGTGGCTGGACGACGAGAGGCACCTGGGCCTGCGCTACATGGCCGTGCTGACCTCGCCGGGCGCGCTCGACACGTTGTGGCACACCGGCGAGGCCACGCTGACGTTCACGGCATACGACCCCGTGGCCTACGGGGCCGAGGGGCGCGCAACCGTGTCGGGCACCTCGGGCGTGCAGGTGGGCGGGACGTTCCGCACCTACCCCACCGTGACCGTCAGGCCCGGCGGCAGCACGTCGGCGCTGCGGCTGACGAACATGGGCACGGGCGAATTCGTGCAGATCGACAAGGCGGTGACGGCATCGAGCGCGGTGGTCATCGACATGGCCGCCCCGCAGGCCACGGTGGACGGCAGCCCAGCGCCCGTGACCTTCGAGAGTGACTTCTTCCCGCTGGAGCCGGGGGCCAACAGCCTCAAGCTGTCCAGCGGCACCGCGACGGTACAGTGGACGGAAAGGTACGTGGGCTGATGATTCTGTGGGCATGCGACCGCTGGGAGGCGTACAAGGGACCCATCAAGACGCTGTTCGAGTGCGAGGACACGCGCGAGGTCAACGGCGAGAACGCCCTGAGCATCACAACGCTGGCGCGCCTCGACAAGGGCGACCGCCTGGTGTGGCGCGACCTCAAGGGCCGCTGGCACGAGAACATCGTGGACGGCGTGGAGGAGGAGCGCGCAAGCGCGGGCATCCTCTACACGTACTACTGCCCGACCTCGGCGCAAATCGAGCTCCTGGGCGACTACCTGGAGGACAAGCGCCCCTACGACGTGAGCGCCTACGCCGCGCTGGCCTCGGCGCTGTCCTCCTCGCGCTGGCAGGTCGGAACCGTGGCCGACCTCGGGCAGGCCGGCACGAACTTCTACCACACCAACGCATGGGCGGCCATCCACGACGTGGCAGACACTTGGGGCGGTGAGCTGTCGTTCGAAATCCAGGTGAGCGGCACCAAGGTGACCGCACGCCGCGTGTGCATGGCCAAGCAGGTCGGCGAGGACAACGGCAAGCGTTTCACCTACGCCAAGGACCTCGTGAGCGTCAAGCGCAGCGTGGACGAGGGCAACGTGTGCACCGCCCTGTACGGCTACGGCAAGTCCCTGCAGACCGCCGACGAGGACGGCAACCTGACGGGCGGCTACGACCGCAAGCTGACCTTCGGCGACGTGAACGGCGGGCAGAACTGGGTGGGGTCGGCCGACGCGCTGGCGCGCTGGGGACGGCCCGACGGCAAGGGCGGCAAGGCGCACGTGTTCGGCGACGTGGAGTTCTCCGACTGCGAGGACGCCGCCGAGCTGAAGAAGCTCACCGAGGCGCAGCTGGCGCAGTCGTGCGTGCCCACCGTGTCCTACACCGTGGACGCCACGGCGCTTGCGCGCGCCGGCGAGGGCTTCGAGGGCGCGGACGAGGGCGACCTGGTGACCGTGGTGGACAAGGTGTACGACCCGCCGTTGCGCGTGCGCACCCGCATCACCAAGGTGGTGGAGGATCAGCTGCGCCCCGGCGAGGTCACCTACACGTTCGGCAACTACCAGACCGTGGCCGAGCTGATGGCCGCCCAGAAGTCCAGCGCAAAGAGAACGGCTTCGAGCATCCGCGCCACCGTGGCCGACGCGGTAAACGCGTCCAACAAGGCATCGACCGGCAAATGGGGCGAGAGCCTGGCGGCCTCCGAGAAGCGCCAGGAGGCGTTCGCCATGGAGCAGGGCGGCGCGGCCAAGGACTACACCGACGAGGTGAAGGACGCGCTTGACAAGGCCCTCAAGGAGTATGCCGACAAGGGCGACACCACGCTGGAAGAGGCGCTGAAGAAGTACTCCGACGACGGCAACCTGTCCCTTGAGGAAGTGCTCAAGCTCTACACCGACACCACGGTGGAGCAGAGCGAGAGCGTGCTCAAGCAGATAGACGAGGCCAACAAGGAGTACCTGGAAGGCGTCACCGGCTCGCTGGACGAGCGCCTGACGAGCGCCGAGAGCGAGGTTGATGGGCTGCAGAACCAGCTCGATCAGCTGCCGACGGATATCCGCAAGAAGATCGTGGAAATGCTCAACAGCGAGATAAACACCACGGGCGGTTGGGTGTACGAGGAGCCCGGCCAGGGCATCCTCGTGTACGACAAGAAGCCGGAGAACGCGACCAAGTGCGTGAAGATAGGCGGCGGCGTCATCGGCGTGGCCAACTCCAAGTATTCCAGCGGCGCATGGAAGTGGCGCACGGCCATAACCGGCGACGGCGTGACCGCCGACGAGCTGACCACGGGCCGCATCAAGGGCGGGAACTCGTACTGGGACCTCGACAGCGGGGCCTTCTACCTGCGCGACGGCTCCATCTTCATGACGGACGGCAACGGCAACAAGGTGTACATCAACGCCACCAACGGCTTCCAGATATACGACAAGAACGGCTCCATCATCGCGGGCACCGTGCTGGTGGGCAGCACCTCCATGTTCCGCTGCAACATGGTCGGTACGTCGTCCACCAACTACATCACCACCGGCACGACGACGAACAACCACCCGGGAGCGTCGTTCGTGAACGGCTCGACCGAGTACTGCACCATCGAGGCCGTCCACGCGAAGGACAGCCCCACGGCGAGCTCTACCGACGGCGTGGGCATATCCGCCTGCGGCTACGGATTCCTGGCAGTCAACCGCTACTACCGCCAGACGTGGCTGACGACCCCCTACTACGCGGGATACATGAGCCATCCCGGCGAGCAGCTGTACATGAGGAGTGGCAACAGCAACGCGGGCGGCTCGGCGTACGTGATGCTGCAGGAGAACTCCAGCAACTACGTGTACCTGGATAGCAGCCGCGCAGACATTGGGTCGTCGGGCACCGCCAGGATACTCGCCCCGAAGTTCGCCATAGGAACCAACCCGAGCAGCGGCGGCACCTACGGGTACACGGGCTCCACGCAGTTCATCGGGTGCATCACCAACAACGGCAACAGCTGGAAGTGGGGCACCATCAACGTGGTGAACGGAATCATTACCGGCATGAGCAGCATCACGGGAAACTAGACCAGCGAGAGAGGAAACGGAATGTTCTACCACCTTGTGCAGCAACCCGAAGCGCCGCAGGCGCTCGACGGCGCGCCGAAGCCGCCCGAGGCGCTTCCGGTGTTCGAGTGCATCAGCGACCCGGCCGCGGCGCGGGCCATCGTGGAATCGGAAGACGTGTTCGAGTTCGACGGCAAGGGCGGCTTCACGCTCGTGTCCAGCCCCGTGGCCGTCATGGACGCGGAAGGCGGCGAGGCCAACGCCGTTGACTTCTCGGCGCTCACTGACGAGGAGATATGCGGGGTCCACAGAGTGCAACCCGGCGACATATCGCGGACACTTGCGGCCGAAGGAAAGGAGTGAGGCATGGCAACGCACGAGCTTACGCTCAACCTCAAGAAGACCAACATAGCGCCGCCCGTCATCACCGTGCACCAGGGCGACAGCGCCGAGGTCCTGAAGGCCGCCATCTACGACGGCGACAAGAAGGCGGCCCTGACGGGCTGCAAGGTGCACCTCATGGCTGCGAAACCCGACCACACCTACGTGGAGCAGCAGTTCACTGGCATCAGCGACAACGTGGCCACCGTGACGGTCGACCCCGCCGTCTTCGGCGTGGCCGGGCTGCTCAAGGTGTGCTACGTGCGCGTGCGGAACGCGGCGGGGCTGGACGCCACCACCGAGAACGTCCTGGTGAACGTGCTGCCCTCGGCGAGCGCGTCGGGCGAGATATCCGGCCCGTACGTCGATGCGGTGGAGGCGATCATCGCGAACCTCGAAGGGCAGCTAGCCGACGTGAGCGCGCTGAACGCGCAGATGCAGAAGGCCGAGGCCTCCCGCGCGAGCGCGGAAAACCAGCGCGCCGCGAGCGAGAAGGCACGCCAGACCGCCGAAACCGGGCGCGCAGAGGCCGAGAAGAAGCGCGCCGCGGCGGAAAGCGACCGCGTGACCGAGGCGTCGCAGCTGAAGACGGCCTCGCAAGCCGCCACGGCTGCGGCAAACGGCGCGGCCTCGAACGCCGACGCGGCGGCAAACACCGCCATGCAGATAGCCAACAGCGTGGCGCAGGGCAGCGCGGGCAGCTCGGACATGGCCAAGCAGAAGCAGCAGATAGCCGACCTGTACGGCAAGCTGGCCGACGCCACGGACGCGTTCATCTACGACGACGGCACCGTGTACTGCCCCGCCTCCAAGGCCAGCGCATCGGGCAGCACCGTCACGTTCGGGAGCACCTGCACGGCGTCCGGCACAACCCTCAACCTCAAGTAGAAAGGCAACGAAATGGCACAAGCGAAAACCCTGTCGGTGGGCGGCACCGGCTACGAGGTCATCGACGATACCGCGCGCAGCAACGCGCAGACGGCGCTCAACAACGCCGAGTACAACCGCCAGGGCCAAATCGGCAAGTACGGCGGGCAGAACATCGCCACCATCCTAGCGGGAGAGATCGGCAGCGGCAGCGTGTACGACGCGCTGCATAAGCGCATCGCCGCCGCGAACTTCGCAGGCCTGCGCGTGGGCGACTACCTGGACGTGCCGCTTGTGAGCGCATCCGCCGTCACCACACAGCAATCTGTGCGGTTCCTGCTTGCCCACATCGACCCGTACCTTTACTGCGGCGACAACAGCAAGGGACACCATATCGCGTTCGTGGCGTCCGCTCCCGTGCCCGTAGCCAAGACCGTGACCGGCGTGGCAAACGACAGCTACCTGATGTGGAACACTGCGAACACCAACCAGGGCACCGCAGACGTGAAGAACCCGTACCTGAACAGCAACCTCAAGGCGTGGGAGAAGCTGTTCGAGGCGTGCCTGCCCGAGGGGCTGACCAAGTACCTGCTTACCCAGCGCGTGCTGCTTGAGGAGCGGTACAGCGCCAGCGGCGCGCTCAACGACTCCAACTCGTGGAGCTGGCAGGATATCGGCAAGGTGTTCTCGCTGTCGGAGATGGAGGTGTACGGCTGCCCAGTGTGGGGCACCAAGGGCTACAGCGTCGGCTTTGACTGCCAGTGGGACCTGTTCAGGGACACCGCGCACCGAATCAACGGAACTCGGTCCGCTTGGTGGCTGCGTTCCGTCATGGGTGGCTCCTCGTCCTACGTGTGCTGCGTCAGCGGCAACGGCAATGCCGACTACGGTTCGGCGACGGCCGTCTGGGTTCGCCCCCGCCCCGGCTTCCTCGTCGGCTAGCCAGCCGAGTGCTCTATACTCTGCTTTTAGGCGACCGCCTTGCGCGGTCGCCTCTCGCCCGCGAAGCGGGCCGTTTTTTTCCGCCAGTTTCCCCAGGAGGTGCACGTGAGCGGCGTCTACCAGCGCAACCGTGAGGTTTCCGAGTACAAGTTTTTCACTCAAGCAATCGCCATCCGCGTGGAGGTCAACAAGCTGATGGCGTCGTCCTCCGTGGTTCCGAAGGCCTATCGTCTGCTGAACGCGGTGCCGACCGTGGAGACGGCGCGCAGCATCGTGTACAACGTCAACCGCGCCGACTGCTTCTATCCCAACAGCTCGTTCAACGCGCTGGAGAGGAAACGCTACCTGACGCTGGCGATAGCCGACTGCGAGCAGCTGATGCTCGACATGCAGTGCCTCATGGACATCGGCCTGCCCGTGAACGCCAACCGCTTCGAGGCGCTGGCGGGCATGGTCGAGGAGGAGATCAAACTGCTCAAGGGCGCGCGCAAGAACGTACGCGTCACCGGCAAGAAGACGACCGACGAGCGCATAGCCGAGGCCGAGGCCGAGCTAGAGCGCCTGCGTTCGCTATAATGGGCGGCGGTCCCGCCTTGTATATCGGTACAATTGGTGGCTGCGTTCCGTCATGGGTGGCTCCTCGTCCAACGTGTGCTACGTCAACAACAACGGCAATGCCAACTACGGTTCGGCGACGACCGTCTGGGTTCGCCCCCGCCCCGGATTCCCTTACTGCCAGACCGAGTAGGCCCCAGGGCCGAAAGCAGAGCGCGGAGAGGAAGGAAGGCGCGACCATCGGGCATGCGCCCGTAAATACGCACCCCGCGAGGGTGGCCGGACGCTGCTTGCATGGCGCGGCGCTCCGTGGCTTCGCCGCGTTTCATGGCCATACCTCAAGCGGCTGTCAGAGCCACATTGAAAGCCGTGCGGGTGCCTTCTGTGAACTCCGAGCAAAGGCGGGCGGCGCGCCGGAAGCGCCGCGAGGAGAAGCGGGCCAAGGCCAAGGCCGAGCGCGTCAAGACGTGCACGCTTGAGACCGTGGCCGACCTCAACAGCCTGTGCAAGGCTTCCAAGCAGGCCGCGCGCGGCGTGATGTGGAAGGCGTCCACGCAGCGGTACATGAAGGACTACCTGCGCAACGCCGTCCTGTCCCGCCGCGACCTTTTGGAGGGCCGCGACATATGCCGGGGCTTCATCCGCTTCGACCTATGGGAGCGCGGCAAGCTGCGCCACATCAGCGCCGTGCACTTTCCCGAGCGCGTGGTGCAGAAGTCGCTGTCGCAGAACGCGCTCGTGCCCGCGATCGTGCCCACCCTCATAGCCGCGAACTCCGCGAACATAAAGGGGCGCGGCACCGACTACGCCCTGAAGCTGCTCAAGCGCCACCTGGCCGACCACTGGAGGCGGCACGGCCGCGAGGGCTACATACTGCTCGGCGACTTCTCCGACTACTTCGCGCGCATAGCGCACCAACCCGTCAAAGACCAGGTGGCTTCCGCGCTGCTAGATCCGCGCGTGGTCGCCTTGGAGCACCGCCTGATAGACGCGCAGGGCGATGTGGGCCTGGGGCTGGGCAGCGAGCCGAACCAGATATGCGCCGTCGCGCACCCCAACCGCATTGATCACTACGTAATCGAGATGCTGCGCCCCGAGGCCTACGGTCGATATATGGACGACTTCTACCTGATACACGAGTCCAAGGACTACCTGCAGGTGTGCCTGCTGCTCATAGAGCGCAAATGCGCCGAGCTGGGCATCGAACTGAACCCGCGCAAGACCCGCGTGGTGAAGCTCACGCGCGGGTTCACGTGGCTGAAGAAGCGCATCTTCTACACGGACACGGGCCGCATAGTCGTGAAGCCGTGCCGAGACTCCATAACGCGGGAGCGCCGCAAGCTCAAGAAGATGGCCCGCATGGTCGCCGATGGAATCATGACCCCTGAGCAGGTGGAGCAGAGCTACCAGAGCTGGCGCGGAGGCATGAAGCGGCTGGACGCGCACCGCAGCGTGCGGGCCATGGACGCGCTGTACCGCAGCCTGTTCGGAAATCCCGCGGGGGGGGGTTGCTCAATGCAATCCAAACCTGGAGGCGACACGGATGGGAACATGCCCCTACCCTAGCAACGGAAGGAGCGACCCATGACGGAACAGGAAATCGCCGGGGAGATCAACGGCTACAAACAGCAGCTTGAGCAGAGCGACTACAAGGTCATGAAGGCGGTGGAGCGCATCTTCTCCGCATCGTCCATCACCGACCTGCTCTCGGCCATCGCCGCAGCTGCCAAGGAGGTGGCCGAGATCATCTCGCAGCGCCAGACATGGCGCAACCGCATCAACGAGCTGGAAGCCATGGAGCCCGACCAGCCGGAAGCGCCGCAGGAGTAGCGAGCGCCCCTTCGGGGGCGCTTTTCTTTTGCCCGGCGACACCTCGCGGACAATCGCGGCAGCGATTCGAGGAGGTGAGAAAACGAATGACCGACGTGCTGGAAATCTTCGCGCCGTACGGCCCCGGGTCGCTTTTCGGCGCGCTGCTCGTCCTAGTGGTCCTGTACTTCGGCAAGCAGTTCCTCGAAGAGTTCAAGGCCCAGAACGAGCGCAAGGCGAACATCGACCTCAAGCGCGAAGAGCGAAAGCAGGACGAGGTGAACGAGCGGGCGCAGCGCGACCGCGAGCGCAGCCAGATGGAGGGCCGCATCGCCGCTCAGATGGAACGCAGCAACGCGCTGATGGAGGCTATGAAGGCGCTCATGGAGTCCGTCGTGACCTCCAATGAGGTGCTGCACGCCGACCTGGCGAACAGCCAGGCGCGCAGCCAGGGCATGGCGGCGAAGGTCGACCACATCGCCGACCGCGTTGACCTGCTCTACAAGGAATCGGCTCGATAGAAAGGAATCCGAAATGACAGAAATGCAAGCAATCGCAGCCATCGTGCTGTCTTTCGCCGTGCCGTTCGCGGTGCAGCTGATCAAGACCGAGGCCATGACCGGCAAGGCCGCGCGCATCCTGGCGCTGGGCTGCTCGCTCCTGGCGGGCGTCGTGACCGGCTTCGTGGGCGGCGTGCCCGCAGACCCGGGCGCATGGGTCACGTGCGCCTTCGCCGTGGTAGGCGGCGTGCAGGCGGCCTACACGCTGTTCAAGTCGGTAGGCATCACATCCAAGTGGCTCGACGCCCTGCTGGGCGTGACCGTAGGCGGGAAGGAGTAGGCAATGACTAAACTGTTCATCATCTGCGGCCACGGCGCTGGCGACCCCGGCTGCTGCGCAGGCGGCTGCACCGAGGCCGAGCGCGTTCGCGCCCTGGGCCAGCGAATCAAGGAACTGGGCGGTTCCGAGGTCGAGCTGGGCGATACGTCCCGCAACTGGTACGCCGACGGCGGGCTTAACCGCCTGAGCACCGACGCGCCAGTGGTGGAGCTGCACATGGACGCCAGCGGCATCGCCACGGCCCACGGCGCGCACGTCATCATCAAGGAGGGCTTTGAGCCTGACGAGTACGACAATGCGCTGGCCGACAAGCTGGCGGCGTTCATGCCCGGGCGCTCCGAGAAGCTGGTGCGCCGTTCCGACCTCGCGAACCCGAACCGAGCCGCCGCGCGCGGCATCAACTACCGCCTGTGCGAGAACGGCTTCATCGACAACGACGGCGACCGCGAGAAGTTCAACGGCAACCTGGACGAGCTGGCGCGCATCTACCTGGAATGCTTCGGCATCACTGCTGGAAGCGCCCCCGCAGCCGTCCCGCAGCCGCAGCCTGCGCAGCAGGAAACGACCGAGAACTTCGGCGGCACCTACCGCTGCACTGTGGACTACCTGCGCGTGCGCGACGTCCCCGGCCTGGGCGGCACCGAGGTGGCGCACTATTCCAGCGGCGAGACCGTGACGCTGGATAACTGGTACAAGATCGCCGACGGCTACGTGTGGGGCCGATACACGGGCTACAGCGGCGCAACGCGCTACATCGCCGTGGGCAAGGCCACGGGCAAGCCAGAGTCCGACGACTATCTGGTGAAGGTGGGGTAGGCCATGCCGTACCCGAGCCCCGCAGACGAGGAGCGCAACGGCGGGTGCGGCCCCATCCTCGCGGCGGTCGTCCTGCTGTTCATCGTCCTGGCCGCCGCCAGCTGCGCGTCGCAGGCCATGGGAGCGCAAGACGTGACCGTGAGGCAAGCCCGCACGGACGGCCCCATATACGACCTGCCCGAGGGCATCGGCCAGGAAATCGTGTGCGACGAGCACAACCGCGAGTACCTGCTGCTTACCACCGAGCAGGGCGGCGTGTTCCTCATGCCGTACATGGACGAGGACGGCGAGCAGGAGATCATGCCGCAGGCCTAGAACGCAAAGAAGCCGCCCCGTATGGAGCGGCTTCTTTCTATCTGACGAGCAATACGAACGCCCGCCTAACGACGAACACGCGTATGTGTTCGCCTACTGAACAGTTGGTGGAGGCGCGGAGAATCGAACTCCGGTCCACGAAAGCCCCCTGATTGGCATCTCCAAGCTCAGTCGCTGGTTTAGTCTCGGACGCTTTGCGCGCAGCGACACGCTCGCGGCATCCCAACCGGTTCGGTCTTAGCCTGCGCCATACCGATTACGTGCGCAGGAGCATTCCCCTAACATGACGTCGCGCCGGTGTCGGGGAAATCACCGGGTTGACGTGCCGCTATAAACTAAGCAGCGAGAGCCATAGGCTCAAAAGAAGAGTTGTTGTCAATTCAATTTGACGGTACCCCTGTTTAACGAGGCGAGGAGACCTCGGCTTGCTTCCTCTCTCAGAGCTATCGTGTCGAAACCAGTCGCCCCCGAATGTTGGGAAAGTCTGGATGGTATCGGGCCTGCAAACACCCGATAACCGTCGACTTTTCAAGGAACACGCGGGGTGAACCCCGCTCTTGGATAGCTATCTTACCACGTTCTAAAGGCAGACAGCTGTTCTATGCACGAGCTGTGAAGACCCCAATGTGCGCCGCACTTCGCACTTTTGCTACCGATCGCGTCACGTATATTTTCGCCAAGCAAAATTGACCCGTCGAAAGGACCGTTAT
Source organism: Collinsella sp. (assembly GCA_019425045.1). GTDB lineage: Bacteria > Actinomycetota > Coriobacteriia > Coriobacteriales > Coriobacteriaceae > Collinsella. The sequence continues at coordinate 56,521 of JAHYYI010000005.1, forward strand.
GGATACCAAGCAGCAACTCGTCAATGCCCTCGCAGGCCTGGGCTCAACCATTACCGAAGCTATGGATGTCATCGAGGGCTTTGTCCCCTGCGGACATCCCGCCCTCACGGTATCAAACGCACTCGTCGCGCTGGACGCCGACGATAATGCAGCTCTCGCCCAGCAGCTTGAGACCGTCGAGAGCTTTATCGACCATGTAAGTGAGAACCGCGGCGTGCCCGCCTACCACGGCATCGAGGTCGAGCTCACGGGTCCCAAAGCCGATCTGCTCGCAGCAATCCGCGAGGTAGGCACCCTTATGCAGACCGCGGGCGTCAAGAACACCCAGGTCAACGAGTGGGTCTACCGCAGTCTGGCAGCACTCGACAGCTCCGACGAAAAGGCAGCCGAAAAGCTCGCAGAAAGTCCCGCCATTAAGACCGAGCTTTTGTAAATAGCAGACGCGGGTCCCTTGGCGCATCGTCATCCAAGAGGCCCGTAAACAGTTCGCGTCAACCGATAGCCGCGCCGCCGCGTTCGGCCAAAGCAAGAATCGGCATCATTTGGCGCGGGGTCTTTGCTGCAAGATCGGCATGTTCGAGCAGCTTGCGATCGTTGGTCACCAAGTAATCGACCTGTGCGCGCTTGCACGCGGCGAGCACCAAGTTGTCCTCGTAATCGCGATGGAGCGATAAGTATTTGTCGGCCAACCAAAGGTCCGACGAATCTGCACCCACGGCCGTGGCGTTTTCGGTCATGTTCCGAACAAACGCCAACGCCGCATCGCCAATTGCACGGGCAGATGCCTCGTCAAGCGCTCCCCCGCTGGCAAGAACGCTACGCTTCAGCTCGTGTTGGACAACGTACAGCACGTCCTTAGCGATATGCACCGGGAAGAACAGCAACGCCCCCGTCTCCGCCGCCTGCCCAATAAAGGCACGAGCAGCGAGCGACTCGGCATGGTCGGCGCAAAACGAATCGACCCAAACGTTGGCATCCACCATGATCTTAAGAGGGGCTCCGCTCACAGGATCATCCCCTTTTGGCGATAGCGATCGTCCATGGCCTCGGAATAGATTGTGTCCCAATCGCGATCGTCGGATACGGGCGACGTAGCGATGCCCAGGTCCGCGTAAAGCTGATCCGCCGCCGCCCATGATGCGGCAAACGGAGTATCGGGCGCGACGGTCTGCTGCCGGTCGTCGACGGCCGCAAGCACTTCCTCGCACTGCCCGCCACCCTGCGCGACCTTGGCCACCACCTTTTTGATGAGCTCGGGCAGTGACCCGCCCGAAAGCCGCAACGCTTCCTCCGCATGGTCCTTGACCTGGCGATCCACGCGAACGTTCACCTGCGCCATGCCGCTAACAGCACCCATGTCGATCTCGCTCCCTTCAATTGCTAGCCTTGCTAGCAACACTATATAGAGAAGCTAGCAAATGTTCAAACGCAAAAGGCCTGCGCCCGGACGACACCGATGCCGTCTGGGCGCAGGCCAGATAACGTGGGCAAACACGTCTGCTAACGCAGGTACGCTTTTGAGTTGCCCAAGCTGTAGGCGATTGTCGAGCCGTTGTGCAGCAGTGACGACGTCTGCGGAGTGATCATGCCGGTAATGCCCAGCGCCAACAGCGCCGAGTTGGTGAGCATCACCTTAGAATACGAACTCGTCAGACGGTCGATAAGCCCCTGGCTCATGCGGCGCAGGCGCACGATCGCGGCCAGATCCGTATCGGTCAGGATGATATCGGCGACCTCCTTGGCGATGTCGCTTCCACCACCCATCGCCAGTCCCACGTCGGCCAAACCGAGCGCCGGCGAATCGTTGACGCCGTCGCCCACCATGGCAACGTGGCGCCCCTCGCCCTTAATGCGCTCCACATACGCGTACTTGTCCTCGGGCAGCAGCTCGGCCTTAAATTCGTCGACACCTGCTTCGCGAGCAATGCGCTCGGCCGTGCGCTCCGAGTCGCCCGTGAGCATGACCACGTGCTTAACGCCCAACGCGTGCAGGTCGGCGATGGCCTCGCGGACCCCGGGCTTAAGCGGGTCCTCGATGCCGAGCACGCCGACGACCTTGCCGTCGACCGCCAGGTACAGCGGCGACAGGCCCTGCATCTGGGACTCAATGCGCTCCTTAATGTCGGAATCGAGCTGCGCGCTCTCGTCCTCAAACACAAAGTGTGCCGAGCCGATAATCGCGCGACGCCCCTCGATGGACGAAGCGATGCCGTGCGCCACGATGTACTCGACGGCAGCATGGCGCTCGCGGTGCTCGAGCCCGCGCTCGCGTGCCGCATTGACCACGGCACGCGCCACCGGATGCGGAAAATGCTCCTCCAAGCAAGCGGAAAGGCGCAGGACCTCGTCCTCGCTCCAGCCATCGGTGGTGAGCACGCAGGCAAGACGCGGCTGCGCCTCGGTAAGCGTGCCGGTCTTGTCAAACACAATGGTGTCGGCCTTGGCAAACGACTCAAAGTACTTCGCGCCCTTGACCATGACGCCCATCTTGGCAGCATCGCTCATAGCGGTCATGACGGCAACGGAACCCGTGAGCTTGAGTGCGCACGAGTAGTCGACCATCAGTGCCGCCGAGGTCTTGATGAGGCTGCGGGTAGTAAGCGCAACCAGGCCCGCGAGCAGGAAGTTCCACGGGACGATCTTGTTGGCAAGGTCCTCCATATGCGACTGGCCCTCGGACTTGAGCGAGTCGGCCGTCTGCACGAGCGAGACGATTGAGCGCAGTTTGGTTTGCGCCGTATTGGCGCGCACGCGCACCAAGATGCCGCCGTCTTCCACGACGGTACCGGCGAACACGTCGTCGCCCACGCTGCGCTCGACGGCCAGCGGCTCGCCGGTCAGGGTCGCCTGGTTGACCATAGCGCTCCCCTGCTCGACAACACCGTCGATGCAGATGGACATGCCGGTGCGCACGGCGACCAAGTCGCCGGGCTCGAGCTCGGTGGCGGCAACGCTTACCTCGGTGTCGCCGACGACCTTTTGCGCCTTGTCGGGCACATCGAGCAGCGAGTTGATGAGCTCGTTTTCGCTCATGGCGCGGGTGTAGTCCTCGAGCAGCTCGCCCACGTTGAGCAGGAACATTGTCTGGCCCGCGGTGTCGACATCACGCTTGACGAACGAAATGCCGATGGCCGAAGCGTCGAGCACGGGAACGGTCAGGCGCGGCTGCGCGAGCTCATGAAGGGCGGCGCGCAAAAATGCCATGTAACCGGCCACGACAAACACCGCACGCAGAGGCGTCGGCAAGAACCAGCGACGTGCGTAATGGGCACCGATAAGTGTGGCAAGATCCATGACGAGCTTGTGCTTGCGTGGCTCAAGCTGCATCACGTAGCCTGTCTTTGCGTCGGCAATGGCCTGAGCGTCGAGCGCACCGACGGCGGCCAGCACGGCATCGCGGCGCGACTCGTCGTATTCGAGTGCCATCTGGCCGATGCGGCCGTAGACGCGCACCTTGTGCACGCCGTCGATGTCGCCGCCAAGCTTAAGAAGTGCATCGAGATCGCTCTCTGGCACAGGACCCGCCAATTGAAGACGGGTCCTGCCGGGGATCTCGCTAATAATCGAGAATCTCATAGTTTGTGCCTGGGAGCGTTACTCGGCTGCCTCGTCAGCAGCGGCCTCGCTCTGGGTGATGTAAGCAGCCTCGGCAACCATGTCGTCGACATTAGCCTTGGCCTGCTCGACCATGTCCTGGTAGCCGTTCTTGATGCGCATGCCGCACGCAATGCCCTGAACGCAGGCATTCTTGACCGGAGCGCTGGTAAGCAGCTTGATGCCGGCCGTGCCAAGCAGAAAACCGCCACCGACAAGCAGGGTATTGAACGTCGACTTCTTCATGTTGCTTCTCCCTTTTGCCGCATTGGACGCGGCATGGTGCTTCAGCACCCGAGTAAACAAGTTTGCTCGAGCACGCTTTTGAAATATCTCAATTTTATCTAACTATCTAGGTCAGCCATGGCTAACCTTTTGAAAATTAACGATGCGGAGTAACCGATTGTCAATGTGAGAAAGGGACTGTCCCTTTGCCCCTTCTTACAACTGCCAGGTAGCTGCTTCCTTTTGCAGCGCCACCATGCGGGCGAATTCTCCACCTGCCGCCTTGAGCTGCGCCGGAGTGCCCTGCTCGGCAACCACACCATCCTTGAGTACAACGATTTTGTCGGCATTTTCCACCGTACGCATACGGTGGGCAATAACGATAACCGTCTTACCTGCAAGCAGACGGGAGAGCGCCTGCTGAACCACGGTCTCGTTCTCCACATCCAAACTCGCCGTCGCCTCGTCCAGCAACACGATCGGCGCGTCTTTGAGCAGCGCGCGGGCGATAGAGATGCGCTGGCGCTCACCGCCGGACAGCTTGGAGCCGTTCTCGCCGATCATGGTGTTGTAGCCCTGCGGCATGCGGCTCACAAACTCGTCGCAGTTGGCGGCACGCGCAGCCGCAAGCACTTGCTCATCGGTGGCGCCACGACGCCCGAGGCGGATGTTTCCCATCACCGTGTCGTCAAAGAGCAGCACGTCTTGGAACACAATGGCGTAGTCGCGCAGCAGCACCTCGGGATCCACGCTCGCAACATCCACGCCACCCACGGTGACCGTGCCTTCGGTGGCGTCCCAAAAGCGCGCAGCCAGGCGGCTCACCGTAGACTTGCCGGAACCCGAAGGACCGACCAGTGCCGTAACTTCGCCTTCCTTGGCGGTAAAGCTCACGTCGGTAAGAACTTTCTCGCCGGCGCGGCCGTCCTCGCCCGCACCATAGCCAAATGCCACGTGATCGAACACCACATCGTGGCCCACGGGCTCAAACTGCTCGCTGCCCCGCGCCACGGGCTCTTCCATGATGGAACGCATGCGCTTGGCCGACGACTCGGCGGCAAACAGCTCGGACATCAGCATCAGCGCCTGATCAAAGGGCGCATAGATGCGGCTCACCATAAGCAGGAAGGCAAACATCACCAAAAAGTCGACCTGGCCGGAGGCGACCATCGCAGCGCCCGTGACCAACGTGGTGGCAATCCCCAGGCGCAGGATGGCAAAGGCGGAGTTGACCAAAAGCCCATTGGCGAGCTCGCCCTTGGTGGTCTCGCGCTCCTCGGCATCGATCACGACGTTGAGCCCCTCAAGATAATGAGCCTCCTGGTTGGTGGCGCGGATCTCGCGCACGCAGTCGAGCGTCTCCTGGATCGCCTCGGTAACCTTGACCTTCTCGGCACGCACATGGTCGAACACCGGGGTCATGGGGCCGCGTGTCAGATACAGCACGGCAAAGGCCACGGGCACGCTCCAAAACGCCGCAATCGCCAGCTGCCAGCAAAAGAACAGTGACGCCACGAACACGATGGCACTTGCGATGATGGCACCCCAAAGCTCTCCCAGCACGTGGCTGTAGGCGTGCTCCATGGCCTGGACGTCGCCCATGATGGTCTCGGTTAAATCGGCCAGATCACGACGGCCAAAAAACGACAGCGGCAGCTTGCGCAAGCGCTCGGCGATCTCCATACGCTGCTTGCCGCACTCCTCGTAAAAGATGCAGTAGGTGTAGTAATACTGCTGCCAGTTAGAGGCAAAGAGCAACACGAAAAAGACCAGGAGGCCGCCCACAATCGGCAGGGCATCCGGCAGGTCAGCCCCGCTGGCGAGATGTTCGACAAAACCGCCCATGACCAGGAATAAAAAGCCCATGCCGGCCATGGTAATGAGATTAGTGAGCGTGGTCCAGAAAATGCCGCGTTTTACGCCGGCGACGCCTTTATCGGATAGGAAATACTTCTTTTGGAATGAGGCGAACATTTAGGCCTCGCCTCCCTTCGTGACGGCGGCATCCGCGGTCGCTGCAGTGATTTTCCAGCTCGCGGCCTGTTCGTATTCAGCCCACATCTTGGCGTATAGACCCTTTTGGGACAGCAGCTCGGCATGGGTGCCAGTCTCCTGCACGCTACCTTGGTTGAGCACCACGATCTTGTCGGCCCCCACCACGGTCGAAAGCCGGTGCGCGATCATAATGACTGTGCGACCCGCCGCCAGTTTGCTAAAGGCGCGCTGGATGAGCGCCTCGTTCTCGGGGTCGGCAAAGGCTGTGGCCTCGTCGAGCACCACGATGGGCGCGTCCTTAAGGATTGCGCGGGCGAGCGCCACGCGCTGGACCTCGCCGCCCGAAAGGTACGCCCCGCCGGCGCCGAGCATGGTGTCGATGCCCTGCGGGAGCTTGGCCACGATATCGTCGCACTGGGCCGCGGAGAGGGCCGCGCGCACTTCGTCGTCAGTGGCTCCAGGCTTGGAGGCGCGCACGTTATCGGCAAGTGTTTGGCGGAACAGCTGGTTGGTCTGAAACACAAAGGCGACCTGGTCCATGAGCTCGTGCGGATCCATGTCGCGAACGTCTACGCCGCCCACGAGCACACGACCCAAGGAAACATCCCAAAAACGCGGGATCAGGCTTGCGCAGGTCGACTTACCGCCGCCCGAGGGACCAACCAACGCAAGGGTGCTACCTGCGGGAACGCTAAAGCTCACATGATCGACGGCAGGCGCCTCAGCACCCTCGTAGGTAAAGCTCACGTCCTCAAAGCGCACATCGCTGCCAGCGGGGTGCTTGGGTTGAGCGGGCACGGAGAGCTGCTTGGAATCCATAACGCTTCGGATGCGAGCCAGCGAATCAGCACTCATCTGAGACGCCTCGCCCACAAACATAAGCTTGGTCATGGCCGTCGGCACCACGGCCGAAAAGATCGCGTAAAACGTAAAATTGACCATAAAGTGCGCGAAGTCCGTCTCGCCCGGCGCCAGCAGCAGCGCCACAGGCAAAAGAAATGCCACAAGGCCGTTGAGCGCAGTAAGGTTGAGCACCTGCGGACCCCGGCAAAACGTACCCGCATAGTTTTGCGCCATATCGGCGTATTCGGCGATCGCATCGTGGAACGCCTTAAAGGAGTAGACCGTCTGCTGGAATACCTTGACCACGGGGATGCCGCGTACGTATTCGGTGCCGGTCTTGTTCATCTTGACCAGCGCGCCCATGTAAGCCTTCATAAACTCGGCGCCCTTGCCGCTCATCATGGTGGCCATGGCGCAAAACGAAACGACGACCGAGATTAAGCATGCCGCGCCCAAACGCCAATCGAGGGAAAATAGCAGCACAAGCAGGCCCACGACCATGGCGGTGGCACCGGCGATATCGGGCAGCATGTGTGCGAGCAGCGTCTCGGTGGAGGCGGCACAGCCGTCTACGATACGGCGCAGCTCACCGGTGGCGTGCGTGTCAAAGTAGCCGAGCGGCAGCTTAAGCAGATGCTCGCTCGTAGCCTTGCGGATATTGGATGCGCAGCGAAACGCGGACAGGTGCGTGCACATGAGTCCCACGAAATAGACCACGATGCTTGCCAGGGCAAAACCAACAGCCCACCAACCATACATCGCGATGTCGGCGGCCTCGCTCCAGTTGGGCGCCACGGCAATCAGGTCTCGCGCAACAAGCCAGATGCACACGTACGGGCCAAAGCTCAACAGCTGCGAGAACGCCGAGAGGGCCATGCCCAAATACGTTAGGAATTTACGGTCACCGGCATATGCAAGTAGCTCGCCGATGCCGCCGCCTTCCTTTTTTGATCCCTTTGCCATGAGATTCCTTTCTAACGGCTTGAGAGTTAACCGTAAGAAACTTATCATGGGCGTGTTAGCCAGGGCACACAATTGGGCCAGGCGTGGACGTTTTCGCAAATGAAGGGGACGCTTTTGAAAATGCGGCGGGCAGCAACCGATATAACCGAGCTCTACGCACCGCAGTTTGAGCAGTTTGGTCTGCAGCTTTCCGGCAAGGGCGCCGTCTTTACCGGCGAGGTGGCAAACGATCGGGCACACGGACGCGCATGGATCATGCCCCTTTCCCCCACCTGCATCGTCATGGAGCATTTCATTACCCCGACGCACAACATGCAGCTAGCCGAATACACGCCCGAACCGTACGCGTGCGTGAGCGAGGTCAGCGCGCCCACGCTCATGTGCATGCCCGAAGCCGGCATAACGCCTGCGAACCTTAAACCCCTGCATGGACCGTGGCCGAACAGCGCGATCTGCAGCTTTGTCCAAGATAGCTGCGGTGAGGAGCTAAGCCCGCTGTTTGCAGGGCAGCTCTACCACTCGCGCTCGGTCCTCTTTTTGCCTGGATATTTTGACGAACTGGAGCACCGCTATCCCACCGAGTTCGCGGGTATCTTTGAGGCGTTTGCCGAGCCATGGCACGAGGAGGCAGCGTCTGCCATCTACCACACGCTGCGCAGGATTAACGAGGAACGCGCCCGTACCGTAGGCGGACACGTCTATATGCAAGGCATCGTAGAGACCATGGTCGCGGAGCTCGCCTGTTCGCGCGCGGCCCACAGGCAAGCGCAGCAAGCGACAGACACGCGCGCCAGCGTTACCATTGCCGAGGAAGCGGCGGCAATGATTGAGCGCGCGCTCGACAAAGGCAGGCGTGTGGGTGTCAACGAAGTGGCCGAAAGGCTCTACACAAGCCGCTCCAAACTATGCGCCACCTTTAAGGCCCAAACTGGCGAATCCCTGGGCGCCTACATTCGCAGACGTCGTATGGAACGAGCACAGGACCTTTTGGCCGATAGCACGCTCACGATAGCGCAGGTGGCAGAGCGTCTAGGCTACCCTCAGCAGGCCGCCTTCGCCCAAGCATTCAGACAATACACCAGCACCACCCCCACCACCTGGCGCTCCCAGCATCAATAAGGAGACGGCAATGTGACAAAGATTGTGACAAAGGGACAGTCCCTTTGTCACATCTACAAAAATGGGTGCGCCGTCGGCGCGCCCATTCACCAAATTTCATTCAGCCCGCCTGACCCGGAAGGCCGAGTCGTCAGGGCGCGGAAGGCCCGTGAGTCTACGCGAGCGCCTTTCTCAGCAACTCGTTGAAGAGCTTCGGGTTGCCCTTGCCGCGGCTCGCCTTCATGCACTGGCCCACCAAAAAGCCGATGACCTTCTGGTTGCCGTCACGATACTGCTGCGCCTGATCGGCACAGTTTGCCAGCACTTCGTCCACGATCGGCTGCAGCGCGCCGGCATCGCTCACCTGACGCATACCACGCTCGTCGACGATCTTGTTGGGGTCGTCACCGGTCTGGGCCATAGCCTCAAAGACCTCGTGCGCTTGGTTGGAGCTGATAGCATCGGTCGCCAGCAGCTTGGCAAGGGCTGCCACCTGAGCCGGCGCGATGCCGGACTCGGCGAGCGACACGCCTGCGCCCTTAAGGTAGGCGATCATCTCGTTCACCAGCAAGTTTGCAACCGTCTGGGCCTCCTTGCCAGCCATACCGGCAGCGGCAGCCTCAAAGAACTCGGCAAACTCCGGGTCGCCGGCAATCTGCTCGGCATCGGCCGCCTTAATACCAAAGTCGGCCTCAAAACGGGCGCGCTTGGCATCGGGCAGCTCGGGAATCTCCCCTCGGCAGCGGTCGATGAACTCGTCGTCCAGATCGAACGGCGCCAGATCGGGGTCGGGGAACAGACGATAGTCGTCTGCCGTTTCCTTCACACGCATGACCACGGTGCGCTTGCGGCTGGGCTCCCAGTGGCGGGTCTCCTGATAGATGATGCCGCCCTCCTCGAGCACCTCGGCCTGGCGGCAGATCTCGTAGGCAAGGCCATCGTGCAGGCTCTTAAACGAGTTGAGGTTCTTGAGCTCGGTCTTGGTGCCCAGCTTGGTCTCGCCGCGGCGGCGCAGCGACACGTTGCCGTCGCAGCGCATGGAACCCTTCTCCATGGAGCAGTCCGAGATGCCCAGCGTCACAAAGATGCGACGGAGCTTTTCCATAAACAGGCGCGCTTCCTCGGGCGTGCGCAGATCGGGCTCAGTCACGAGCTCAATCAAAGGCGTGCCGCAGCGGTTGTAGTCGACGAGCGACTCGGCCGCGGCGGTAATGCGGCCCTCGGCACCGCCCACGTGCACCATCTTGGCGGCGTCCTCCTCCATGTGGATGCGCAGGATGCGGATGGGCACCGTGTAGGAACCGTCCTCGCGACGCTCGGGCATCTGCAGGTTGGACGCATCGTAGCTGGCCAGATGGCCGGCGTGCTGATTGCCCTCGCGCATGGTCGACGTCATGGACGTGGACAGGCCCTCGGCATTGGCCGAGGCGCTCGCCAGGCTCTGGGCCTCGGCCTCGCCAAACGCGCAGTCGGGGCGCTCGGCGGCACCGCGACCGGTCACGTCCAGGTCCAGGTGACCGTACATGGCAAAGGCGACCGGACCCTGCGTGGTCTGGAAGTTCTTGGCCATATCGGGATAGAAGTAGTGCTTGCGGTAGAACATCGAGTGGCGCTGGATCTCGCAGTTGGTGGCGAGACCAGCCTTGACGATGCTCTCGATGGCGCGCTTGTTGGGCACCGGCAGCGCACCGGGCAGGCCCAGGCACACCGGGCACACGTTGGCGTTGGGCTCGTCGTCGTGGCTGAGCTTGCAGTTGCAGAACATCTTGGTATCGAGTGCGGTGAGCTCGGTATGGATCTCCAAGCCGATCACGGCCTCCCAATCCTGCAGGACCTCGGAAAGCTCCTTCATTACAGCTCGCCTCCCTTCCCGGCAAAATCGGGCGCGACGGAAAGCGCGGGCGCACCCGTGGCGGCATCGGCAAAGCCGCGCTCCAGGGCGCGGGCAAACGTGAGCAGTTGACGGTCCTTAAAGGCGGGTCCCACCAGCTGGGCAGAAACGGGCAGGCGGCTGTCCTCGCCCAGGCCCAGCGGCACCGAGATGCCACCGTTGCCGCAAATGTTGAGCGAAATAGTGTACAGGTCCGAAAGGTACATCTGCGTGGGGTCGCTGATCTCGCCAAACTTAAAGGCCGTGCGCGGCGAGGCGGGCATGAGGATGGTGTCCACCTTGGCATACGCGGCATCGTAGTCCTGCGTGATGAGCGTGCGGGCCTTTTGCGCGGCATAGTAGTACTTGTCGTACACGCCCGAGGAGAGCAGGTAGGCGCCGAGCATCTGACGGCGCTTGGCCTCGGCGCCAAAGCCGTGGGCGCGCGAAAGCGAGCTCTGGTCGGACAGGTTGGCGCAGCCCTCCTCCTGATAACCGTAGCGAATGCCGTCGAAACGGGCCAGGTTGGAGAACGCCTCGGCCGGGCCGATGACGTAGTAGGCGGCGATGGCGGCGTCCAGGTGCGGCAGGTCGACCTCCACGAGCTCGGCGCCTTGGTTCTGCAGCTCCTGGGCGGCGCGCTGAACAGCGGCCTTGACCTCGGGCGTCAGGCCCTCGGCCTCCATAAACGCGGGGATGATGCCCACGCGCTTGCCCTCGATGCTGTCGTTGAGATGCTCAGTAAAGTCGACGGCGCAATCCTGGCTGGTGCAGTCGTACGGATCGTGACCCGCGCCGGTAAGCGCGTTCATGGCCAGCGCGACATCCTCGACCGTGCGGCCAAAGGGTCCCACCTGGTCGAGCGACGAGCCAAAGGCAACCACGCCGTAACGGCTCACGGCGCCATACGTGGGCTTAAAGCCCACCACGCCGCACAGCGACGCCGGCTGGCGAATGGAGCCGCCGGTGTCCGAGCCCAGCGAGAGCGCGACCTCGCCCGCGGCGACGGCTGCAGCGGAACCGCCCGAGGAGCCGCCGGGCACGCGCTCGGTATCCCAGGGGTTGTTGGTGCGGTGGAACGCCGAGCTCTCGGTAGAGCTGCCAAAGGCAAACTCGTCCATGTTGGCCTTGCCCATGGGCAGGCAACCGGCATCGAGCATGCGCTGGACGCAGGTAGCGGTGTAGACGCTCTGGTAGTCCTCGAGCATGCGGGAAGCGCAGGTGGTGCGCGTACCCACGAGGTTCATGTTGTCCTTGATGGCCAGCGGCACGCCCGCGAGCGGGGGCAGCGGCTTGCCTGCGGCGCGGCGGGCGTCGATTTTGGCGGCAGCCTCAAGCGCGAGCTCGGGCGCCACCTGCAGAAATGCCTGGACTCCGCCCTCGCGCGCCTCGATGGCCTCGAGCGAGGCCTGCGCGACCTCGGTGGCAGAGAAATCGCCGGCGGCAACGTGCTCGGCCAGCTGCGCGGCCGTGAATCGATCGAGATTGAGCTTCATTACTCGCTCTCCCCCTCTCCCAAAATGGACGGCACGCGGAAGTAGCGGTCGCGCGCGCTGCCGGCGTTTTCGAGCGCAACGTCGAGCGGCAGGTCGCGCTCGGGCTCGCGCAGGTCATCGCCCATCACGTTGGACAGGCTTCCGATGGGATGGAACGTGGGCTCCACGTCGGGCAAGTCATATTGCAAGACGGGCTCGAGCATCTGGACGGCGTCGTTCATGTAGGACGTCATCTGGGTAAGCTCGTCATCGGTCAGTGCGATCTTTGCGTACTCGGCGATGCCGCGCACGTCTTTCTCGCTGAGTGCCATAGGCGCTCCCTTCCGCATAACAGTTAAACCGCTCTAGTATACAGGGCAACGCCGGCTTGGAGCAGGCGCTTTACCCAAATGCAGCGAAAACGTAACGAGGGCGGCGGCTGGCAGGCGGCGGGCTGGCGATTCTGCAGCGAAACCGCACTGTCCATAGCGAAAACCGTCTCGCCCGCAGCGAAGACCGTCCCGCCCGCAACGAAAACCGTCGCGTCCACAGCAAAAGCATCACAACATTCGACGCTTTTCACCAAAATCGAGATTTTCATCGAATGTTGTGGTGGTTTGGAAGCCCCGACCACCACAAAGATGCCTGTCCCCATTGTGGTGGGTCTGAACGATGTCCTATGCCGAGGCCTTGGCCTTGCGGCGCTTACGGACCGCGTGGATCACGATGTCCAGCAGCAACAGCACAATGGCCACGACCACAATGAGCACGGCAAACTCGCGCTTGCCCCAGTGGCGGCCGGCCAGCGACTTTTGCTTGTCGACGTCCTTCTTGTTGTACTTGGTGCGCACGCAATGCACCAGCAGGCGATGGTCGTTCACGCCGTAGGGCGTGCAGGTGACGAGCGTCACTTTGTCGGCGCCCGGCTCGATGGTCAGCGACTCCATCTCCTCGGGCAGTACCACCTCGGAGTCCACCATCTTGTAGGCGAGCGTCTTGTTCATGGTGTGCAGCAGCACCAGGTCGCCGGGCTCCAGCGAGTGGATGTCGTCGAACATGCTCAGGTTGCGCATGCCCGAGTGCGCGGTGAGCACGCAGTGCGTCGAGGTGCCGCCCACCGGCAGGCTCGTGCCCTCCAGGTGGCCGACGCCCGCCATAAGGACTTCTTCGCTCGTGCCGTGGTAGATGGGCATGCTCACGTCGATGGAGGGGATCTCGACCCAGCTCATCATGGGGTCGCGGTCAAAGATGAGCTGCTGGGCATAGGGCTCGATCTGGTCGGCGGGGAGCTCGGTGGCCTCGCCCGCCAGCTGCTCGTTAAAGGAGCGCGCCTGGAGCAGGATGCGCTCGCGCTCCTCGGCAGACAGCGCGTCCACGGTGCTGGACACGGTGCTGATCTGGTTGAACACGCCCGATGCCTCGAGCCGGTCCAAGATCCACGGCCAGGTCATAAGGCCCACGCCAATAAGGATGATGACGATGGTGATGAGCCGGTCGGCCCAGCGCGGCAGTCGCTTGCGGCGGCGCCTGGGCTTGGGCTTGGGCTGAGGTTTGGGCTGAGGGCTTGAGCCGCCGTTGTCCGCGGCGTTATTGCTCTTCATATGTTTGGCGCCCTGCACCATCGCCGGTCACTCCCTTACAGCTCAGGTTGTCTGAACAAATAATAGCCGATTAGCGAGTCCCGAGTGCCGCCACTCGGACAATGGAGTCAGGCTGCATTGTCCGGTCGGGCATGGGCTCGTATTTGAGTTTTCAAAATATCCCGGATCAACAGAGCGATTCGGGATACAATATCTGTAGGAAACGACGCACCCCGCGTAAGTGTACGAGAGCGCGGGCGGCCTAGTTTTCAGCTTTTGTTAAATGCCCGGGATCCGACCCCCGGGCATTCTTATTTGCGCTTGTTGCGGCGCAAATGCCTTCTACCGTCCGCACCGCGCGTGCGCCTACGGACCTTAAACCGAACCTCATACGAGTCAAAAAACGCGATGACGAACGAGCCCACCGCCGCGAGGGCAGCGAGCACGTTAAGGAATTTCAGCATTTGGGGACCTCCGATCGAGTCGTCGGCCGCCCGCGCACGGGATGCGTCGCAAGGCCATTTTACTGCGAGCGCACGCGCTTACAGCTGGTAAACGCAATAATTGCAAACATCTGTTCGATATTCATACGCTCGATCCTTCGGACGATGAAGGCTGCCTGCGTTGTCCAAAAAGAACGGGGCAGACTCCAGCGCGGAGTCTGCCCCGAAAAGAAAATGGCAAAGCAAGAACGTCGATGGACGAGAAAAGTGTCCGCAAGTCTCATGGCCATCACATCCCACCTGCCAAAGGGATGGGTGAGCGAGCGTTACTCCTGCTCGGACTCCTCAGCCTGCTTACGGCTGCGGATGAGGTGCGCCACGCCAATGCACAGCACCGCGCCACCAGCGATCCAAGTGAAGGTCACGCCATTGAGACCGGTCAGCGGGAGGCCAACCTGCTTGGTATCGCCAACGGTGATGTTGAAGGTGCCGTCGTCGTTTATCTCTGTGCTATCTGCGGCCTCAAGCTTGTTGTCATCCTTCACTTCATTTGGAGTGCCGATGATAATTTGATCCTGTTGTCCATTTGCTTGAAGCGTGTACTCGACATCTTTCAGTTTGGCGTCGGGATCGGTACCCAACTTAGGAGTAATCGTAAAGTCGAAAGAGTTCACGGTCGTGTAGCCGCCCTGGGGAGCTTCAACCTCCTCAACGGTATAGGTTCCGGTATCGAGACCCTTGACCGTAAAGGTGCCGTCACTGGTGGTCACAAACGGATGCGCTTCTTTGCCGAGTTTTCCATCAGACTGAACGTACCTACCCGTTGAATCCTTATCATCCGCATTTTTAACCTTGATTGTGAACTTGGCACCATTGAGCGGGCGCTCGGTACCCAAGTCGACCTTGTTGATCTTGAGGCCGTAGGTGTAGTCCCTGACAGTGTCGGGCACGGTCTGGCCATGGTCCGTGGTCATGGGGTTGTTGGAGTAGTAAAGCGTTACGGTGTTGGGATTGCCTTCTTTGTTGTTATCCAAGCCAACGACGGCACTCTCATTAATCTGCGCTGTATAGGAAACAACGATGCAGGAGTCCTTGGTGACGCCTTTGACATTCTTCAAGTTATTGCAGGTCCACGTCGTCTTGCTGCCATCGGCGGTCGGCGGGGTGAAATACGACGTAATGTCCTCACCGTTCTTATGTGCAAAATCATCCTTCGCGGCATCCTTGCTCGGATACAGGTAGACCATGGCGCCCGTCTGCAGCGTCAGGCCCTCGGAGATCTGGTCGGAGAACTGATAGAAATACGTGTCGTACTTATCGAAGTTCTCGGCAATGGTGCCGTAAAGGTCGTACGTCACGTTCTGGCCAATTTGGGAGTCGGCAGCATCGTACTCCCTACTGTCTTTATCGCTTACGATCTTCTTCTCAACGGTGGGGATGCCCGTTTTCTCAGTGATGTCAACGGGCTCGCTTCCCACGACAGTGAAAATGGGAGACGTGCCTGCCTCGCCAGCATCGATGGTGCTGGCATCAGTCACAAAGAGCCAGTAGCCGTGCTCAAGATTTGCAACCTTTTGGTTATTGGTTTTAACAGTGTTGGCAAGGTCATCTACAGCAGCGGCAATCTTGTACGCAACGGAATTGGAGTCAACGCGGGTTGTCTTACCGGTTCCCTTCACATTATTCGCGATCCAGTCCGCGGCGTCCTGGGCAGTCGTCCCCGTATAGGACTTATCCTCTTTCGTGATGACGCCCTCGACAGCACCCTTCACCTCAGTGCTTGCCCACGTAATGTTGCTGACGTTTCCCTTGTTGTCAACATCAGCATTGAAAATCCGATAGCCCTTGAACTCGGTAGCGTTACCATCAACGTTCGTGATGGTCACCGAGCCATCCGTACCCGCCGCAAACGCCATGGTCACCGGTGCCATGACGCCGCCGAAGCTCAGCGCTGCTGTGAGGCCGGCGGTTACTGCCAGGCGTGCGATGTTCTTGCTCATGCTCATCTTCTTTTCCTCTGCTTTCTGCTCGAATTCCATTTGATCTAAATCTGTCTGTCTGTGTCTTAGCATCTACTTCGCTACGTCTCGCCCCGCTCTCTGTGGGGCTGCCAGCTACTCTTTATGGCTGCCACCTCCCCGCTTGACCAGGAGCGCGACCACGATGAGCGCGGCTCCGGCGACCGCTGCGGCGGCCGCGGCGTACATTGCCATATCGCCAGTCGAGGGCATAAAGCCTCCGGTGGTAATGCTAGGGGGTGTGCCGGTGGGCGTGTTGATGAGCGACGCCTCCAGGCCGCCCGTCGACCCGTCCGCGCTGTCGGCGCGCAGGGGCGACTCGGCCGTGATGGTGAGTTTGGGCTTGGCGGCGGCCACCTGGTCGACGTCCAGGCCCTCGGCCTTGACCGTCACGGAGCGCGTACCCTCAAAGGCGGCGTAGCCCTTGGGCGCCTTGAGCTCGCGGACCTCCAGCTTGCCCGAGTCCACGCCCGAGACGGTCACGCGGCCGTCCTCGCCCGTGGTGACGGTGGCCTTGCCCTCCGCATCCCACATGCCGTCGGCCGCCAGCGTGCGACCGCGGTCGTCGGCGATGCTCAGGACCGCCCCGGCAAGCGGCTTGTCGCCGTCGCTGCCGCGCTTGGTGAGTGCGAGATCCCAGGTGTAGGCGCACGCGTCGTCGCTCGGCGTGCGGGTGAAGCCGGCATCGCCGGACTGGTCGGCAAGGGGAGAGCGCGGGTAGCGCAGGTAGACCTCGTTGGGATTGCCTTTCGCGATGCCGTGGTTGCACGCGCTGTTGAGCGGCGCATTGTACACGGCGACCACGCGGGCACCCGCGGTGAAGGCGTCGGCCCCGCCGAGCGCGGCGATCAGGTCGCCGGTGCGCACGGTGAAGGTCTTGCCGTCAACCGAGACCCCGCACTGGGCCGTGATGTCGGTCCAGCCCTTCGCGGCCTTGGTGCCGGCGCGTCCGTCCTTGCCGGTGGCAACGGCGTCGAAGCCGCCGTCCGCTCCCGTCGCCACGTACACGCGCATGCTCGCGGCCACCTTGGAGGGGTCGAGCCCCGCGCTCATGGTGTCGACGAACTGCACCGCATAGGTGTCGTAGGCGGTGAGCCCCGCCGGGACCGTGGCCGAGAGGCGCCAGTAAAGGTCGTCGGCGACTGTGGCGTCGGCGGCCTTCTGCCAGGCGGCGGTGCCGTCCTCCAGCACGTGCTTGGCGACCTTGGGGGTCGCGGCCTTGGGCTTGACGGTGACGGCGCCGCCGCCGACCAGGGCCATGATCGGCGCGGTGCCGGCCTCGTTCTGGGAAATGGCGTCGTCTTTGGCAACGATGAGCCAGTAGCCGCAGGACAGCTCGGCCGCCGTGCCCGCGTTAAGGGCCACGGACTTGGCGCCAGAGCTCTGGAGGGAACGAGCGAGCTGTGCGCTCAGCGCGCTCGTAAGGTGGGAATCGGTGTTGAGCCACTCGGCAGCTTCCTGCGCGGTGGTCTGGGAATTGGGCATGCCGGCGCTGTGCAGCACAGGCAGCGCGGCGTCGCGCGCGGCGTCGCTTGCCCAGGCGAGGTCGGTGGCGATCTTGGCGTCGCTGTCGCCATCAACGACGTTGGCGCTAAAGATCTGGTAGGCGTCGTAGCTGCTCGCCACGGTGCCGCTCACCGTGATGGAACCGGTCGAGGTCGGTGCGGCCTGCGCGGATGCGGGGAACACAACCGCGCAGGTGCCGATCAGGAGGGCAAGCAGCGCAAACAAGATCGGGAAGGAGCAAACTTTCTTATTCACGACGCTCGCCTCCCTTCGCATTCGCCTTGCGACGAATGTGCATCCAGGCCGCAGCAGCGCAAAGCACCGCCGCGCCGGCAAGGTACGTCAGAGTGACGCCCGACATACCAGAAAGGGGCAAAGAGGTGGAATAGGTGTTGGTGAAGGTGGAGGCGGGAATGGCGTCGGGCGCGGCGGCGGAGGGTTGAACCACGACGCCCTGCCCGTTCTCACCCAGGGCGTTGCCCATGTCGTCCTTCACCTGCGTGACCGTGGTGGAGGTGGTGAGGCCGGTGTACTTGCCATCGACCATGGCAGCCTTTACCGTAACGGCCACCTGGTACTCGGCCTTGGAGTAGCGGAGCTTGTCGATGGCACCGGTGGGAGGCGCGACCTCCTTCACCGTGTAGGTATAGGTCTTGGCGCCAGTCGGGTTCGAATCGTCGATCTTGGCAAGATGGCCCTTGCTGAATGCAATCTCCCCAAAGTTCGCAACGATGTCGTTGACCTTGGACGCGTCCGTAGGTGCAACGGAAATGGTCGTTACGCCAGGCATCGGAGCCGCGGGGTCGGACGTCGCCGCCGTGATCTCGAAGCTGAACGGGATATAACCCTTGGCATCTTTCGGCCAATCCGTATTGCGAACAGATTTGGTCACCGGAATCGTTACGGACGTAGCACTGCACTTGTCGGAGATGTACGTAGTGCCACTATCGATGCTCGACTGCTCGTTCTCTTTCCACGTAATGGAGCCGTTTGTGCTGTCCACCGTGAACTTGTAGGTGTTCTTGTTCAGTTCGTAGCCAAACGGAGCCTGGGTCTCAACAAGCGTGTACGTGCCCGGCAGCAGGCCCTCGAGCTTGAACTTGCCAGGCGCGGTGTCGGTGTCTACCCACGTGGTATCGCTCGAAGTCGACTGGTCGCTCACCTGATCTCTCACGGTCCAGGACTGGTTAACGGCCGCACCATCGGCGTCATTAGTCTTGGTGAGTTTCCACTCAGAACCAGCCAAAGGAGTGTGTTTTGTGTCGCCCTCCCCCACCTTGGTCCAAGACACCGTACCGGTGATGATCTTGGTGTTGGGAATGGCACCTGTGGGGTTATTCTCGAACGGAACATTTTTGCCGTTCTCATCCACGTAACCCTGAACGTAGTTCGGCTTCTCGCCAGTATTGTTCATAGTGGCATAGTAGATGGTGTCTGACTTCTGGTAGCCAGCCGGCGCCGTCTCCTCTTTGATGTAATACGTGAAGTAGTTGGTATCGTTGGAATTGCCGATGTTTGCCTTCTGGTTCAGATAGTTGAACTGAAGCTTGCCATCACCCGAAGCGTAATCATTTGCGCCACCGTCAGTCACCGTCACGATAGCGTCCTTGCCCGCGACAGCATTCTCGACAGAACCATAGATAGCCCACGAGGAACCAGGAAGCGACGTGTTGCCGTTCGCCGCATCGACCTTGCTCCACGCAACGGCGGAGCCGTCGGGCGTATACGACCCAGACCACGGGAAGTTGTGACGCTCCTGATCCATATCGATGACGGAAGCCGAGTTACCCTCACCAAATGCTGCGGCAACCTTCGGGCTGTTCATTGAGAAATCGACGCCCACATAAACGCGGCCGTTGGTAGTCACATGGTCGTCGAAACTTCCGTTGGGAACGAGAATCGATCCGATCATAGCCGCCGCAGGATCGTCGTCAGTCCACTTGGCACCGGTGGCTGTGCCGCCGTATCCCCAGTCCGCGCGGTTTTCTCCCGCGATGCCGCCTCGAATGGTAAGGCTTTGCGTATTGACAAAGTTCCACATGATGGACTGGGAAGCCGTCGCGTATGCCTCGCCCAGCTCCTTGCCGGAATATTGAGTTTCGTAACCACGCGAAATCTCGGTACCGTTCCACCAAAAGCGCCAGCCATTGTGAAACTCAATATTCGAAGATCCGGTAACGTTCACAACAACCGAGGCGCCCTTGGGAATGCCCTCGAATGCGAAATCAACGCCACGATAATACTCGTTGTTGTATGTATTGCTCAGCTGAGAAGCATCGATGGTGAACACCTGCTGCATAGAGGTGTTGTCGCCCTTAAACGTGATAAGACGCTCGCTATTCTTGAATTGCTTACCATTGAGCGACGTATCGGCGCAGTCCGAATATATGGTCTTATGCGACTCATCAAACACCAGGCCATAATTACAATCCGTCTTGTCGTACTTGTTGATTACGTAGTTGTTGTGATTGCTCGCGAAACCAACCTCGAGCGTGCCGGTATTTGCAAACGAGTTGAGCTGTTTCGATAGCTTCGAGAGGTACCCATCTTCACCGTTGTAGCTCGAATAATCGTTATTGTTGACATTAGTCAAATCAACAGTTTGATTGAACAGGTTGCTTTCCTGAGAGTTCTTGCCCTCGTACCAATTACCCTGCGTTGTCACCACGGATTGGCGTTCATTGTTATCGCGCCAGTATGTGATGGGGCCTGCGATCTGCGCAGTGTAGGCAAAGCCGGAAGGAGTCGCGCCCTCAGAAGATTTCTGCCGTCCGACCCAAGCGCCTTTCTTCCAAGCGCCAACGGTAGTCGTCTCCGGCGAGTCGCCGCTATAACCAACGCTCATCTTGGTGATCGCACTTTTAATTCCGGCCACCGCAAGCACGGTGCTGCCGGCGACAGGACGGAACTGGGAACCAAAACCAACGGTGCCAAAGCGGAAACCAGCACCAATTGATTGATAGGGCCAGCTCTCTTTGACTGGATTCATGGCAAGCTTGCCACGGACCAAGGTAAGGCCCTCCGCCTCAGCGGCATATGAGCCGGTGGGGGCGTTCTCCGCATCAAGATTACTAGTGTCGCTCGGCTTACCACCGATGTACATGTCGCGGCCGACGTAGGTGGCCACGCCGGGATCGGGGGTGGAGACATCGATATTCGTACCGATACCGATAGACGTGGGGACATAAATTCCCTTCTCCACGGTGGCCGTCGCTCTCGCTGAAGCCGCATTCGCACTCTGAGCCTGCTCAGCACTATTTGAAGAGCCAGCCTCGCCGCCATTGGTCTCGTCGCTATTCTGGTTTTCGGCATCCTCGCTGGTGTTATCTACAGCAGCGGACTCACTTGAGGAACCCCCCCCATTACAGTTTCCTCGGTAGAAACTGTCTGGACGTCGTTGGCGATGGCCTGCGAGATCGGGGGCATGACGAGCGACAGTACCAGGCTCAACACGGAGGCTCCGCACAAAACGCCTGCCAGCACACGGCGCGTCGCTTTATTACTCTGCTTAGATTTGTCCGAATTCGCTTTCATCGATGTCTCCTCCCCAAGAGACCGCGATCTTGCTCTTTCACCATCAAACGTATCTGCGCAATCTGTAATTGCGCTCGTTTAGTAATGCAATTATAACGATTGTTTAAACATCTGAGCAATAAAACCGACATTTTTGTAGCGAGTTCTCAATTCTCTTGACATTTGCTCAGATTTACCTTCGTTTATTCGCTATCTATTTTTTGTTTCTGCTGGTAATTTAGTTGCCTATTATTTTTTAATGGCATTAGATTTATTTGCACAACATTTTGCTCAAGAGCGAACATCCTGTGAACGGTCGAAAATCGACCGTGAGCGGTAGGTCATTAACCGGGATGAATATCCTACCAAATTGATGAGAATATCTTAAACCCATCGGTGGTTGGAAGCATGATGTTCAGACAACAATATTTGAATTTTCCCACAGATTTTAGGCATCAATTCGCCCAAATCGCCTGAGGCCACCGCAAAGGAGCCTGTCCCCTTTTGCAGTGGTTCTCCCCCAGCGCTACAGCAGATGTTCCTCGATAAAGATCGCGATGCCGTCTTTGTCGTTGCTGGCGGTTACAAAATCGGCGGCGGCACGGGTGGCGTCGCTGCCGTTTGCCATGGCCACGCCCGCGCCGGCGTCAGCCACCATGCAGGTGTCGTTGTCCGCATCGCCAAACACGCAGATGTTCTGGAGCTCCATGTCGTTGAGCTCTGCCACGCGCACAAGGCCGCGCGTCTTGGACACGCGCGGATCCATGAACTCGTAGAGCCGCTGCGTGGTTTGCAGAGCCGCCGCCTTAACAGTGTTATCGGCAAACGTCGACGCCCGCTCAATCACCCGCGGCATTACCTCGGGTGCCATGGTAAACATCACCTTGGGCTGCGGCTCGCGCAAAAACTCGGCAAAATCGACCACCTGGTAGGGCACGCCGTCGACGCGCGACAGGTGCTCGACGCACGCGTTGCTCTCGGGCACGTAGAACACGCCGTCTCGGGGGCAGACGGGCGTTGCCGGAAGGTCCGCCATGTGCTTGCAGATGCGCGCGATGGTCTCGCCCGGCAGTGGATAGCTCAGCTCGTTGATGTCGTGCGCGCGGTCGATGACCTCGGCGCCGCCGCAACCCACGAGCACGTCCACCAGGCCTTCGATGCCCCAGAGCTCGTACATGGCCTCGGTCGCGTGGGCGTCGCGCCCGGTGCACAGGCCAAAGAGCACGCCGCGCTCGCGCAGGGCGCGGATCGCCGCCACGGTGCGCGGGGACACCGTGTGCTGGCTCGTGAGCAGCGTACCGTCGATATCGCAGAACACGGCTTTGATGTGGCTGAAGGTGGTGTCCATGGGGGCCTTTCTGGGTCGTGCGGCGGTGTGGGGTGTATTCGTGAACGGCGTACATGGTATACCAAGGCACAGGCGCGGCCCGTCAAAGCAAAAACCACCACAAAGGTGCCTGGCCCCTTTGTGGTGATCGCGGCGTCTACGAGCCAAACCATCACAACATTCGACGTTTTTCGGCAAAATCGCGGTTTTCATCGAATGTTGTGATGGTTTTACTGCCTTACGGCACGTTCCAAGTAATTGCGCCCAAACAGCAGCAGCGCCGCGGGAACCGCCGTCACGACCATGCCTGCCCCCACGAGTGTCCGTTGTACGCCAAATGTCGCCGCCAGCCACGGGGCAATCGCCAGCGGCGCCACGCCGGCGAACATATTGCCAAAGCCCATGACCGAGTTCACACGGCCGAGTTGCTCGAGCGGCGCCGTCGTTTGCACGATGGTGTTGTGGAGCGGATTGACGACACCCCAGGCTATGCCCAGGGCGATCTGGCCGACGAGGGCCACGCCCACGTACGGCGTCCCCACATAGAGCAGACTTCCCAGGCCCACGGACATAAGCGCCACAAGCAGCGTTTTAAGGTTGACCAGGTGCGCCGGCAAGCGGAGCGCGAGCACGGCACCCAGCACCGCGCCCACGCCCGAAGCAGACGAGAGCCAGCCCATCCACTCAACGCCGACATGCAGGACATCGCGATAGAAGAACGACTCGAGCGGGTCGAAGGCTCCATAGCCAAAGTTCGAAAGAAAAATGATGCAAAACAGCAGGGCGAGAACGCTGTTGGTAAAGACCGTCTTGATGCTGGTCGCGAAGGTGACGCGGGAGGATGCGCTGGAGTTGGGGCTTTGCCCGACCTTGTCCGATGTGATGTCACCAGCCGCGGGCTCGTCTTCGTACCCGGCCGCCTGACCCGCCCGTGGCTTAAAGCCCCAGCCGGCGATGAGCGCCAGCACGGTAAAGAGCATCATGAGCACAAACACCGCGCGCGACGACGCAGCCGCCGCGACAAAGCCACCCAACGTGGGTCCGACGATAATACTCACGTTTGAGAACATGGCGATGGCGGAGTTGATGTCTTTGAGCTCGACAGGATCGTCGGTGAGGTAGGCCGGATAGGACGTGGCAATGGGCTGGGCGAATCCCATCGTAAGGCCTAAGAACACCGCGCCGAGCAGGACGATGCCGGTCGCGCTACCAAAAGCGATGATCGCCGTGCCAGTTGCGAGCGCGCCGACGATGCTCAGCAAGAAATGGCGGCGCGGACCCCAGACGTCGAGCGCAGCGCCGCCCGCAAAGGATCCCAGGATCACGAAAACGTTCATAAACAGAACGGCCAGCGATGTCGCGACGACCGAGGCATCGTCCGCATAGGTGAGCGTTCCGATGACGCCGATAAAGTAGCTGGTCTGAAAACCGGTGTAAATGAGAAAGCGCATGGCCACCAGGCGTTTAGCCTGCGTGGACAGCGA
Source organism: Collinsella sp. (assembly GCA_019425045.1). Taxonomy (GTDB): domain Bacteria; phylum Actinomycetota; class Coriobacteriia; order Coriobacteriales; family Coriobacteriaceae; genus Collinsella. The sequence goes on from JAHYYI010000005.1 coordinate 80,455, forward strand.
TGATTGAGGTTTTGAGAAAAGAGAGGCGAGCATGGAGACTCCTTGTTTCATACGAATGCGGACGGCGGGCATTCGCCACCGTCTGTCAAATCAATCTATCCGCATGAAACATTAAGGACGCATCAAGCCCCTTCTCTCCGTTTTTCGCCCGTCATGAACTACTTGGTAGATTGTAAGGCATGTCCCACACATCTACTAAAGCAAAATCCACCACAAAGGTGCCTGGCCCCTTTGTGGTGGAAGTGACGTTTGCCCAGATAAAACCTGCTAAAACAAACCTGTCCCTTTTTGGCAGGTTTTAGGCCAGATGATCTTGGATGAGGTCGCAGATGGCTCGGGCGTCGTTGATGTTGATGGCTCGGGTCGCAAAGCCGGCGTCGAAGGCCTGGCGTGCCAGGGCCTCGTTGCAGGCAAGGGCCAGCGTGTGACCGTCGACCAGGTCGAGCGAGCTCTTGCCGCGCAGACGGTCGACACCGGAGCGCGCGACGACGATGTTGTCGAAGCCCTCGGTCTTGTAGCCCTCGATGATCACCACGTCGACATCGTTGTAGCGCGACAGCAGCTCGCGCGCGGGCATCTCGTCCTCCTCGAGCGTGTCGGCGTACTCGGCCCAGCGTGTGGCACAAATCAGGCCGACGTGCTTAGAACCGGCCTGGTGATGGCGCCACGTATCCTTAGCGGGCACATCGATATCGAAGCCATGGTGTCCGTGATGCTTAAGCGAACCCACGCGCAGGCCGCGGCGGGTGAGCTCGGCGATAACCTTCTCGACGAGCGTGGTCTTGCCCGAGTTCTGGTAGCCGATAAACGCGATCGCGGGGACGGCCGGGGCCGGAGCTGCGGGCGCGACGGCGACGGGCGCGCTCGCGGGCGCGGCACCGTCAGCGGCCACGGCCTCAGTAGCAGCGGCCTGGCGCTCTGCGCGATCCCACACGCCCGAGCGGCCGCCCTCCTTGTGCAGCAGGCGCACGTCGACGATCTCCATGCCGCGATCGACGGCCTTGCACATGTCATAGATCGTTAGACACGCGGCGCTCGCGCCGGTCAGGGCCTCCATCTCGATGCCGGTCTTGCCCGTCACACCAGCTGTGACCAGCACATGAAAGCCAACCTGCCCGTCCGCGCGCGCCGGAGCCCAGCCCTCGGGCACGTCCTCGGCCGGCGTCCCCGCCGGAGCGATGGGCGCAATGTCGCACTTGCTCTTGGTAATGAGCAGCGGATGGCACATGGGGATAATGTCGCTCGTGCGTTTGATGGCCATAATGCCCGCCACACGCGCGCAGGCAAGCACGTCGCCCTTTTTGGCGCGGTCCTGCAGTACCATGGCCTGCGTCTCGGGATGCATGAGGATGGTGCCCTCGGCGATGGCGATGCGATGGGTCTCGGCCTTGTCGGACACGTCGACCATGCGCACCTCGCCCTTGGCGTCCACATGCGTCAGCTCGTCGCGACGGGCGTCACGGGCGGGCTCGGCTGTAGCGCTGGCAGACGGCTGCGCGGACGCTTCGGCGTTGCCAGCATTCGCCGCAGCCGTGACTTTGTGGGCAGACATCGCGACCCTACGAGCGGCCTTGGTGGCATCGGCGTACCTGCTCTTGGCCATATGATCATCCTCCGATTTGGGACATAAATCGTTGCGTGCCCTCAATTATCGCGTGTTCCTGCGGTTTGTGGGCGACGGCATCGCGCCAAATCGAAAGTACCTGCATATCATCACCACGGCGCAGGGCGTCGCGCACCGAATACTCGGCATCGCTGAACAGGCACGGACGCACGTTGCCGTCTGCCGTCAGGCGCAGACGGTTGCAATTCGCGCAAAAATGGTTGGACATGGCGCTGATGAAGCCGACCGTTCCCGCCGCGCCCGGAAAGTGCCAGTAGCGTGCAGGGCCCGCGCCGGCAGGAGCGTCGTTGATGTCGAGCGGCTCAAGCTCGCCCAGACCAACCGCGGCGGCCCCGGCATTGATGCGCGCCCGCAGCTCGTCGCTCGGCACGGTGTCGCTCGCATCCCACAGCGCCGGATTGAGCGCAGGCGCATGCGGGTCCACAGCGCAATGCGAGCTCGTGCGCTCGTCGCCGATGGGCATGTATTCGATAAAGCGCAGGTGGATGGGGCGATCGAGCGTGAGCCGCGCGAGGGCCGCCACATCCTGGTTGAGCCGGCGCACCACAACGCAGTTGACCTTAACGGGCTCAAAGCCCCAAGCCAGCGCCGCGTCGATGCCAGCCATGGTCTGCTCGAGTCGACCCAGGCGCGTGATCTTTCCAAAGAGCGTAGGGTCGAGTGTGTCGAGCGAGATGTTGACGCGGTTAAGACCGGCATCTTTGAGCTGCGGCGCCAGCTTGGGCAGCAGGGCGCCGTTGGTGGTGAGCGAGATGTCCTCGATCTGCGGAATCGCGCGGATGTCGCAAATGAGCGGAATGATACGGCGGCTGACCAGCGGCTCGCCACCCGTCAGGCGCACGCGGCGAATGCCCTCCCCCGCCACCAAGCGCACAAAGCGGGCGATTTCCTCGGCACTGAGTAGCTCGTCGTGCGCGCGGGGCGCCACGCCATCGGCCGGCATGCAGTAAATGCAGCGAAAATTGCACTTGTCGGTAACGGCAATGCGCAGGTAGTTGATATCGCGGCCAAAGCCGTCATGTTGCACGTGCCCGTCCACGCAGCCCTCCCCTCACGCGGCGTTTTATTCTTCGGAAAACATAATACCCCACGGGAGAATCATGCCGACACCCGTACGACAGGACAGGTCGCTTCGAGCAAGACCGGCTTTCCAAGCCTATCCTCAGCATACAAACCATCACAACATTCGATGCTTTTCCCGTTTTTGGCAAAAAACGTCGAATGTTGTGATGGTCTGCCTGCCCGCAGCACCCCGTAGAAGGACCAAAGCGCCCCTAAAGGCCGCCGTCCCAGTGCCGAATCACGAATTCTCGCAGGTCGTTCTGCCGCTTTTGGAACGCTTCGCTTCGGTCGCACGTGAGGCCCATAGCGAGCGCGATGGCGTTCATCGCCCGGTGCAATTGCAGCTGGTGGGCAAACTGAGTCCCGGTAAGGACAATCATCCTAAAGCCCAGCGCGCTCAGCACGGTCATACGCTCCGCATCCGACGCGCTGCGCTGTTTATCAAGATGGTCCGAACCGTTGTATTCAATCCCCGTACCGCTCGCAGGCGCATATACGTCGATCTCGAAATACCCGGCCTTTGCGAGATACTTGAACTCGTTGGGAACATCGACCCGATGGTTGAGCTCGATTTTGGCGTATCCCAGCCCGCCCTGGAAACGTTTTGCTACGACCATGATTGCGGTGGCCGTCTCCATGGGCGACCGCGCGCCATCGTGCACGCGCTTGAGCACGGCGGCCGCGCGTATAGCCCCCTGACGAGATCGGTTCTCATTGCAATAGGCAATCAAGTCGGCAACGGTATACCTCTGCCCCATCTCGATATAATCGCCTGTCGACAGATGATTCAAATGGTATCGGGCGCAGATTTCGTAGCCATATTCCAGCTGCTCGGGCTCACTCATCCACGAACCCGCCTGGACAAAGCACATGGCCTCATCAACCACTAGAAGGCCCTCCGCCACCTCGATAAGATGGCCTGGGGGTACCGGCGCCCCAAACACGTGGCACCTAAATCCAGCCGGCGTCGAGCGCTCAAAATCGAAGTTGACGAGCGTGTCGATATGATCGAGCTCTTCTCGTGGAATACCAAGCGCAACCAGATAGTCGGTAACGATCCCAACTGCCGTTGAAGCCCTCAGCCCCTTGGCATCGAGTCCCAATTTGGGCAGGCTCGCGGTCGGCTCCGCCTCGTTAGCAAGCGAGTCCTCATCGTATAGACTGCTTGCTCGCGAGAGCGGCTCGGACGGGCGCGCCACGTTGTGGTACAGCCAGGCAGTCTTATGGGACAGGACGATCGGCAGGTCCATGAGCCCTCCAATGGAGTCGGATAACCAACCTTATTCCCCTGCCCACGGGTCCGCACACCTTCGTGCACAAGAAAGCGATTCCACCCGATCGAGTGGCAGAAAAACCATCACAACATTCGATGCTTTTCCCGATTTTGGCAAAAAACGCCGAATGTTGTGATGGTTTGAGGCGAGGTGAGGGGCATGGAGGGGTCAAAGCATCGTGCTCGAACAGGTTAATCCAACTCTTTTAAGCCATGCGCGAGCTGCCAGTATTCGCCGTGCTGAGCGAGCAGCTCCTCGTGGGTGCCGCGTTCGATAATGCGGCCGTGTTCGAGGACCATGATGGCGTCGGCGTCGCGGACGGTGGACAGGCGGTGCGCGATCATAAACGTGGTGCGTCCGCGCATGATGCGGTCCATACCGCGCTCGATGAGCTTTTCGGTACGCGTGTCGATGGAGCTCGTGGCCTCGTCCAAGATGAGCACCGGCGGGTCGGCAACGGCCACGCGCGCGATGGCGAGCAGTTGGCGCTGGCCCTGCGACAGGTTGGCGCCGTCGGCCGTGACCGGCGTGTCGTAGCCCCGTGGCAAACGGCGGATAAACGAGTCGGCGCAGGCGGCCTCGGCGGCGGCGCGCACCTCCTCGTCGGTCGCGTCGAGCTTGCCAAAGCGGATGTTCTGCGCAATGGTGCCGCTAAACAGGTGCGTGTCTTGCAGCACAATGCCGAGCGACCCGCGCAGGCTGGCCTTGGCAATGTGCTTGACGTCGATGCCGTCGTACGTGATCTCGCCGTCATCGACCTCATAGAAGCGGTTGATGAGGTTGGTGATGGTCGTCTTACCTGCGCCTGTGGAGCCCACAAAGGCGATCTTTTGCCCCGGTTTGGCAAACAGGTTGAGGTCCGTGAGCACACGGGTGCCCGGCACGTAGGAAAAGTCCACGGCATGGAAGCGCACGTCGCCGGCGAGCGGGACCAAGCCGCACGTGAGCTCGGTGCCGTCGGCAGCCACCGCACGGCCCGACTCATTAACGGCAGCCACATCATGCAGATGCCCGTACGCGCCCACGCCCTGGCCCTCGGGAATCTTCCACGCCCACGCGGCGTCGCCCGTCTGCACCAGCTCCACGCAGCCCTCGTCTACCTCGGGCTTAAGGTCCATGGCGGCAAATAGGCGCTCGGCACCGGCCAGCGCGTTGAGCAAAAAGTTGCCCAGCTGCGTGAACTGGTTGATGGGCATGGCGGCCTGACGCACAAAGACCAGGTAACTTGCAAGCGCGCCCACGTCGGCGAGCCCCTTGATGCAGAGCATGCCGCCCGCCACGGCGACGATGGCGTAGTTGGCATAGCCGATCACCACGGTCATGGGCACCATCGAGTTGGCGTAGGCCTGCGCGGCACCACCGGTGCGGCGCAGCTCTTGGTTGCGCGCGTCAAAACCAGCCACGTTGGCCTGCTCGTGATTAAAGACCTTGATGACCTTTTGGCCCGAGACCATCTCTTCGATATATCCGTCCAGGTCGCCAAGCGACGCCTGTTGGGCGGCAAAAAAGCGCTTGGAACGCATGCCCGAGTAGCGAGCGTACAGCACAATGGCCACATCGCACACGAGCGTGATAATCGTGAGCTGCCAGTTGAGGATGATGAGCATGGCCGTGGTGCCGACCACCTGGATGCTCGCCTGAATCACGTTGGCAAAGCTGTTGTTGAGCGCCTCGGAGACGGTGTCGACGTCGTTGGTAAAGAAGCTCATGATGTCACCCGAGCGCGTGCTGTCGAAGTAGCTCAGCGGCAGCATCTGGATGTGCGCAAACAGGTCGCGGCGGATATCGGAGACCACGCGCTGGGCCGCGCGCACCATAATCTGTGAGTAGCCCAGGGCCGAGAGCACGCCCGCGGCGTAGATGGCAGCGGTAAAGATAACCTGCCTGGTGAGCAATTCCTCGCCGCCCGTTGCCAAACCGTTAACGATAGGGCGCACCATGTAGGTGCCGGCGAGGCTCGCGATGGCGGCGACGGAGGCGAGCACGCCCACCGCGAGCAACGAGAACTTGGCGTGACCCATGTAGGAGAGCAGGCGGCGGAGCGTCTGCGTCAGATTGGCGGGGCGGGCCTGAGCGGATGTCTTAGGCATGGCGCTCACCCCCTTCCAAGGGCGATCCGCTGGGAACGCAGGAAAACGGATCATTCGCGCAGCCATCGTCGCAGCCATCGTCGCAGCCGTCGCCGGTGTCCGCGTTCCCCGCGAACTCCATCTGCGAGGCGTAAATCTCCTGGTAGATGCTATCGCCCGCCAGCAGTTCCTCGTGCGTGCCCACGCCGTGGACACGACCGTCGTCCAACACAATAATGCGGTCGGCATCCATGACGCTCGCAATGCGCTGTGCGATGACAATCACCGTCGTATTGGGAATCTGAGCAATATGCTCACGAATCTTGGCGTCGGTCGCCATATCGACCGCGCTGGTCGAATCGTCAAAGATGAGCACACGCGGATGTTTGAGCAACGTACGCGCGATGCACAGACGCTGTTTTTGTCCGCCCGAGACGCCGGCACCGCCCTGGCCCAGATAGCCGTCGAGTCCGCCGATGCGATCTAGGAACTCGTCCACGCATGCCGCCCGGCAGGCACGCAGCAGCTCCTCGTCGGTGGCATCGGGCGCGCCCCACTGCAGGTTCTCGCGCACGGTACCCGTAAACAGCACGTTCTTTTGTAGCACGATGCCCACGGCGTCGCGCAAGGCGGCCAGGTCGTAATCGCGCACATCGCGCCCGCCCACGAGCACGGCGCCTTCGGTGGCGTCGTACAGGCGCGCGATCAGCTGCACAAGCGAGCTCTTGCCCGAGCCTGTGCCGCCGAGGATGCCCACCGTCGAGCCGCTCTCGATGCGAAGGTCGATATGTTCGAGCACATCCTCGGCTGCATCCTCGCGGTACTTAAACGACACGTCGCGAAACTCGATGCTTCCGTCGGCCACCCCGTGCACGGCAGTGGCAGCGTCGGGCGCCTGGATAAGCGAACGCTCGTCGAGCACCCGCGAGATGCGCTCCACGCTGGCAAGTGCGCGCGTGAGCAGCAAAAACACGTTGGAAATCATCATGAGCGAGTTCATGATCAGCAGCACATAGCTCATGAAGCCCGTGAGCGAGCCCACGCCGAGCTCGCCGGCAAGAATCATGCGCCCGCCGATCCACAGAATGGAAAGCGCCGCCACGTACATCGACAGCTGAAACACCGGCAGGTTGAACACGGCGTTGCCAAAGGTCTTCGTCGCCGTGTGCGCAAGCTCGGTATTGACGGCATCGAACTTGGCCTCCTCGTGCTCGGCGCGCACGTACGCTTTGACGGCGCGCACAGCGGTGAGATCTTCCTGCACCACGCCGTTGAGATGGTCCATCGAGGTCTGCAGCTGGCGGTAAAGCGGACTGACGCGATAGGTGATAACGCCCAGTACGATCGCCAACACCGGCAGGATGATCGCGAATACCGTAGCAAGCGGACGCGACAGCACCAGCGCATAGACCAAGCCGACGATGAGCGTCACGGGCCCGCGCACCATGGGGCGGAAGCCGTTACCTACGGCGTTTTGGATGACGGTGATATCGGTGGTCATGCGCGTGACGAGCGAGCTGGCATCGTAGTTGTCCAGATTGCCAAAGGCGAGCGTCTGAATCTTGCGATACTCCGCCTCGCGCAGGTTAGCGCCCAGCCCCGAGGCAACGCGGGCAGACGTGCGCGCATAGCCCAAGCCAAGTACCAGCGAAAATGCGGCGCACACCAACATATACGCGCCCTGCAACAGCATGTAGTTGATGTCGCCCGCGGGCACGCCCACGTCGATGATATTTGCCATGATGACCGGGATAAACAGCTCGAGCGCCGTCTCGGCCGTCACAAAGAACACGCCGAGTATGGCATCGCGGCGGTATGTCCCCAGATAGGAAAACAAAATCTTGAGATTGCGCACGCAAGTTCATCCCCCATCAAACGTTGTTCGCAAACGCACGTATTATGGCGCGGCAGGCGGCGGTGTCAAGTGTTCCGAAATCGATTTCTGCAAGGCTAGTACAGACGCCATGCTCACAAGGTGCAACTCTGTATTCAATTGGAAATGAACGCGAGCGTGACTTTTTCGCCCTGCCGCCAACACAAACCTTGACTCTACAATCGTTGTAGGGTTTTCACTACACTGGTACGTAAACGATCTAAGCCAGAAAGTGCCCCGCCCATGGAACACGACCTCACACGCGGCAATGTCCTCAAGACCATCGCGGTCTTTGCCCTGCCCTATATGCTCTCGTACTTTTTGCAGATGCTCTACGGCATGGCCGACCTGTACATGATGGGACAGTTTAGCGGCGCCGCCGGCATCACCGCCGTGGGCAACGGCGCGCAGACGCTCTATATCATTACCGTGACGCTCGTGGGCCTGGCCATGGGAACGACGGTTATCGTCGGCCACGCCGTGGGCTCGCGCCGCTTCGACCGCGCCGAGACCGCCATCGGCAATACCATCACGCTGTTTATGGGTGTCTCGGTGGTACTGGCCGCTGCCTTGCTCGCACTGTGCCCGCAGATCGTGGCGCTCATTGGCACGCCGGCCGAGGCGGTCGAAGGCACCGCCGCCTACCTGCGCATTTGCTTTATCGGCATTCCCTTTATCGCCGCGTACAACATCCTCTCGGCCATCTTTCGCGGGCTGGGCGATTCGCGCTCGCCCATGTACGTGATCGGCGTGGCGTGCATCATCAACATCGCGCTCGATTTTCTGTTTATCGGCCACATGGGGCTCGGCCCCGTGGGCGCAGCGCTCGGCACGGTGACCGCGCAGACGGCCAGCGTTGCCCTCGCGCTCGTGTGGCTCAAGAGCCGTCGCACAAACATCCACGTTAAGCGCAGCGACCTGCGCCCCCAGCCCGAGGTGCTCGGCAGCATTCTTAAAATCGGCGTGCCCGTGGCTGTGCAGGACGGCTGCATCCAGGTAGCGTTTATGTTTATTACCGTCATCGCCAACCACCGCGGTCTGGTCGACGCCGCCGCCGTAGGCCTGGTCGAGAAGATGATCAGCTTTTTGTTCATTGTGCCAAGCTCCATGGGCGCCACCGTCAGCGCGCTCACGGCGCAAAACGCCGGCGCGGGCAAGGGCGACCGCGCGCGTCAGGTGCTCAAGGATGCCATGACCGTCTCGGTGGTGTACGGCTGCCTCATCACGGTGCTGATGTGGCTGGTGGCACCGGCGTTTATCGGCTTTTTTGCCAAGGACCCCGCGGTGGTCGCCGCCGGTACCGGCTATATGCGCAGCTATATTTTCGACGCAATCTTTGCCGGCATCCACATTTGCTTTAGCGGCTTTTTCGCTGCGTATGGCAAGAGCTACATCGGCTTTGCTCACAACGTGCTGGCGGTGGCGCTCATTCGCGTGCCCGGCGCCTGGCTGCTGTCGAACGCCTATTCCGACACGCTGTTTCCCATGGGCATCGCCTCACCGTGCGGGTCGATTCTGTCGGCGACCATCTGCGTGATTGCATTTACCGTGCTCAACCGCCGCGGAACTTTTGACAAGCTGGTGGCGTAGCGAGGCGACGCAGGCCTAGCGCCTCTCCCCTGTTTTACCGAAAGGAGCGGTCCTGTGACCGACATGCCAAGCGAACACACCGAAGGCCTGCTCCGCATTGGCGAGGTGGCGCGCCTGCTCAATTTGAGCGTGGGCACACTGCGCCATTACGAACAGATGGGGCTGTTGGAGCCGGCATATGTCGATCCGGCGAGTGGGTACCGCTACTACGGATCGCGGCAGCTCTCCACCCTCAACACCATCGGCAACCTGCGCGTTCTTGACCTGCCGCTGGCCCAGATTCGCGAGTTTGTCACTACGCGCGATATGGATTTGATGCAACGGCAACTGACCAAGCAACAGGAGTTAATTGAGCACAGGCGGCGTGAGTTGGAGCGCATGTCGCGCAAGATTGACCAGCGGCTTGCCTTGCTTCGTGGCGCTTTGAATGCTGATCTCGACACCATTAGCGAAATCGAGGAACCCGAACTTCGCTGCGCCGCGCTGCACGAGCGCGTCAATCCCACCGACGCCTATTCGCTGGGATGGCATATCCGCCAGCTTCAGCAGGGACAGCACGAAACCTTTGCCTATCTTGGCAATCTGGGTGTGGGTATCGCGCCCGAACGCCTGGCCGCCGGAGACTTTGATGGCTACGACGAGGTCTTTCTGCTGCTCGATGACACCGATGATTACCTGGGCGATGTTGAGACGAGACCTGCCGCGCGCTGCCTGACCATAAGCTTCCGCGGCACGCACGGACAAGCGGGCCCACGCTACGAGCGGCTGCTCGGCTACATGCATGAACACAACCTGACGCCCGCCGGTCCGTCGCGCGAGATCGCCCTCATCGACGACATCATCAGCGATGACCCAGAGACCTACGTGACGCAGATCACGGTGCCCGTTTCCCCAGCAAAGTAAGAACCGCCCGGAAGGCATCGTGCTTCCGGGCGGTTCTTCAATTTGGCTATCGATGCCTTACGCCTCTGGCACCTGACCAGTAGCTAAGATCTGCTCGAGTGCGTCCTCATCCAGCACGGGCACGCCCAGCTGCTCGGCTTTGGTGAGCTTGGAGCCCGCTTTGGGGCCGGCGACCAGATAGCTCGTCTTCTTTGACACGCTGCCCGAAACCTTGGCGCCGAGCACCTTGAGCGCCGCGCCCGCCTCGTCGCGTGTGCGGTTGACGAGCGTGCCCGTGAGCACAAAGGTCAGACCCGCGAGCGGTTGAGCGTCGGCGAGCTCGCCTGCCACGCCAGCGTCGGCTGCGGCTTGCGCGTGCGCAGCGCCCAAGTCAACCTCGAGCGACAGGCCTGCCTGGCGCAGACGCTCCAGCACGGCAAGGTTTTCGGGCACGGCCAGGAACTGCTTGACGCTCGCCGCAATCTTGGGACCGATGCCCTCGCACTCGGCAATATCCTCTTCGCTCGCCAAGATGAGCTTGTCAATCGACAGGAATCGCTCGGCGATGACCTCGCCCACGCTCTTGCCCACATGGCGGACGCCCAGGGCAAACAGCACACGCCCGAGTGGCTGGCTCTTGGACTTGTTGAGCTCGGCGATGATTTTCTCGGCCGTCTTGAGGCCTACCGGAATGGGGTCGCCCTTCTTGACGCCCTTTTTGCTGTTGGAGCTGGCGTACACGCGGCCCGTGTCCAGGCCTGCGATGTCGTCGACCGTGAGTTGGTAGAAGTCCGCGACATCGTGGATCAGGCCGGCAGCGATCATCTTGTCGACGATTTCGTCGCCCAGGCCGTCCACGTCCATGCAGCCGCGGCTCACCCAATGGAGCAGACGCTCCTTGAGCTGTGCGGGGCAGTCGATCGATACGCAGCGGTAGGCCACCTCGCCATCCTCGTGGACCACGGGGCTGCCGCACACGGGGCAGACCTCGGGCATCTGCCAGTCAACGCTGTCGGCCGGACGCTTGTCAAGCACCGGACCCACGACCTCAGGGATTACGTCGCCCGCCTTGTGCACGATGATGGTATCGCCCTCGCGCACGTTTTTGCGGCGGATCTCGTCGATGTTGTGCAGCGTGGCGCGCGCGATGGTGGAGCCGGCGACCGTCACCGGGTCGAACTCGGCGACCGGCGTGAGCACACCGGTGCGACCCACCTGGATGCGAATTTCGCGCAGGACGGTCTGCTTTTCCTCGGGTGGGAACTTAAAGGCAATGGCCCAGCGCGGTGCGCGGGCAGTAAAGCCCAGGTCGAGCTGCTGCTGGAAGCTGTCGACCTTTACGACCACGCCGTCGATGTCGTAGTCCAGGTCACCGCGATGTTCGAGGGCCTGGGCGCAGAACTCGTGGACCTCGGCCGGCGTGGCGCAGCGGGCCACGTTGGGGTTGACGCTAAAACCGGCGCTGCGCAGCCAGTCGAGAAATTCGCGCTGGCTGTGGACGTGCAGCGGATCGGTATCGGCGATGGCGTAGATAAAGGTGGCCAAGTCGCGACGCGCCGTGACCTTGGGGTCTTTTTGGCGCAGGGATCCTGCAGCGGCGTTGCGCGGGTTGGCAAAGGGGTCACGGCCCTCGGCATCGGCCTCTTCATTCAGACGAACAAAGCTGCCCTTAGGCATGTAGACCTCGCCGCGTACTTCGATGGTACGCTCGCGGTCGGCGCCCATATGAGCGAGCGCCGGCTCGGACAGGTGCATGGGCACGTCCTTGATGGTGCGCACATTAAGCGACACGTCCTCGCCCGTGGTGCCGTCGCCGCGCGTTGCCGCGCGCACGAAGGTTCCGTTTTGGTAGGTCAGGGCCACGCCCAGACCGTCAATCTTAAGCTCGCAGGTATAGGTGACGCTGCCGGCACCGAGCGCATCCTCGGTGCGCTGGAGCCATGCGTCGAGCTCGTCCAGATCCATGGCATCGTCCATGGAATACATGCGCGCCATGTGCGTGACCGGCGTAAACTGCTCGCTCACGTAGCCGCCCACGCGCTGGGTATAGCTGTCGGGCGTCACCAGGTCGGGGTAGGTAGCCTCGATTTCCTGCAGCTCAACGAGCATTTTATCGAAAGCAGCGTCCGTGATCTCGGGCGCGTCGAGCATGTAGTAGCGATAGGCGTGGTAATCGAGCTCGTGGCGCAGCTCGGCCGCGCGCGTTGCCGCCTGGGCACGGGCATCGGCCGGTGCGGCGGCATCCGCGCTCGCGGGCGTTTCGGTATCGATGTCCACGCCGTCACCAAACAGGCTCGATTGCTCCATAGCGGCACTCCTTCGCTCGATTTCAAACGGATACTAGAGTACCACCGGTCGCAATGAGGCCGAATAGCGGTCTCAAACCGCACCGAATCGGCAGCTGCCAGACTGGGGTGGACAGTTAGTTCAGATACGTATAAAAGCTAGAGCCGAATCAGGCACGAACACCCCTGTTTCGACTAATTTGGACTCCTCGAGACCATGTAAACGTCCCACTCTCCCTTCCAAACACCCATTCGAGCCCCATCCCAATCAAAAATTGCTCAAAACGCATCCCAATCTACCCCAGATTTATACGTATCTGAACTAACTGTCCAGACCATTACGAACCAGGCCTCTTATCAGCCCCAAGTGATCCGTTTTCCTCCGTCCCCAACGGATCAATAAGAAAAGAGGGGCCGTCCCGCACTGGCGGAACAGCCCCCTCTGGCTTCGCTATGTGTGGAGTGGCTCGTTAGTAACCCTGACCGTAGCCCTGACCCTGGCCCTGGCCCTGCTGGCCCAGCAGCTCCTCCAGGTACTGGCGCAGCTGCTCGTCGGTAATACCGCCGTTGCCGGTGTCGGTCGAGCTGTCGTCCTGCTGCTGGTTCTGCAGCTCCTCGTCGGAGCCCAGTTCAACCGTGACCTTCTTCTCTTCCTTGCCGCGCATGAGCGTGATCTCGACCTTCTCGCCCACCTCGTGGCTGCGCAGCGCAATGATCAGGCCATCGGCGCTCGTAATCTCGTCGTCGCCCAGCTTGGTAATGACATCGCCCTCTTGGATGCCAGCCTTGGCGGCGGGACCGTCCTCGACGACGCTCGCCACGTACGCGCCGCTATCGGTGCTCAGCTTGTTGGTGCGGGCGTTGAGCGCGTTGACGCTCGAAAGCGTAGCGCCCATGTACGGATGCACCGGCATCTTGCCATCGATGATCTGGTCGGCAATGTTCTTGGCGTAGTTAACCGGAATGGCAAAGCCCACGCCCGAGCTGGAGCCCGAGTAGCTCTCGATGAGCGAGTTGATACCCACCAGCTCGCCATTGTCGTTGACGAGCGCACCACCGGAGTTACCCGGGTTGATGGCGGCATCGGTCTGGATCATGTTGGCATAGATGGTGTTGCCGTTGGTAGAGCTCATGGCCGTGGAGCGATACAGCGCCGACACGATACCCGTGGAGACAGACTGCTCGTTGCCGAACGGCGAGCCGATCGCCATGACCCACTCGCCCACGTTGAGCTTGGAAGAGTCGCCGATCTCGATCGGCGTGAGCTTGGAGGCGTCGGCATCCTTGAGCTTGATGACGGCCAGGTCGCTCGAGGCATCGTTGCCCACGAACTCGGCCTCATAGGTGGTGCCGTCGTCCATGGTCACCACGTACTGGTCGTAACCATCGACCACGTGGTTGTTGGTGAGGATATGGCCCTCGGTATCGAGCACAACGCCCGAACCGACGCTGCCCGAACCATCCGACTCGTCGGCAGACTGCGAAAGCGAGCCATTCTGGCTGCCGCTCGAAGTGGCGGTAATGGAAACCACGGAGGGCAATGCCTTGGCAGAAACGGCCTCGGCCAGCGTGGTGTCCTCGGAATCAATCGTAATCTTTTGCGTCGAAGAACCCGAAGCACCCGCCGTCACGGCATTCTTGCCACCGCCGATATCGAGCGTGCCGCTCATAATGAGCGCAATGACCAGCAGGGCGCCGCAGGCGCAACCGGCGAGCGCCGTAATAAAGATCGGCAGCTTTTTGGTCTTGGTCTTGACCACCGTGTGCTTGTTTACAACCTGCTGGCCACCCAGCGGCTTACCGGTCTGCGTGTCGTAGGCCTGCACGTAGGGAATGTTGTTGCCATCGGCAGGCGTCGACTCCACCTGCACGCGCGGCTGCTGCTGAGTCTCGCCGGCGTTGCCCGGATCCTGGGGGCGCTGGGAATCGTTCTCGCTCATAGCTGCGATCCTTTCGTCAAATAACCAAAGGCCCGCCAAACATGTGGCGGGCCATCATTGTTCACGTTGAGTTGTACCCCAATATGCGGGTGCACGTGTATGAGAACGCAATCTTTTAGGAAGGCTTAAGTTCTGTTGCAGATTCGAGAGGGACCCACATCTGCGTCAAAACCACCACAAAGATGCCTGTCCTCTTTGTGGTGGAAATCTAGTCCTTAAACAGATAGCCCACGCCGCGGACGGTGGTGATGTGTGCCGCGATCTGCGGGCCCACCTTGGAGCGGATGCGTCGGATGTGCACGTCGACGGTACGCGTGCCGCCGCAGTACTCAAAGCCCCACACGCGGTGCAGCAGCACTTCGCGGCTGTAGGCGCGGTTGGGGTGCGTCGCCAAAAAGCTCAGCAGCGAGTACTCCATCAGCGTCAGGTCGATGGGCTCGTTATCGAGCGTCACCTGGTAGGTAGCCAGGTTGATCTCGAGGTTATCGATATTGAGCACATCGTCGGCGGTGACGGTCTCCTCCTCGCCCATCAGGCGCTGCGCGCGCGCCTTGAGCTCGTTGGGCGTCGCCGTGGGGCATATAAAGTCGGCATGCGCATGATTCGGCAGACGCAGGGTGCCGAGCGCCTCGTCGTCGACGATCACCAGCATGGGAACGCCGCCGCGATCGTCAAGCCACTTGGCGATCTGATCGATGCGATCGCTGCGGATGCCATCGGAATCGAGAATCAGCAGGTCAAAGTCGTGCGCCGCAGTCGGCGAATCGGGGGTTGCCAGGCTCACCTCGACACCCAGGGTGGTCGTCAAGCTGCGGGCAAACTCGTGGAAGCGCGTCGTGCGCGCCATGAACAGGGCACTCTTTTCGGACATATCGGCCTCCAAAGAAATGAGCTCAATCGTACTGGAACAAGCCAGCGCGATTAGGAGTTCGCCAGGTAGTGCTTGATCTCCCACTCGGTGATCGTAGACTCAAACTTATGCCACTCGTCGCGCTTCTTTTTGAGGAAGAAGCTGTGGATGTGCTCGCCGAGGGCATCCTTCATAAACTGCGAGTCCTCAAACACGTCGAGCGCCTCTTTAAGCGAGCGCGGCAGCGGCGTGTAACCGGCCTCGAGCATCTGACGGCCGGTGAGCTTGAGCGTCTCGGCCGTGGCCTCGGGCGGGAGCTCCAGCTTACGCTCGATGCCGTCAAGCCCGGCCGCCAGCGTGACGGCGTTGACCAGGTACGGGTTTGCCATGGGATCAGGGCTGCGAAGCTCGATGCGCGTGGACAGCTGCTTGCCAGGCTTGTAGACCGGGATGCGGATCATGCTTGCGCGGTTGCGCAGGCCCCACGTGGCGTACTGCGGCACGGAGTCGCCACCCGTGGTGATGCGCTTGTACGAATTGACCGTGGGGTTGGTGATGGCGCTGATCTCGCGCGCGTGCGCCAAGATACCGGCCATATAGTGCTTGGCGACGTCGGAGAGATGGTACTTCTCGTCGCCCTCGCCCCAAAAGACGTTGTTGCCGTCGTGGTCGAACAGCGATTGATGCAAAAACATGGCGCTGCCGTCCTCGCCCGCCAACGGCTTGGGCATAAAGGAGGCGTGGCAGCCGCTCTCGTAAGCCTGCTGCTTAATGATGAGCTTGGCCGTGGTGATGGCGTCGGACATGCTCAGGGCCTCGGCGTGACGCAGGCTCATGCCATGCTGCGAGCGGCCGGCGGCGTGGAAGGTGTACTCCACGGGCACGGACATCTTCTCGAGCGTGAGGACCGTGTTACGACGCAGGTCGCGAGCGGCATCGCTCACCGAAAGATCGAAGTAGCCCACGTTGTCGAGCGGCTCGGGCGTGTGCTCGTCGGGGAAGTAGTAATACTCCAGCTCGGCGCCCACGTTAAGCAGATAGCCAGCCTTCTCGGCCTTGCGGAACATGCGGCGCAGGGCATCGCGCGGGTCGCCAGCAAACGGCTTGCGATCGGGAGTGCACACGTCGCAGAACACGCGGGCGACGCCGTTGTGGCTCGGGCGCCACGGCAGAATCTGGAAGGTCGAGGCATCGGGGAACGCCAGCATGTCGGCTTCCTCGGGCGTGGCAAAGCCCTCGATGGCGGAGCCGTCAAAGCCAATACCCTCCTCAAAAGCGACCTCGAGGTCCTCGGGGCTAATGGCAAAGTTCTTGAGGCGGCCGAGAATGTCGACAAACCACAGACGCACAAAGCGGATGTCACGCTGCTCTACGGAGCGGAGTACGTAATCGATGTTCTGCTGGTTCATGTCGCTCCCCTTTCTTTCGGGCGGGTTTCGACTGGTCTATATCGCAGATACTATCGCAGAAAAATGTTTCCGCAGGGTTAAAGCGTATCAAGCGCTCAAAAAACGTGCGCGAACAGGCAGATATGGCAAGTGACTATCGTTCAGATTCGGAGACAATTTGTCTACAGGCTCGTTCCAACGCAGGGAACTCCATCGTCACTGCATCCCAAACAACCGAGCGGTCGACATTGCCGTAATCATGCGCAAGATAATTTCTCATGCCGATAATTCCACGCCACTCAATTTCGGGATGAAGCCGCTGCGAGCGTTCCGACAACTTGCCCGCTTCTTCCGTCACCCTAAGCGCACACATCAAAAGGGAGTCCGCCAACGCCCTCGTCCGCACGTCATTCGCATGCAGAAACTGGTCCTCGGTGATATCAAAAGCCTTGATGCGCTCGTTCGTTTCAGAGATGGCGTCCAAGACCTCTTGGGCGCGGAGGCCGTCTGACTTACGCGCGATCATAAAGGGTCACTCCTTCGCGCTCGATTACCGCGGCAAGGTCGTCATCAAGATAATCACTCGAGACGAGGTCAACCTGCCTCCCGGTTTCTTTGCGCACCGCCTCGCCAAACGCCGACAACGCGAAAAGACCGAAGCCCTGCTCGCGATCGACTTCGAGACGCAAGTCAATATCACTATCGGCATGCGCCTCGCCACGGGCATACGAACCAAAAAGAATCACGGTTTTGATAGCGGGAATCGAGCTGGCCGCCCCGCGGACGGCGGACTCAATCTGGGCAGTATCTAAAATGCCCGCCGCGGCGCTTTCGCTCGCAGAGCCTTTACCGAGTGAAGGAACAAACGGCAGCGAACGCTCGCGCAGCATCTGTCTCATAAACATATTGACCGCAACAGACGAAGTCATGCCAAGCTCTTCGCACAGCTCGGCAAATGAGTCTTTAATTGACGAGTCCACTCGCACACTCAACACAGACGCAGCCATGGATACCTCCTGTATGACATTGTCTATATATTATCATACAGGCTAGCGTGAGGTCGAAGCGCGGTGTTCGATGTGGCCGGGGATCTCGATGCGCTTGGGAGCCAGCCTTGCGGCCTCGCCCACCGTAGTGGTAACGACGTCGATGCGCTCGGACAGGCGCTCGACCACGCGCTCGGCAATGGTGAGGGTGTCCTGCGCGGCCGTGGTTACACCGCCAAAGAGCACGTGGTTCCAGGGGTAATCGTCAAACGTCGCAATCTTGAGACCAGCCGGCAGCGAGGGGCCCAGCTGCGCTAGCGCCTCGGTTAGGCGCAGAAAGACCAAGCCGTTGACGGCAATGAGGCCGAGCTTTTTACCTGCGCACTCGCGGATGGTCTCGTCCAAGCGACCGACACCCGCGGCGCCACCGTCGGCCAGGGTGACGACCTCGCCCGCAAGACCACGGCGCGAAAGCTCGTCGGCAAAGGCCTCGGCGCGCTCGCGACGCGCGGGGCTGTCATCGCTTGCCTCGGTGAGCAGGCACAGGCGCTCGCTGCCCGCGGCGATCAAGGCGTCTACCAGGTCGGCGACAAGCTCACGGTTGCTGGAGGTCACCAGATCGATGCCGCTATTGGCAACATCGCGGTCGAGCAGCACAACGGGTAGGCGTCCCGCGGCAGCAGCGATGGCCCCGTCGTTACCACCGCAGGTATTGATGACCAGGCCGTCCACGCCGGCATCGATAAGTCTGGTGAGCGACTCTGCCTCCTTGGCGGGGTCGTTGCCGCTAATGGCCGTCATGAGCGAGCAGCCGCGCGCGGCGGCGCTGGCGGAAAGCCCTTCGAGCATGGCGCTGGAGAACGGGTTGGCGATGTCGGCCAGGATCACGCCGATGAGGTTGGTGCGCGAGCTGCGCAGATTGCGCGCGGCGGCACGTGGGCGATAACCGGTGCGCTCGATAACCGCCGCGATGCGGGCGCGGGTTTCCTCGGTCATCTGCCCGGGGCGGTTGTTGAGATAGCGCGAGACCGTGGCCGGGCTCACGCCCGCCTCCGCGGCAATGTCCTTAATCCTCATCTGCGCCATAGCGCACCCCGTTTCCCCGTTGTCGGCAGTCTGGGCCATTTTAGGCATTTTTAAAAATCTCGGTTGCAAAACGCTGTAGGTGAGCAGCATCGTTTTTGCGTCTCGAGCAGATGCGATGATGGGCTAGATATTCGAGCCTTTAGGCAGCTCGAAATAGTCGGGATGCAAGGCGATAACCGGGCCCTGCTCCTCGGGCATCAGATGCAGGTGCGTCTCCGCCAGATAGCTCGCCGCGTCGGTATCGCCCTTCTTAATGGCCTCGAGAATCCGGCGATGCTGCCGACGAATCGGCTCCCAATCCAGATCCTGCGACACCATACGCAACCAGTTGTAGCGCTCAAAATGCGTGTTGACGCTCTTCATCCAATCCCACAGCATGTGACGGCCAGCAATCACGAAACACGTCTCATGGAACAGGTTGTCCAGATCGAAAAAGCGACGCGTTTCGCTATGGTCGAGCGACTCGGACTCGGCAAGAATCTGCTCGAGCCGATGCTTTTGCTCGGGCGAAGCGGCCGAACAGCATTTTATGAGTACGCTTCTTTCGAGTTTCTCGCGCAAGAAACAGGCATTCTCGGCGTGTTCCATGCTGATCTTAGAGACGTAGGTGCCGCTCTTGGGACGCGTTTCCACCAGCTCCTGCTCACGCAGGCGCACAAAGGACTCGCGAATGGGCGTGCGCCCGATTCCCGTCTCCTTTTCCAGACCAATCGCCGAAAGGCGCGTGCCGGGCTTGAGCTCGGCATAGATGATCTTGGAGCGCAGTGCGTTGTATGCCTGATCTTGCAAGCTCTGATAATGCTGGTGTTGTTCCATAAAGCCCTCGGATGAAGCCCACGGTTTTTTCGAATATCACCCGTAATACTATCTCATCGACACGCCCCAGCTCCCAATCAGTCTTTTTGGGACGGGGCTCTTTTAGCTACCCTGGCCCGCAGATCGGCCCCCTTGCCACAAAAGTGGCGCAGCACTACTGCACCCCAAATTGGCACCCCGAGCCTGTTATAAGTTGCTGTGAAATACGGACGGTTGATAATCAAGGGTTGAAAATCAAGGCGCACTATACGGCTTGCTATATCTCACTATACTTTGCTGTACGTCGCTATACTTTGCTATAACTTGACAATAATCGGCCCGTTACCATCCGGGATATAACGGACCCCAAGCCAACGCTGGCTTGGGGTCCGTCTTGTACCATAGCTCTTTTGGACTATGAGCGCTCGTATTTCGTGGCCCGCCCGGTTCCCTGCCTTACGATTGCATTCCGTTCAAGCAGAGATTCGAGTGCCGCCAACGTCCGCATGCGGCTCAGCCCCGTCTGTTTTTCAATCTCGCTTCGCGACATAATTCGCCCGCCCGACAAGGCCTTGAGAACCTGGGCCTCTTCCTCGGACCCTTCAAAGGCATCGGTAACGGGCAATGTGACGGCCACCATGCCGCCGCGAACATCGAAAATTGGTTGATTGATCGAATCGCGATAGGCACGTCTAATGCGCGCAATTCCCGTACCAAATTTCTCGATATAATCCAGCTTTAAGAAGGCCTCTGCAACGATGGGGTTTCTGAGCACGGATATCTGCCCATACAGGTATTGTTCTGTCGTCAAACCGGCGGGCAGCGATCCGGGGGAGGTCACAACGACACGATCATCGTACAGGGCAATTTGAACGTTCGCTCGAACGTCCCACGTCCGATGCACCAAAGCGTTTGCAACAGCTTCGCGGAATGCCTCAAGAGGAATTCGATCGGTTTGGACGCGCTCCATCCCTTCGATACGCTCATAACGGTAGTAGCGTGCAAACATAGCCACCGCGCTGTCCGCCTGCTCAATTGCGGATACATTTGTCGCCGCCTCGCGATCCAAGATCACATCCTCGGTATCGCCAAAACGGACGCAGTCAATGCCTGGAAAATCATTCTTATCCGCTAAAATCGCCGCGGCATTGGTATAGCCATCCTTGCCGAGCAAGCGAAGCGTGCGCATAATATCCGGCGTTAGCTCGGAAATGCCGAGATGTTCAACACACTTATGCTCGAGCGTGTGAAAACTCAAGTCCTGGCGAGCCGACGTGAGCGCGTCGAACGTTACGTTGCTGCCTTCGAGCGTCAGCCTGCCATACTCAAACCGGTCGACCTCCACCGTTGCCGAATCGTTTCGCCTGTAGGCCTTTCCCTTGCTTCGATAGGGTTTGTCCTGGCCCTCATAAACCGTAAGGATTACGGTCCCGTGTTTCTCATCGCGCTCGAGCGTGTAACGGGGAGCGGGATCCAAGCTGTCATTAATCATGTTCTCGATGCGGAGACACTCTGCGACCGGATCTGCAAGGCCGACAGCCACGCCCTCGTCATCAACGCCAAACTCAATCTTGCCCGTCCCGTAGTTTGCATAGGCGCTCACCGTTTTAAGAAACGTCGGCGTAACGCTTTCCTTGTATTCGACTGTAGGGCTCTCTCTAACAACCATATGCACAACCCTCTCGTTTCGTACCATTCATAACCGTATTATAAGACGAAAACCGTTTGCGTACTGATTTATAGAAGACGCAAATGGTTTTCGTCTTTATTTGCGTACGGAATTAAGACGGATAATTTCGCTTTCGTATGGCTCAATACCGGACACAGACTGTTTTCGTCTGTCAATACGCCTGCAATCCAAACGAAAAGAGCCCCGAGCTCGTATGAACTCGGGGCTCTTTGTGCCGCACATCTATGAGAGGAGAAATTCGATGCGTACGGGCGCTATTCCATGAAGCCGCCCTGGGATGGCGGCAACCTCGCCAATGGGGTCAGGTTTGCATGCATCAACTTAGCGCAAAGTAACCTGGCCCCCATGCGCCAAGGGAACGACTAGAGCTCGCAGGCGACCTTGTAGCCATCGCCGATGGCGTCGCGGATGTTGCCGCACTTGTTGGCATCGCCCAGCACGTGGGTGGCAACACCGGCTGCAGCCAGGTCGTCGGCCAGCTTGGTATTGGGACGATAGCCCATGGCAAGCACCAGCGTATCGGCACCGGTGATGGTGTGGACCTCGCCGTCCTTCTCGTAGCTGATGGTGTCCTCGGTAATCTCGGTCACCCTGGCCTCAGTCAGCACGTGGACACCCTTGGAGAGCATGCGCGTGATGAGCACCGCGCGGCCGGCACCGCCCTCGTTGGCGGCGAGCGTCTTGGTCATCTCGATGACGGTGACATCGCGATTGGCCGGCGACAGGTCGTTGACCAGCGGGGCCAGGTAATCTGCCGTCTCGCAACCGACGGTGCCGCCGCCCACGATGACGATCTTTTTGCCCGGGAAAGCCTTGCCACCCAGCAGGTCATCAGCCGTCATGACCTGCTTAAAACCCTGCATGAAGGCCGGAGCGATGGGCTCGGCGCCATAGGCCAGGACGACCTCGTAGCCGGCGTAGTCACGCTGAATGTCCTCGGCAGTAAGCTCGGTACCAAAGACGCACGTGACGCCTGCCTCGGCCAAGCGACGGTACTGATACTTGATCACGCGGGTGAGCTCCTGCTTTGCCGGCGGCACGGCCGCGATGCGCATCTCGCCGCCCGGTTCGTCCTGTTTATCCACGAGCACCACGTTATGGCCGCGCTTGGCAGCAATGTAGGCTGCCTCCATGCCTGCGGGACCGGCACCCACAACGAGCACGTTCTTTGCCTCGGCGGCAGGCTCGTAGCCGGCCTCGTCGCGCTCCACGTCCGGGTTGACGGTGCAGGAGATGCGCTTGCCAAACATAATGCCGTTCAGGCAGCGCAGGCAACCGATGCAAGGACGGATCTCGTCGGCGTTGCCGGCGGCCGCCTTGTTGCAGAACTCGGCATCGCACAGGTTGGCGCGACCCATCATGCAGATGTCGGCGGCGCCGTCCTCGATCAGTTCCTCGGCAATCCAGGCCTCATTGATGCGTCCGACCGTGGCGACGGGAATGTTCACGTGTTTCTTGATCTCGCGCGAACAGGCAGCGTGCGAAGCCTGCTGCGTGCCGGCGGCGGGAATGGCGGAGCCGCGCTTGATGGTAGTGCCGCCCGACACGTGGATCATGTCGACGCCAGCCTTCTCCAGTCGACGCGAGACGTAGATCATGTCGTTGAGGGTCAGGCCGCCATCGGTGTACTCGTCGCCCGAAATGCGGACGTCGATGATAAAGTCCTTGCCGCAGCGCTCGCGGATCTCGGCGATGACCTCAAGCAAAAAGCGCATGCGGGCGTCGAGCGAGCCACCGTACTCATCGGTACGCTTGTTATAGAGCGGGGTCAAAAAGCCACCGAGCATGCCGTGGGCGTGTGCCGCATGGACCTCGACGCCGTCAACACCGGCCTTCTGCATGCGCACAGCAGCGTCACCAAACTGATGCGTGAGCTCGTGGATCTCATCGACCGTGATGGGGCGCGGCGCCTCGCGGGCATAGGACGGGCCCACAAAGGACGGAGCGATCAGGCGCGGCGTGCCCGGAATGTTAAAGGCCATGTAGGCGGGATGGAAGAGCTGCGGCATGATCTTGCAGCCATACTCGTGGACGGCTGCGGCGAGCTTTTCCCAGCCGGGGATAAACGTGTCGTCGTAGCAGCACATGTCACCCGGCAGATAGGTATAGGTGGGCTCGACCGTCACGACCTCGGTAATGATGAGGCCCACGCCGCCCTTGGCACGGGCACGGTAATGATCGACCAAGTCGTCGGTCACATAGCCGTGGTCGGCCAGGTTCGTGGACACCGGCGGCATAAAGACGCGGTTCTTGACCTCGGTCGTACCGACCTTGATCGGGCTAAAGAGCATCGGGTAGGCGGAAGACTCCATACAGGGTTCCTTTCGTTTGAGCCGCTCGGCGGCAGTTGCTAACGTACTTATCGTATCAGTAACCGCGCTGTACCCGACTGTACACGCTCCCCCGGCTTTTACTCAGCCCACAAAAAGTTGCGGTGGAATACGGAGTAGATAAGGCCTTTGACAGCCAAAACAGTCCGTATTTCACCGCAACTGATGGGCGGGGTGGAGTTAGAGGCCCAGGTAGGCAGTCATGCCCTCACCCGCCACTCCCTCACCTACAGCGCGCCGTCCAGCATAAGATTCACCTTGAGCACGTTGACCGTGGGCTCGCCGAACACGCCGAGGAAACGGCCCTTGGTGCACGCGGCGATGATGTCGCGCACCTCGTCCTCACTTTTGCCCGTGGCCTTGGCAAGGCGCGGAACCTGGTACTCGGCGGCATCCGGAGAGATCTCCGGGTCGAGACCGGACCCCGAACACGTCACCAGGTCGACGGGCACAGCGTCCATATCGGCATCGGGGTTGGCGGCGCGGATCTTCTTCACGCGCGCATCTATCAGCTGCCGATACTCCTCACTCGCCGGGGACAGGTTGGACGGGGCACCATACGCCATGAGCTCGCCGTCTTCGCCTTCGACAATTGATACGTTCTGGATACGACCCCACATGTGGGCTTCGTCATCGAAGTTCTGGCCGATGAGCTCGGAACCCACAACCTTGCCGTCGACCGTAATGAGCGATCCGTTCGCCTGGTACGGAAACGCAAGCTGCGCGACGCCGGTCACCACGAGCGTGTATCCCAGGCCGCAGACGATGGTAAACAGCGCGAACACGCCAAGTGCGCGCGATGCGATACCTTTGAACATACAAACCTCCGTCTACATCATGCCAATGCCGAACAAGGCCAGCAGCATGTCGATAATCTTGATGAATACGAACGGTGCCACGATACCGCCCAGACCCCACACCAGCAGGTTGTGGGTCAGCAGCTGGCCGGACGAAAGCTCGCGGTACTTCACGCCTTTCAGGGCGGCAGGAATCAGCGCGACGATGACCAGCGCGTTGTAGATAATGGCGGACAGCACGGCCGTCAACGGGTTGGTGAGGCCCAGGATGTTGAGGGCGCCCAGTCCCGGATAGATCGGAGAGAACAGCGCCGGGATGATGGCGAAATACTTCGCCACGTCGTTGGCAACAGAAAAGGTCGTGAGCGAGCCGCGGGTCATGAGCAGTTGCTTGCCGATGCGCACGACCTCGATGAGCTTGGTGGGGCTGGAGTCGAGGTCGACCATGTTGCCGGCCTCCTTGGCAGCCTGGGTTCCCGTGTTCATGGCCACGGCAACATCCGCCTGCGCCAGCGCCGGTGCGTCGTTGGTGCCGTCGCCGGTCATGGCGACCAGGTGACCCTCGCGCTGGAACGAGCGAATCTTCTCGAGCTTGCCCTCGGGGGTGGCCTCGGCCAGGAAGTCGTCCACGCCCGCCTCGGCGGCGATGGCGGCTGCCGTGAGCGGGTTATCGCCCGTCACCATGATGGTCTTGATACCCATGCGGCGCAGGTCGGCGAACTTCTCCTTCACGCCGGACTTGATGATGTCCTTAAGGTAGACGACACCCAGCACACGTCGGTCCTTTGCCACGACCAACGGGGTGCCGCCCACCTTCGCAATGCGTTCGACGGCCTCGTCGCACTCCTTCGAGAACACTCCTCCGGCAGCCTCCACATAAGCGCGAACGGAATCGGCCGCACCTTTGCGAATCTCGCTGTCGGCGTAGTTCACACCGGACATGCGGGTCGCCGCAGTGAAGGGGATGAACTCCATGCCCTTATCCTCGAGTGTGCGGCCGCGCAGCCCAAACTGCTCCTTGGCGAGCACGACGATGGAGCGGCCCTCGGGGGTCTCATCCGCCAGAGAGGACAGCTGCGCGGCATCGGCGAGTTCTGCCGGATCGACACCGTCGACCGGAATGAACTCAGCGGCCTGGCGGTTGCCCAAGGTGATGGTACCGGTCTTATCGAGCATGAGAATGTCGACGTCGCCGGCGGCCTCGATGGCGCGGCCGGACATGGCCAGCACGTTGGCCTCGTTCAGTCGGCTCATGCCGGCGATGCCAATGGCGGACAGCAGCGCACCAATGGTGGTGGGCGCCAGACAGACGAGCAAGGCAACGAGCGTGGTCACAGCGGTGGGGTTCGCCATACCGTTGAGCCCTGCAGAGAAACTCGAGTAGCAGTACAGTGCGAGCGTCACGAGGATGAAGATGACGGACAGAGCAACCAGAAAGATCTCGAGCGCGACCTCGTTGGGGGTCTTCTTGCGGGCGGCGCCCTCGACCATGGCGATCATCTTATCCAGGAAGCTCTGGCCAGGCTCACTGGTGATTTTCACCACAATCCAATCGGAAAGCACGGTGGTGCCACCAGTGACGGCAGAACGGTCGCCGCCAGCCTCGCGAACCACGGGTGCAGACTCGCCGGTAATGGCCGACTCATCAACCGAGGCGGCACCCTCGATGACATCGCCGTCTCCCGGAATCTGCTCGCCGGCGCGCACGACCACCAGATCCCCGCGTGAGAGCTCGGTACCGGGAACGACCGTGAAGCGGTCCTTATCCTCGACGGACTCGATGCGATGGGCCTCGACGTCCTTTTTCGCCGCGCGCAGGGAGTCTGCCTGCGCCTTACCGCGGCCCTCGGCAAGTGCCTCGGCAAAATTTGAAAAGAGGTCGGTCAGCCAGAGAATGACGGCAATGGCGATCACATAGTACGTGGGGACGCCGGCGTCCTGTACCCCAAAAATAGAGGCGATGGCCAGAATGGAGGTCATGGCGGCCGACAGCCACACCAGGAACATGACCGGGTTTTGGACCTGGACACGGGGGTCAAGCTTGGCAAATGAATCGCGCACCGCGCGGCTCATCATGTCTTTTTGCATAGCCATAAATCTGCGACTCCTTTACGCAACCATCTGGAAGAATTCGGCAACGGGACCAAGCGCCAACGCCGGGAAGAAGCTCAGGGCGCCAATCAGCAGAACGACGAATACCAGTAGGAACACGAACATGGCATTGGTGGTGGAAAGCGTGCCGGCGCTCTCGGCGACCTTGCCCTTCCCGGCCAGCGAGCCCGCAATGGCGAGCGTGCCCACAATCGGCAGGAACCGCGCGAACAGCATCTCGATACCCAGCAGCACGTTGATCCACGGGATATTGCAGTTCATGCCGGCGAATGAGGAGCCGTTGTTGCCACCAGCCGAAGTAAGGGCGTACAGGACCTCGGAGAAGCCATGCGCCCCGCCGTTGGTGAGTTGGTCGACAAGACCGGGCACCATGCAGGCGATAGCGGAGCTCACCAGAATGGCGAACGGAGTGGCGAGACACAGAACCACCGCCCAGCGCATCTCGGTCGGCTCAATCTTCTTGCCCAGGAACTCGGGTGTGCGGCCGACCATAAGGCCGGCGATAAACACCGTGAGGATGGCGAAGCCGATCATGCCGTACAGGCCGCAGCCCACGCCGCCGAAGACGACCTCGCCCAGCGCTATCTGGAGCATCTGGACAAACCCGCCGAGCGGGGTGTAGGAGTCGTGCATGGAGTTGACCGAGCCGTTGGAAGCAGCCGTCGTGAAAGCGGACCAGGTGGAAGAGGAGGCGATACCGAAACGGCTCTCCTTGCCCTCCATGTTGCCGCCGGCCTGGCCGTCGGTCATCTCGATATTGACCGCTCCGCCATCGGCCAGCTGCGGGGTACCCATATGCTCGTTAACGGCGATGATGCCGGTGAAGATCACCAGCAGGATGAACATGGCGGCAAAGATAGCCTTGCCCTGCTTGGTGTTCTTGACGCCGATACCGAAGGTGAAGCAGCAGGCGGCCGGGATCAGCAGCAGGCTGGTCATCTCGATGATGTTGGTGAAGGCACTGGGGTTCTCATACGGATGGGCGGAGTTCACGCCGAAGAAGCCGCCGCCGTTGGTGCCGGACTGCTTGACGGCAACCTGAGGAGCCGCGGGACCCTGGGGCAGGAACTGCTCGGTGACCACGCGCGCGCCCTCGACAACCTTGCCGTCGACCTTGACCGTGTCGCCCTCGATCTGGGCGCCGTCGATGACGCTCCAGCCGCCGTCTGCATTAGGCTGGACAGCGACGGGCTCTACGAGCTCAGCCTTCTGAGCCGGCTGGAAGTTGGAGATGACGCCACCGGCAGCCAGGCAGATGCCGAACACGAGGTTCAGCGGGATGAGCACATACAGGACGGTGCGGGTGAGGTCGACCCAGAAGGAACCCAGACCCTGCTCCTTGACCTGACGGAAGCCGCGGATCAGCGCGAACATGACCGCGATACCGGTGCCAGCGGAAACGAAGTTCTGCACGGTGAGGCCCATGAACTGCACAAAGTAGGACAGGGTGGTCTCACCGGAATAGGATTGCCAATTGGTGTTGGTTATGAAGGAGGCAGCCGTATTGAACGACAGGTCCCACGACACACCCGGCAGGTGCTGGGGATTGCCTGGCAAGAAGGACTGAAGCGCCTGGAGTGCCACAAGAGCCACGAGGCCGATCCCCGAAAAAACCAGCACGCTCGCCAGATAGCGCCTACACCCCATCTGCTCTGCCGCGTCGATGCGAAGCAGACGATAGACGCCACGCTCCACAGGAGCAATCACAGGCGACAGGAACGTATGCTCACCATCCATGATATGGGCCATGAATCGACCGAGCGGAACGGCCAGGACGACGAGCACGGCAAAGTACAAGATGTACTGAATCGCAGCGTCCATAGTTTACGAATCACTCCTCATCAGAATGTAGATGTAATAGATAAAGAGTCCAATGCAGGCGACTCCGATAATGGGAATGAGGATGTCCATTACCGCCCCTTTCATGCGCGGTCCGATGTCTCGGACGCCTGCTCTCGCAAGCGTCTGGGGACAGTAAACGCTTCTAGGGATTAAAGAGGCGTGAGGGCTGGGGCTCACGACCTTAAGATGCCGTAAATATGCAGGTAGAAAGCACTATTGCAGCTGCAGTGCGCCTATACTCGACCTCGCGTGCATACAGTGGTGTCCTCACCGCGTATGCACGCATGGACAACGCTTCAGAAAGGCTACGCTATGCAGCGCGACGCATCGGACACTCGCGTCAATCCAGACCTCATCCTCAAAGCAATTGAGAAAGACGAGGTCGCCGATGACGCTCGAACCAGCCGGGGACACCTCAAGATTTTCTTTGGCTACGCTGCTGGCGCAGGCAAAACCTATGCGATGCTTCAAGCCGCCCACGCCGCCAAGCGGCGAGGTGTCGACGTCGTCGCGGGATACATCGAGCCGCACGAACGTCCGGCAACTGCCCATCTTGCACAAGGGCTTGAGAACGTGCCCTGTAAACTCATCGAGCACAACGGCATTGCGCTCAGCGAGTTCGACCTAGATGCGGCTATCGAGCGCGCCCCTCAGCTCATCCTTGTCGACGAGCTCGCCCATACGAATGCGCCGGGGTCTCGCCACAACAAACGCTATCAAGACGTCGAGGAACTTCTACATGCGGGCATCGACGTCTATACGACCGTGAACGTTCAGCATATCGAGAGCCTAAACGACATGGTTGCATCCATCACCGGCGTTGTCGTGAGCGAACGAATCCCCGACCGTATCTTCGATGATGCCGACCAGGTCGAGCTCGTCGACATAGAGCCCGAAGACCTACTTGAGCGCCTTCGCGCCGGCCTCGTCTACCGTCCCGCACAAGCCGACCGAGCGCAACAGCATTTTTTTACCGTCGAGAACCTCACCGCACTCCGAGAAATCGCGCTGCGCCGCTGCGCCGATCGCACCGGCCACCTCACAGACGCCGCACGCGTGCTGGGAAACCGTGACTACTACACCAGGGAGCGTATCTTAGTCTGTGTCTCCCCGGCGCCGACCAATCCCCGCATCGTCCGTGCCGCCGCACGCATGGCGAAAGCGTTTCGCAGCGAGCTCGTCGCCCTGTTCGTAGAGAGCCCGCGCACGCAAGCCATGAGCGATGATGAGCGCGCCAAGCTTGCAGCCAATATCGCCCTAGCCGAGCAGCTCGGAGCACATATGGAAACCGTCTATGGCGACGACATCGCGTTTCAGATCTCCGAGTTCGCGCGCCTGTCGGGTATTTCGAAGATCGTCATGGGGCGCACGGGCGAGCGCAGCAGCGTCCGTCAGGCCCTCTTCGGCCGCAAATCTCTCGTAGAACAGCTCATAACATTCGCCCCGAACCTCGACATTTACATCATTCCAGACCAGTCGACTCCGCCTTCCCGACCCAAAGGACGCCGCCGTGCGCTCGCCCTGCAGCCGCCCAGCAGCCGAGACGCGCTTCGCACGCTGGCCCTCTCTCTTGTCGCCACGGCTGTTGGCACGGCTTTCCGCCATCTGGGATTTGCCGATTCCAGCATCATATCCCTCTATATCCTCACGGCCCTGCTGACCGCCGTCACCACGACGGGGCGTATCTGCACGATCGTATCGAGCGTGCTCTCTGTAGTGCTTTACAACTTCTGCTTCGTCACGCCTCTGTTTTCGCTCGCCAGCTACGACCGAAGCTATCTGGTCACGTTCGGCATCATGTTCGCTACCGCTATGGTCGCCGGCGAGTTAACTGCGCGCATCGCCGACAACGCCCGTACCTCCGCCGAGAACGCATTCAAAACGCGCGTACTCCTCGAAACGAACCAGCTCTTGCAGCAAGCCCATAGCGCGGAGGAGTGCGCCCGCGTCGCCATGAACCAACTCATCAAACTGCTTAAACTCGACGTGGTCTTCTACACCGCCGAACACGGCACGCTCGGCAAGACGCTCTATGAGTCCGCTGGCACCGAAAACCGATCCGCGTCGCTGCTCACAGACTACGAGCGCGCTGTTGCAACCTGGACATACACCAACAACAAGCGCGCGGGCGCAAGCACGCGGACCCTGCCTGAGGCGCGCTGTCTCTACCTCGCGGTTCGCACCGGCGACAAGGTATTCGGTGTCATCGGCATCGCCCTGGAGGGGCGCGAGATCGAAGCCTTCGAGCATTCGATTGTCCTATCTATCGTAGGCGAATGCGCCTTGGCGCTCGAAAGTGACCGGGCGGCGCAAGAGCGCGAAGAGGCTGCAGTCTTGGCGAAAAACGAGCAGCTGCGCGCCAACCTTTTGCGCTCCATCGGCCACGATTTGAGGACACCCCTCACGGCTATATCCGGATCTGCAGCAATCCTTCGGAAGAGCGACGAGAAGCTCAGCCTCGAACAACGCTGCGATCTTGCCGATGCCATCTACGACGACTCCCTCTGGCTTATCGATACCGTGGAGAACCTCCTCGCCATCACGCGCGTCGAGGACGGCACCATTCGCCTCAACTTCACATCCGAGCTCATCGACGAGGTCATCGAGGCCGCCCTCAGCCATGTCGCCCAAGCATCGCATGGACGCTCCGTCGCCATCGAGCACACTGACGACATCCTGCTGGTACGCATCGACGTCCATCTCATCATGCAGGTGCTTACGAATCTCATCATGAACGCCTTCAAATACACGCCCGAGGACTCGACTGTCACCATCAGCGCACGTCGCGAGGGTGCGTTCGTCGTGGTGGACGTCGCAGACGATGGGCCGGGTGTGGCAGAATGCGACAAGCCTCATATCTTTGAGCGCTTCTTCACCTCAAGCAATACGCAGCCCGTGGATTCGCGTCGAAGCATCGGCCTTGGGCTGTCGCTCTGCCGCTCCATCGTGGAGGCGCATGGCGGCGTCATCGAAGTTCGTGACAACCACCCCCATGGGGCCGTCTTCCGTTTTACCCTGCCCGCCGAGGAGATCGAGATTCATGAATAATGCCGCTAAGCCACGCATCCTCCTGGTCGAAGATGACCTGACCGTTCAAAACCTCGTTTCGACCGCGCTTGACCTCCACGGCTATGTCGTGAGCAAGGTCTGCAACGGCCAGGCCGCCATCATGGATGCGGTGTCGCACGGCCCCAGCCTCATCATGCTCGACCTCGGCCTTCCCGACATTGACGGTATCGAGGTCATCACGAAGATCCGAAGCTGGTCGGCAGTCCCCATTATCGTCATTTCGGCGCGCACCGAAGATTCCGACAAGATTGCAGCACTTGACGCAGGGGCAGACGACTACCTCACCAAGCCCTTTTCTGTGGATGAGTTGCTCGCGCGCGTCCGTGCGAATTTGAGGCGCTCCTCGATGGCGTCGAGCGAGTCGACAGAAGCGAGCACGTTCGACAACAGTCCGCTGCATATCGACTACGCCGCGGGATACGCGACGAAAGACGGACGCGAGCTCTCGCTCACCCCAACCGAGTACAAATTGCTCGTCCTTCTGGCGAAAAACGTCGACAAGGTGCTCACCCACACCTTCATCACCCGCGAGATATGGGGCACGAGCTGGGACAGCGATCTGGCGAGCCTGCGCGTGTTCATGCGCACCCTGCGCAAGAAGATCGAGGCAGACCCCTCTCACCCCAAGATGATTCAGACGCACATGGGTGTCGGGTACCGCATGCAGCGTCTCTAGCCCACCCCACAAAAAAGTTGCGGTGGAATACGGAGTAGATGAGGCCTTTGACAGCCAAAACAGTCCGTATTTCACCGCAACTGATGGGCGGAATGGGTTAGAGGCCCAGGTAGGTGGTCATGCCTTCGACGGCGAGCTTGGCGCCGGCCACGGCATGGACGACCGTGAGCGGGCCGTTAACAATATAGTTAACGATACCCCAAAATGGCTCTTCAACTCGCCGCGCTCGTCCCCAAATGTGTAAAGCGCCTCGTGAACGGATGCTCGCGGGGCGCTTTGATGCCTGAGTCCTATTTGATACCGCGGCCCAGGTCTTCGGCGATTTTATCCACGCCCTTAAGCGCGGCGCAGGTCTTTTTGTTGGCGCAATGTCCCGTGCAAGCGCCGCCCTGAGCACAGTCGGCGCAGGTGCCCTTTCGGTAGATACGCACGCACACGGCGACAAACGCAATGCCGATAACAGCCAACACAACAATATCGATAGGTGCCATAGCAAGCCTCCTCTAGTTAACCACCACTTACTTTACCCCATCTTCTACCTGCCAAAAAGGGACAGGTTTATTTTGGTCGGTTTTATCTGCGGAAACGCCACATCTCAACTTTTGGTGCAAGGGGGTCAGGTTACTTTGCACCAACCTGGCGCAGATTAACCGGGGGTGCGGACGATTTCTTGGACCGCGCCTAGGCGTATCCAAGCTTCCTGCGG
>JAHYYI010000050.1 GCA_019425045.1 Collinsella sp.
AATCGCGAGCCCATCCCAACGCTTTTCCCCGGTGGCACTCATATTGTCGATTAATCCAGGCCCTCGGCACCGTTGGACTTGATGATCTTCTGGTAGGCGTAGAAGCTGTCCTTGCGGCGGCGCTCGTAGGTACCGGTGCCGTCGTCGTACTTATCGACGTGGATGAAGCCATAGCGCTTGCGCATCTCGCCGGTGCCGGCGGACACCAGGTCGATGGGACCCCACCAGGTGTAGGCGATCAGGTCGACGCCGTCGGCAATGGCCTCGCCCATGGCCTTGATGTGGCTCTGCAAGTAGGCGATGCGGTACGGATCGTGGATGGAACCGTCCTCCTCGACCTCATCGTAGGCGCCCATGCCGTTCTCGACCACCATCAGCGGAATCTCGTAGCGGGCGTAAATCTCGTTGAGGGCGATGCGCAGGCCCAGCGGATCGATCTGCCAGCCCCAATCGGTGGACTCCAGATAGGGGTTCTTGCCGCCAAAGGTCATGTTGCCCTCGGTCATCTCGTGATCCCTGTGGGTGCCCACGGTGCCGGACATGTAGTAGCTAAAGGTGTAGAAATCGACCTTGCCGTCGGCGATATCCTGCAGGTCACCGTCCTCCATCACAAGCTCGACATCGTTCTCGGCCCAGAAGCGCTTGGCATAGAACGGATACTTGCCGCGCACCTGCACGTCGGAGCAGTACCAGTTCATGGTATTCATCTCCTGCTGCGTGGCGAACACGTCGGCCGGATCGCACGTGGCGGCATAGGAGAGGATGAAGCAGTCCATGTTGCCCATCTTAAACTGCGGATAGTGCTCGTGGGCATAGCGCACGACGCGGCCGCTGGCGACAAACTGGTGATGCAGGGCCTGCATACGGGCCTGCGGCGTGGTGTGGACCGCCGAAGCCGGGCCCTCAAAGCCCTGGATCATGCTGGTCCCAAAGAGGTTGCCCATGTCCTGGGTGCCGCAGTTGATCTCGTTGAAGGTGAGCCAGAACTTGACCTTGTTCTGATAGCGGTCGAAGACGGTCTGGCAGTACTTCTCAAAGAAGCCGATGAGCTCGCGGCTCGCCCAGCCGTTGTATTTCTCGACCAGGTGATAGGGCATCTCGTAGTGCGACAGGGTCACGAGCGGCTCGATATTGTGAGCGCGCAGGCAGTCGAAGACGCGGTCGTAAAAGGCGAGGCCGGCCTCGTTGGGCTCGGCGTCGTCGCCGTTGGGGAAGATGCGGCTCCAAGAGATGGACATGCGGAACATGTTGAAGCCCATCTCGGCGAACAGCGCGATGTCCTCCTCGTAGTGGTGGTAGAAATCGATGCCGTCATGATTGGGGTAGAAGCGGTCGGGGTCGATGTCGATCGTGATCTGACGCGGCTCCTTGTAGCTGCCGCCCAAGAAATGGTCGTCGACCGAAGGACCGCGGCCGTCCACGTTCCAAGCGCCCTCAAACTGATTGGCGGCCGTGGCGCCACCCCAATAGAAACCCTCGGGGAACTTGATGTTTGCCATGAGCATCTCCTTTGCATTGCGGGTCGATAGGCCGAGTATCGCCCACGCACGCGACAGACAGGGGCAGGGGTGCCAAAC
Source organism: Collinsella sp. (assembly GCA_019425045.1). Lineage (GTDB taxonomy): Bacteria > Actinomycetota > Coriobacteriia > Coriobacteriales > Coriobacteriaceae > Collinsella. The sequence continues at coordinate 1,578 of JAHYYI010000050.1, forward strand.
CCGACACTTCTTTTCGCAGACGCGCGCTGCAACAGCGCTGCAGCTGAAACTTTTTGACACCGAAGGAGCGAAGACGATCCGCCCCGCGCTTACCGGCGGTATGCCGCGGGGGTACAGCCATACTTGTCGTGAAACTTACGGTAGAAGAAGCTCATGTTTTCATAGCCCACCGCATGCGCAGCCGCCCCGGCCGTGGCGCCACCGCGCAGAAGCTCGGCCGCACGCACCAGGCGTCGCTCCTGCACAAGTTGCCTAAAGGTCTTGCCCACATGTCGCTTGAGGAGCGCCGTCGCATAATTAGGGCTCAAGCCAAACTCCGCCGCCATCCCCTCGAGGGAGCATGCAGCGAATTCGCGATCGATATAGCCAAGCATTCCCGTCACCAGGGCAGTGGGCCCCGCCGCGCCGTCCGCCGCGCCGCGCACCAGCTCGCGCTCGTAGCAATCCATGAGCTCGGCCAAAAACAGCTGAAACAGACGCAGGACGATCTCGGAACCGTTGGGGCTCGGGTCGTACAGCTCGCAGAGCATCTCCTGCATGTAGCGCCGAATCCGACGGCTCTCGCCGCAATGAAAACGGACATGGCCCCGATGGTCCGTCTCGCTGTTGAGCGCGTTGAACAAAAACCGCGAGACCGCGCTCTCGCGCGAGAGGCTCGACTCGAGACTCCGGCGCAAAAAAGAGCGTGAAACGGTCATGCTCAGCATGATGTCGTCCTCGCCGAGCGCCGCCACGGCATGAGGGCAAAGGGCGTCGAGCAAAAGCACCTCGTTGCGGCGCAACTCGAGCCTCTCCCCCGCCACCGTCTGCGGGCAGCGCCCGCGATACACATAGCTCATCTCCACGTAATCATGCACGTGCTCGGGAACTGCATTAAAGCGCGAGTTTTTCCTTATCGTCAGGCCACGCGGCATGCCGGGCTGGGCATAGGCAAACCCTGGCTGCCCAATCTTGCGCACTGGGCATCCGTCGATTTCGACATGCTCGGTCATAATCGACCAATCAAATGCCATGCCGTCTTTATAAGCGATCTCACTGGTGCTCAGTTCGCTGAGCCTACGCTCGAGCTCGTCGATCTCCATGGCTTGCCAATCGTTGATTTGGTCATAGTTCGTCGTGATTCAGATATTAGCAGAACGCGCCGACGCGTCCATAATCTGTGCTATGCAGCAGACCGATCGAGCCAAGGAGGATCCATGACCGCGTACTATCAGCAGGTGCTCGAGGGCACATACGACAACCACGTGCTTCCGTTTTTGTGGATGAAGGGCGAGAGCCATAAGACCATTGCCGAGTATCTGGAAAAGATCGCCGGCGCCGACATCCACGAGGTCTGTCTCGAAAGCCGCCCACACCCCGATTTTTGCGGCGAGGGCTGGTGGCGCGACTTGCGCTTTGTCATTGACGAGTGCAAGCAGCTGGGCCTTAAGCTCTGGATCTTGGACGATGCGCACTTCCCCACGGGCTTTGCCAACGGCGCCGTCGAGGAGGCCGTGCCCGAGCTCCGCAAGATCGTGCTCACGCACCGCACGTTCGACATCGTGGGCCCCACGTCCGCCGCGAGCATCGCGCTCGCCAACATGCTCGACAAAACGGAGCGCTTCTACGGCGTGACATTTATGCAGGACGGCAGCCCCGTCGACGTCGCTTACCGAGTAATCGACGATGCAGACGGCAACCCCAGCCGCCTGGTCTTCGATGCACCTGCGGGCCTCACGCAGGCATGCGTGATGTTCACGAGCGGCAAGACCTCCTACAACGAGGACTACATCAATATGGTCGACCGCGCCTCGGTGGCGCAGCTCATCGATGCTGTCTACGAGCCGCATTTTGAGCATCTGGGCGATGAGTTTGGCAAGACGATCCTGGGCTTTTTCTCCGATGAGCCCGGATTTGCCAACGAGAAGGGCACCACGGGCCCCGATGGCATCTCGGACACGCTCATCGGCAAGGCCACCGCGCCCCTACCCTGGTCGGCCGAGCTTGAGCGTCGCCTACGCGCTGCACTGGGCGAGCGCTACCTGGCCGAGCTCCCGCACCTGTGGGACCGCGAGCCGGCCGGCGCGCACGTACGCCACGTCTATATGGACATCGCGAGCACCCTCTATAAGGAGTGCTTCTGCGACCAGCTCGGAGACTGGTGCCGCGCGCGCGGCGTGCAGTACATCGGCCACGTTATCGAGGACAAGGACTGCCACGCGCGCCTGGGCGTGGGCGCCGGGCACTACTTCCGCGCCGTGGGCGGTCAGGACATGGCGGGCGTCGACATCGTGATCAACCAGCTGGTACCCGGCATGGACCGCGGCCTTCACAGCTACGGACGCGGCGTATGGGACCTCGAGTTCTATAACTACGTGCTGCCCAAGCTGGGCTCCTCGGCAGCACACCTCGACCCCAAAAAGCAGGGGCGCTGCATGGCCGAGGTCTTTGGCGCATTTGGATGGCACGAAGGCCTGCGCGAGATGAAGTGGATCGCCGATCATTTTTTGGTGCGCGGCGTCAATTGGTTTGTGCCGCATGCCTTTAGCATGGCCGCCTTCCCCGACTGGGACTGCCCGCCGCATTTCTATGCGCATGGCCAAAACCCCCAGTTTGCACACTTTGGGCAGCTCATGAGCTACATGAACCGTACGGCGAGTCTGCTGAGCGGCGGGCGTGCAACGACCCCGGCGGCGCTTCTCTACCATGCGGACGCCGAGTGGGCAGGCGAGGCGAACTTTATGCAGCATGCCGCCTCCGAGCTTATGCGCGCGCAGGTCGACTTTGACATCGTGCCAGCAGAGGCATTTGAGGACGCAGGGCGCTATGCCGTTGAAATTGCCGCAGACGGTAGCGGCTTTAGCGTGAACGGCCAGGCATACCGCTGCCTGGTGATGCCCGGAGCCGAGTTTGTCGGCGGAGCCGTGCTCGACTTTGCCGCGCGCGCCGCAGCCGCGGGCGTTGCCGTGTACGCGCTGGATAAGTTGCCGAACAAGCGCTACGACGGCGACACTGCAGGCCGCGAGGGCTTTGCCTCCCTGGATGCAACCGCGCTCGCCGGCATCAAACTCCTGGCGACCACCGGGCTCGCAGGCACACTTGCCAATACCGGCATGCAGACCGTGGTTTGCGCCGAGCCCCAGCCCTGGCTGCGCGCACTGCGCTACGAGCGGGCGGGCGAGAGCTATCTGATGCTCGTCAACGAGCATCCCAAGCAGGGTATCTCCACTCAGGTTGCGCTTGCCGACGGCACACCCGTTGCAGGCGCGCGCCTCGACCTGCTCAACGGCACCGAGCCCGCCGCCTTTGACGGCACGCTCGAGTTGGCTCCCTACGAGAGCTGCATCGTGGTCCTTGGGGCTACAGGTTCCGCCGGCGCGGCAACCGTTGGAGACGAAGCCGCATGCATCGACGGGCCCTGGGCGGTTGCCTTCTCTGCCCCTGGCACCGATGCCTTTGGCGAGCCTGTTGAGCTTGCAGACCTGCACGACCTTTCCTCGGCCGAGTTCCCCGGCAAGGCCGGCACATTCCGCTACCAGGCCTCCTTTGTCCTGGGCGAAGCGGTCACCAGCACCGTCATCGACCTTGGCGAGGTCTTTGAGACCGCAACCGTCGCCCTCGACGGCAAATCCCTCGGCACCCGTATCTGTCCGCCTTACCGCTTTGAGGTCGGCGCGCTTTTGGCCGGTGAGCACGCGCTTACGATCGACATCATCAACACCCTCGATCACGCCGTCCCCGACATATTCGGCATGACCGAGCCCTCCGAGCCCAGCGGCCTCTTGGGGCCCGTACGTGTGCTCGGGTAACGCCCCGGGCGCAAACGGCCCAACAAGGACAGTGCCCCCATGTTGAGCCCGCACGGCGTCGAGCGGTCCGTCGTTCATAGACCGGCGGACCAAAACTCCCAGCCAAGCCGAACGTTTTATTTATCGTTATGATTGGTTTATCGCGACGCAAACGCATAGGAGCCATATGGATATCAGGCGAAAGATCACGCAGGGCAAAAGCCTCACCCCCACCGAGCAACAACTTGGGCAAACGGCCCTCGCCATGGGCGAGGATGTGCGCGGGCTTTCCATTAAGGAATTTGCCGCGTGCGCCAACGTTTCGGTCGCGAGCGTGCACCGCTTTTGCAAAAAGCTCGGCCTCGAGGGATTCAAAGACCTCAAGGTCGAGCTCATCCGCCAGGCGACCGAGGCGGGCAATCGGCGCGACGTGGACATCAACTTTCCCTTCGATGCCACCTCCACCCCCGCACAGGTAATGGAGCGCATGGAGGGGCTCTACCAGACCACCTTGGCCGAAACGCAGGAACTGCTCGACCCCGCACAGCTCGACTACGCCGCCAAGCTCGTCATGCGCGCCGACACCGTGGACATCTACACGGGCTCGCATAACCTGTATCCAGCGGGAATGTTCCGCGATCGCTTGCTTTCCGCCGGTAAAAGCGCGACGTGCTACGGCAGCGTCGAGGCGCAGGTGCGTACGGCGCTCGCCTCGGGCCCCGACCATGTGGCGATTGTCATCTCCTACAGCGGCCTTGCCCCCAACCTCAGGGAGATCTTGCCGATCCTCAGCAGTCGACGCGTCCCGGTCATCGTCATCGGCACACCGTACTGCGCCCGCATTCACCCCGGCTTTGCCGCCTATCTCATGGTGAGCGACCACGAGAGTATGACGCACCGCATCACGCAGTTCGCCAGCCACATCGCCGTGCAATACGTGCTCGATTCGCTCTACAGCAGCTACTTTGCCAAAGATTACGCCCGCTGTTCCGAGTTCCTCGAGCGGTCGTTTCCCTACACCCGCCTGCCCGGGCTCAAGTAACGACGAGCGTGGATTTTTGGACACTCAGATAACGAGCGTGGATAATCTCCCACTTTGAGCCCGCACACAGGCCAAAACCGGGAGATTATCCACGCTCATTTTGGGTCCCCTGGGAAACGCATGAGGAGGGCGGATAGACAGCCGTTATTTGCGAGGCGTCAGCGACGTAAAGAGCCCGTGTTGGTTGCAGTAAAGATATATCCTGCCGCGCCCGGTAATATGGAAGCGCGGCTGCACCGATTGCTCTGGATAGAGCTTCTTAAAGCAGACGCCGTCCATAGTCGCATATGCCACAAAGCTAATGTAGTGATCCTTGGTCATGGGATGATCGAGCGTGACGTACCAATCGTCCTCGATGCGCTCGATGGAAAAGGCGTGGTCCGCGTCCGGCTCTTCGGCCTCCTGGGGAAACATCGTGGAGCCACAGCAGCTAAAGCTGCCTTCTCCGAGCGCGTGCACAACGTTTCCGCAGATAGGGCAAACGTAAAAGACGCCTTTGAGCATATTGCCTGCACGGTTGGCGTTGGCCCGAATGTCACCAGCCAAAAGCTCAGCCACGCTTATGCCGAGTCTCTGGGCCAAAGGCTCAACGAGGGAAATGTCGGGAAGGCCGCGGCCGGATTCCCACTTGCTGACGGCTTTATCGGTCACACCAAGGCTTTCCGCCAGGGCGCGCTGGGTGAGGCCGCGCTCTTCGCGCAGCTGCTTAATGGCATGCGCTGCCAAAAAAGTATGGGAGGCATTGGTTTGCCGTGTCTGGTTCATGGGCTGTCCAATCAAATTGAAGAAATGGAGTGAACCGGTTCGACAGTCAGTATCCATTTGAAGGCCAGGCTCGACAACCTACGCTGCGTAGACATGCGCCAATCGAACGAGCGCGGATTTTGGACGCTCATCCTAAGTAGTCATTTAAGAACGTCCATTACAGTCGAAATTGTCAGCCCGGGACCGTCTCGGGCTACGAT
>JAHYYI010000051.1 GCA_019425045.1 Collinsella sp.
GAGGTCGACAAGCTTATTGAGGAGAAATAAATGACTCGAGCAATGTATATGTCTAAGCTTTATGCTCCGACGCTCAAAGAGGATCCGGCCGACGCCGAGCTTGCGAGCCATCGCCTGCTGCTTCGTGCCGGCATGATTCGCAAGGAGGCCGCCGGTCTCTATTCCTATCTGCCGCTTGCTTGGCGCTCGATTCGCAAGATCGAGAACATCGTGCGCGACGAGATGGATGCTGCCGGCGCCCAGGAGCTCATGATGCCCATCATGGTCGATGCCGAGCTGTGGCGTGAGTCCGGCCGTATCGATGCCTATGGCAAGGAGCTCGTGCGCTTTGATGACCGCCACGGCCGCGAGTTCGTGCTCGGCCCCACGCACGAGGAGACCGTGACCGCCTTGGTGCGCAATGAACTGCGTTCCTACAAGCAGCTGCCGGTGAATCTCTATCACATCCAGGATAAGTTCCGCGACGAATTCCGTCCCCGCTTTGGCCTGATGCGCGGTCGCGAGTTCATCATGAAGGACGCCTACAGCTTCTCTGCCACGCAGGAGAGCCTGCAGGAGGAGTACGACAAGATGAAGCAGGCCTACGCCAATATCTGCGAGCGCTGCTACATCAAGGCCCTGCCCGTCGTCGCCGATTCCGGCGAGATCGGCGGTGACACCTCCGTCGAGTATATGGCGCTGGCCGAGGCCGGCGAGGCTTCGCTGGTCTACTGCGACGATTGCGGCTTTGCTGCCGACGACGAGGCGGCAAGCACCAAGGTCGTTGTGACCGAGGGTCCCGGCGACGGTACGCTCACCAAGGTCGAGACTCCGGGCATGGGCACCATCGAGGCCGTTGCCAAGTTCTTTGGGTTCCCCGAGAACGGCACGCGCAAGTCCCTGGCGCTGATCGATGCCGAGGGTAAGCCCGTTGTGGCCATCGTTCCGGGCGATCACGAGCTCAACGACTGCAAGGCCGAGCACGTCTTTGGCAGGGGCTATCGCATGATGACCGACGAGGAGCTCCAGACCTACGGTCTGCATAAGGGCTTTATCGGACCGGTTAACCTTCCCGAGGGCATTCGTCTGGTCTGCGACGAGAGCCTGCGTGAGTCCAAGCAGTGGGCCTGCGGTGCCAACGAGGTCGACTATCACTTTACCGGTGCCTGCCCCGAGCGCGATTTTACCGTCGACGAGTGGGCCGATCTGGTCACCGTCGTTGCCGGCGATCCCTGCCCGCACTGCGGCAAGCCGCTCTCCGCTGCCCGCGGTATCGAGGTCTCCCAGGTCTTCCAGCTGGGCACCAAGTATTCCGAGGCCATGGGTGCCACCTTTATGGACGAGGATGGCAAGGAAAAGCCGCTTATCATGGGCTGCTACGGCGTTGGCGTGTCCCGCTCGCTTGCTGCGGTCGTGGAGCAGCACAACGACGAGCACGGTATCGTCTGGCCGGTCTCCGTTGCCCCGTACGAGGTCGCGGTGATTCCGCTCGATCCCAAGAAGGAGGAGTGCGCTACCGTCTGCGACCAAATCGTTGAGGGTCTGTGCGCCGAGGGTATCGAGGTTGTCGTGGATGACCGCGACGAGCGCCCCGGCTTTAAGTTTGCCGACAACGACCTTATGGGCTTCCCGTATCAGGTAGTGCTCGGCAAGCGCGGTCTTAAGAACGGCACTGTCGAGCTCAAGGACCGTGCCACGGGCGAGCGCGAGGACGTGGCGATCGATGAGGTCGTCGCCAAGGTTGCCGAGCTTGTGAAGGCAGCACGCCGTTAATCGACATTTCTGCAAGTAGATGTAATTGCAGGCCTGCTCCGCATCTCTCTTAGGATGAGATGCGGAGCAGTCTTTTTTGTTGCGTGAATAAGCTCGACGGGTAAAGGAAAACCCCACAGCCCAAATGAGCTGCGGGGTTTTCCTTTGTGCCTCCGATGCGAAATAAATCGCTCAGATACTACTGATAATCGACGACGTCGATCCAGTTCTTAAGGAACTCATCGTTCACGTTGCGCTTACGAGCGAGCTCGGAAGCGGCGACGATGCTCGTCCACTGACGCACGACCTGCATGGGCATATCGGCGCGGTCGCAGTAGAGCTCCAGGTAGGCCTCAGCCTGGTCCTTGCTGTTGAGGGCAAAGAGCAGGTAGGTGGTGGCAACGTCGGCAGCAGGGGAGCCCTGGGTGGCATGTGCCCAGTCGCAGACGTACAGCTGGCCGTCGTCGCCGACGATGACGTTGGAGGGGTTGAAGTCGCCGTGGCAGACCTTGAACTCCTTGGTCATGCCGTCCAGACGCTCCTGAAGGTTGTAGCGCGTGGTGGCATTGAGCTGATCGAGGCTGTCGATCATGCGGGCGAACTTATCGCGCTGACGGTTGAGCAGCGGGGAGGTGTAGCCGTGGATCTCGATCTGGAGGTCGACGAACATCTCGAGGTACTCACCAAAGCGCTGGGGCTCGGCAGTCATCTTCTCGGCAAGGGTGGTGCCCGGAACCTTCTCGGTCACGAGAGCCCAGCCGTTGGCGTTCTCGAGCTGGGAAACCTCGAGAGCCTTGGGGCTGCGGATGCCGCACTCATTGATGCGGGCAAGATTCAAAGCCTCGTTGAACACGTCGGAGACGGGCTTGGTCTCGTTAAAGACCTTGACGATCTTGTCGCCCAGGTCGTAAACGACCTTGTTGCCGCGACGGACGAGCTCGGTCTTGGAATCGGGGAGCAGCATGATTGCATCCTTTCAACGATGCGATAGAAGCAACGGCGGGGGCGTGCGTACACTCGTGCACCCCCGCCGCAAATAACCGTGCTAAAAACTAGCAGACGGCGTAGTCCTGGGGCTCGCGGCCGTAGTAGGCGTCCAGGTAGAGCTCCTTGATCTCGCTCATGAGCGGGTAGCGCGGGTTAGCGCCGGTGCACTGGTCGTTGAATGCCTGCTCGGTCATCTCGTCGAGGGTGTCGAGGAAGTACTGCTCGTCAACACCGTAGTCGGCGATGGTCTTCTTGACACCGATGAAGTCCTTGAGCTCCTCGAGCTTCGTGATGAAGTTCTCGAAGACCTCCTTGTCGTCCTTGCCCTCGATGCCGCAGTACTTGGCCATCTCGGCGTAGTTGTGCAGCGCGTTGGGGTAAGGATACTGGGAGAAGGTACCCATCTTGACGGGAGCCTCGGCGGCGTTGTAGCGCATAACGCGGGTCAGGATGACGGCGTTTGCGAGGCCGTGGGGCAGGTGATGGAAAGCGCCGAGCTTGTGGGCCATGGAGTGGTTGAGGCCCAGGAAGGCGTTGGCGAAGGCCATACCGGCCATGCAGGAGGCGTTGTGCATCTCCTCGCGGGCATGCGGGTCCTTGGCACCGTTCGTGAAGCTGGAGGGCAGGTTCTCGAAGACGAGCTTAGCAGCGCGCTCGGAGAGGCCCTTAGTGTAGTCGGAAGCCATGATGGAGACGTAGGACTCGATGGCGTGGGTCATGACGTCGATGCCGGAGGCAGCGGTCAGGCCGCGCGGGGCGGTCATGCAGTTGTCGGCGTCGACGATAGCCATGTTGGGGAGCAGCGCGTAGTCGGCGAGCGGCCACTTGATGCCGGTCTCCTTGTCGGTGATGATGGCGAACGGCGTGCACTCGGAGCCGGTACCCGAAGAGGTCGGGACGGCAACGAAGTAGGCCTTCTTGCCCATCTCGGGGAAGGTGAAGATACGCTTGCGGATGTCCATGAAGTCCATGGCCATGTCCTCAAACTTGCACTCGGGGTGCTCGTACATCATCCACATGATCTTGCCGGCGTCCATAGCGGAGCCACCGCCGACGGCGATGATGACGTCCGGCTCAAAGAGAGCCATCTGCTTGGCACCACGACGTGCGCACTGCAGCGACGGATCGGGCTCGACGTCGTAGAAGCAGTCGTGGGCGATGCCCATCTCGTCGAGCTTGGCCTCGATGGCGCGGGTGTTGCCATTCTTGAAGAGGAACTGGTCGGTGACGATGAAGGCGCGCTTCTTGCCCATGACGTTGCCCAGCTCGTCGAGGGCGACGGGCGTGGAACCCTTCTTGAAGTAGACCTTCTCGGGAGCGCGGAACCACAGCATGTTCTCACGGCGCTCGGCCACAGTCTTAACGTTGATCAAGTGCTTCACCCCAACGTTCTCGGAGACGGAGTTGCCGCCCCAGGAGCCGCAGCCCAGGGTCAGAGACGGCTTCATGCCAAAGTTGTACAGGTCACCGATGCCGCCGTGCGAAGACGGGGTGTTGATGACGATACGGCAGGCCTTCATGACGTGCTCGAACAGGCTGATCTTCTCGGCCTGGGCGGGGTGCACGTACAGAGAGGCGGTGTGGCCCGGGCCACCGGCGAGCACCAGGTGCTCGGCCTTGTCGACGGCCTCCTGGAAGTCCTTGGCGTGGTACATGGCCAGGACCGGGGAGAGCTTCTCGTGGGAGAACTCCTCCTTGGCGGGGTCGGTGGAGGTGACCTCGGCGATCAGGATCTTGGTCTTGGCGGGAACCTCGATGCCGGCGAGCTCGGCGATCTTGGCGGCAGCCATGCCGGGGATGCGGTGGTCGAGAGCGCCGTTCTTGAACATGGCGGCACGCAGGGCCTCCATCTCGGCACCCTGCTTGACGAAGTAGCAGCCGCGCTTCTGGAACTCGGCTTTGACCTGGTCATAGATGGTGTCGATGACGGTCACGGACTGCTCGGAAGCGCAGATCATGCCGTTGTCGAAGGTCTTGGAGTGGATGATGGAGTTGACGGCGAGCAGCACGTCGGCGGTGTCGTCGATGATGACCGGGGTGTTACCGGCGCCAACGCCCAGGGCGGGCTTGCCCGAGGAGTAGGCGGCCTTGACCATGCCCGGGCCACCGGTGGCGAGGATGATGTCGACGTCACGCATGACCATGTTGGTCAGCTCGATGGAGGGGACATCGACCCAGCCGATGATGCCCTCGGGGGCGCCGGCCTTGACGGCGGCGTCAAGCACGAGCTTGGCGGCGGCGATGGTGCACTTGGCGGCTGCCGGGTGCGGGGAGATGATGATGCCGTTGCGGGTCTTCAGGCTGATCAGCGTCTTGAAGATCGCGGTGGAGGTGGGGTTGGTCGTCGGGATGACGGCGCCCACGATGCCGATGGGCTCGGCGATCTTGGTGATGCCGTAAGCCTCGTCGCGCTCCAGAACGCCACAGGTCTTGGTGTTCTTGTAAGCGTTGTAGATGTACTCTGCGGCGTAGTGGTTCTTGATGACCTTGTCCTCAAGAACGCCGCGGCCGGTCTCCTCGATGGCCATCTTCGCCAACGGGATACGAGCCTTGTTGGCGGCCATGGCGGCCTCATAGAAGATCTTGTCGACCTGCTCCTGCGTGTACGTAGCAAAAAGCGCCTGGGCCTCTCGCATCTGAGCGAGCTTAGCCTCAAGCGCCTCTACGTTGTCCACAATTGCGGGAGTAGTGTTTTCCGGTGACTTTTTCACCATTTGTGTCTCCTTGCGATCGGAGATTTACCCTACGTCTTGCATGATAGCAATAAATAATTCGGTAAACGGTAAGATTCCCGTAAAAGGCATACTAAAACGTTTCAATCAAATGAACCGTTTCAACTTAATCCATCAGCCCAATGCATCGCCCCGCTCATTGGGGACAGACTTACATGAGTGCTTTCACTCATTTGTGACAGACATGGATTTGTCATTTTGCCGTTTTGGGCCTGTTTTTGGCGCAGATTGGATATAAATAGGTCACAGGCTCAGCATTTCGCGTTCCTTCTCTCCTTTTAGGTGTTGCCTGTACGGCTTTGAAAGGAGAGACCATGCCCCGATGCGCCCGCGAAATATCGCTCACCGGCTATTACCACGTCTTTGACCGCGGCAACTCCAAACAGATCATTTTTGAAGATGATTCCGACCGCTATCGTTTCTTATCGGACATCTCAGACAGGTTTGCGTGCCATGACGTGGCGGTGTTGGCCTGGTGCCTTATGGATAATCACTTCCATTTGATGGTTGATGACCCATATGACAACCTTTCAAAGGCAATGCAGTGCGCGCTGACGGCCTATGCCAAGTATTTCAATGGAAAAACGGGAAGAACGGGTCACCTGTTTGATAATCGCTATTCGCGGATCGCGGTCGAGTCGGACACGCAGGCGGTGCAGTTGCTCGATTATATCCATCTCAATCCTGTGAAAGGTGTGCTCGACTCGCTCGATGCCTACCGCTGGTCAAGCTACAAGGCATACCAGCTGGGATACGATCCCTTTGATATCTGTGACGCGGCCCCTATGCTCGATATTGTCGGAGGCTCTCGTTGCTATTGCGAGCATCTCGAGGAAGTTGCCGGGCGCATCTGGTCAGTGGAGATTCTTCCGCGCCGACGGATCCCCGATGAGGACGCCCTTTCCGTTGCGCGCGAAGTTTTGCCGAGCATTGATCCTGCGCTGCTCAAGGCCCTGCCACGCCCCGAACGCGATGCCTGTCTGCTAAGGCTCAGGCGGGCCCATCTTACGGTCAAGCAAATTGCCCGTATCACCGGTATCGGCGCTACAAGCGTAACCAAGGCCACCACAGGCTGGAACGAGGCGGCCTGAGGTATGGATTGGGGCCGATCGATGCACTGTGAGCTTAGGAAAGCATTCATCTAAGTCTGTCCCCAATGCGTGAAAACACTCATGTAAGTCTGTCCCCAATGAGTGCAAAAAGGCGCCCTCCGTGGGGGAGGACGCCTTTGGTAAGTTCTATATGAACGCGAGGTCTTTGACCCGGAGAGTCCGAGGTACTTGTTGGTAAGACCTTATTTAGGAGCGCGCAACCTTGCCGGACTTGAGGCAGGTGGAGCAAACGTTCATCTTGCGACGGTGACCATCGACGACGACGTAGACGCGCTGGATGTTGGGGCGGAACTTACGGTTGGTGACGCGGTGAGAGTGGCTGATGGAGCGACCGGCAACGGGGTGCTTACCGCAAACTTCGCAAACTTTGGACATAACTGACCCTCCTTGGGCGACAAACGAACATGTCGCGTTAACAAACAAGCCTGAACTATAGCACAGAAGCAGCTCCCTGTGCGTAATCTACACAGAGATATTTCTCTTTTGGCGATAGTGCCCACGCCACGGCCCTGGACGTAGATCCGATTTGCGTGCAGCAGAGGGGATTATGCCAGCTCGTGTGTGCGTTTTCAAGCTCGTCCCACAAATATATATAGGTTTAT
>JAHYYI010000052.1 GCA_019425045.1 Collinsella sp.
TCTGTATTTATGCTCGCAATTAAGCTCGAGGTTGGCTACACTATCCCTTGACCATTAAAGGGGTACGAGATACCCACATGGAATTACATAGCTGCCAAAGAGCAGCCCTTCCTGTGGGTGTCTGGTCCGCTTTGAGCGGTCGGGCATCTATTTTTTTGACTGTGTCAGCAGTCAAGACATGTGAGGAAGGAGATCGATGGGCACGACTTCCCCCAAGGCGGTCATCATGGACGAGACCGCCGTCAATCGAGCGATGACCCGCATCGCGCACGAGATTCTCGAGCGCAACGAGGGCTGTGAAGACCTCGCTCTGGTCGGCATCGTCACGCGCGGCGACCTTCTGGCAAAGAAGCTCGCCGAGGAGATCAAGGAGATCGAGGGCGTCGACGTTCCGCTCGGCAGCCTCGACATCAGCTTCTACCGCGATGACTACGCTACCAATTTCGCTCCCGCGATCCACGCCACCAACATTCCCTTTAGCGTCGACGGCAAGCGCGTCGTGCTGGTGGACGACATCCTGTATACGGGCCGTACCATTCGCGCCGCTCTCGACGCCGTCATGGACTTGGGCCGTCCGAGCCGTATTGAGCTGGCAGTCCTCGTTGACCGCGGCCACCGCGAGCTCCCCATCTCGCCGGACTTTGTCGGCAAGAACGTTCCCTCGTCGCATGAGGAGAACGTGCACCTATATATGAAGGAAGTCGACGGCCACACCGCCGTCGAGATTAACGACGTCGCGCCGGGTTCCCACGTGGGCTCCGCGCCGCTGGGAGGTGAGTAGTACCGTGGCGTTCAACCATAAGCACCTGATCGACATTACCGAGTACTCCGAAGAGGACATTAAGCTCATCCTCGAGACCGCCAAGGCGTTCTCCGAGGTCAACGAGCGTGCGATCAAGAAGGTCCCCACGCTCAAGGGCAAGACCATCGTCAACATGTTCAACGAGCCCTCGACGCGCACCCGCAGCTCCTTCGAGCTCGCCGAGAAGCGTCTTTCGGCCGACAGTCTTAACTTTGGCGGCTCCTCGACCTCCACGGTCAAGGGTGAGAGCCTCGTCGACACCGTCGAGACCCTCAACGCCTATAAGATCGACTGCATCGTCGTTCGCGATAAGCACGCCGGTGCTCCCTACATCGTCACGCAGAACTCGCCCGCAAGCGTCATCTGCGCCGGTGACGGCAAGCACAACCATCCCACGCAGGCCTTGCTCGACCTGTACACCATCTGGGAGCACAAGGGTGACTTCCACGGTCTGAAGGTCGCCGTCGTCGGCGATATCGCCCACTCCCGCGTGTGCGGCTCGCTGATCCCCGCCCTTAAGATCATGGGCTGCGAGACCTACGCCGTCGCCCCCGGCACGCTGCTGCCGCCGGCGCCCGAGGTCCTGGGCTGCGACCACGTGACGAGCGACCTCGATTCCGTCCTGCCCGAGCTGGACGTCGTCTACATGCTGCGCGTGCAGCAGGAGCGCCTCGAGGGTGCCCCGTTCCCCACGATTCGTGAGTACCACAAGCTCTTCGGCCTGACTAAGGACCGCGAGAAGCTCATGAAGCCCGATGCGATCATCTGCCACCCGGGCCCCATCAACCGCGGCGTCGAGTTCGACTCCTATATGGCCGACCACCCGCAACGCTCCGTTATCCTGGAGCAGGTCTACGCCGGTATCTGCGTGCGTATGGCTATCCTGTATCTGCTGCTTGGAGGTGCCGATAATGGCCTTGCTTCTTAAGAATGCCCACGTCGTCGACCCGTCCGTCGAGCTTGACGGTGTCGTTGACGTCCTGATTGACGGCGACAAGATCGCCGAGGTCGGCGAGAATCTCGCCGTCGAGGGAGCCGAGGTCCGCGACCTTTCCGGCAAGTACCTCGTCCCTGGCCTGGTGGATATGCACGTTCACCTTCGCGAGCCCGGCTACGAGGTCAAAGAGGACATCGAGAGCGGCACCCGCGCAGCTGCCAAGGGCGGCTTTACCGGCGTGTGCGCCATGCCCAACACCGATCCCGTTACCGATAACGGCACCGTCGTGGAGTTCGTCAAGTCCCGCGCTGCCGAGGTTGGTCACTGCCGCGTCTATCCGTCGGGCGCCATGACCCGCGGTCTTAAGGGCGAGGCTATGTCCGAGATGGGCGATATGGTCGCCCACGGCGCCGTCGCCTTTACCGACGACGGTCGCGGCGTGCAGGGCGCGGGCATGCTCCGTCGCTGCATGGACTACGGCAAGATGTTCGGCAAGGTCTTTATGAGCCACTGCCAGGACGAGGACCTGGTCGGCCACGGCCAGATCAACGAGGGCAAGGTCTCGACCCGTCTGGCTCTCGAGGGCTGGCCAGCTGCCGGTGAGGAGCTCCAGATCGCTCGCGACATCGAGATCGCCAAGCTGACCGGTGCCAAGCTGCACGTCCAGCACATCTCTACCGCCCATGGCCTGGAAATCGTGCGTGCCGGTAAGGCCGCTGGCGTTCAGGTTACCTGCGAGGCTACCCCGCACCACATGTTCCTGACCGAGAACGACCTGGACGAGACCTACAACACCTCGCTCAAGGTCAATCCGCCGCTGCGCACCGACGAGGACGCCGAGGCCATCCGTCAGGGTGTCATCGACGGTACCGTCGACGTTATCGTCACCGATCACGCTCCGCACACTCCGTGGGAGAAGGCCCGCGAGTTCGAGCTCGCACCCTTTGGCATGATCGGCCTCGAGACCTCGCTGTCGCTCGTGCTCACCGAGCTGGTCAACACGGGCAAGATGAGCGTGGGCCGCATGGTCGAGCTCATGGCCATCAAACCGCGTGAGATCCTGGGCCTCGACCAGGTTCAGGTCAAGGCGGGCTCCGTTGCTGACCTGACCGTGTTCGACCCCGCCGCAACCTGGACGGTTGGCGAGGGCGGTTACGAGTCGCGTGCCGAGAACTCCGGCTTCGCCGGTCGCACGCTTACCGGTCGTGCCACCGATGTGTTTGTCGGCGGCAAACAGACGCTTGCCGACGGCTGCATCTGCTAGCATAGCCTTATCGCTTTTGTGCGCGGCGCCCTTGCGGTGCCGCGCTTTCTATTCGTTTAGACCATGCAACCGCATGGGGGATTGGAGCGTCTATGCCCACACCTTCCACTGCACGCATGCACGACTTCGAGGTCGTCTCGAACCGGGAGATCGCCGACGGCATCTTCTCGCTCGTCATCTCGGCCCCCAAGCTTGCAAGTGCGCTCAAGCCCGGTCAGTTTGTGAACATCGCCGTGCCCGGCGATGCGTCCTCGCTGCTTCGCGTGCCTCTGAGCTACTACCGCGCCGACGCCGAGGCCGGCACCGTTGAGCTGTGGTACGCCGTCGTGGGCGACGATACCCGCCGTCTGTCGCAGATGGCTCCCGGTTCCACCTCTAATCTGTTGGGCCCCGGCGGCCGCGGCTGGCTCGTGCCCGAGGGCACCAGGAAGGCGCTGCTCGTCGCTGGCGGCATTGGCGTTCCGCCCGTGCTCTGCCTGGCTGGCATGCTTGCCGAGCAGGGCGTGGACGTTGACGTATGTCTGGGCTTTGGCACCGCGTCCAAGGCCGTGGGCGTCGATGAGTTCCGCGCGCTGGGAGCTACGGTCAACGTATGCACCGACGACGGCTCGTTGGGCACACACGGCTTCTGCACCGATCCTGCCGCCGAGCTGCTTGGCGAGGGCGGCTACGACTACGTGGCCAGCTGCGGTCCCGCCGTCATGATGAAGAAGGTCGCCGCCGCTGCCGCCGAGGCCGGCGCGTACTGCGAGGTGTCGCTCGAGCGCATGATGAGCTGCGGCTTTGGCGCCTGCAACACCTGCAATGTCGAGACGGTCGACGGTATGAAGGGCGCCTGCATGTGCGGCCCCGTGTTTGATGCTTCCAAGGTGGTGGTCTTCTAGTGGGTAACGTGAACATGGCCGTCGATTTCGGCGGCGTCAAGATGCAGAACCCCATCAACACCGCAGCCGGTACCTTCGGCTACGGATGGCAGTTCCAGAACTTCTTTGATGTCTCCCAACTGGGCGCCATCACCACCAAGGGCTGCGCTGCCGAGCCCTGGCCCGGCAACCCCGCGCCCCGCATGGCCGAGATCCCGGGCGGCATGATCAACTCCGTGGGCCTTCAGAACCCCGGCGTGGCTGCCTTTGCCCGTGAGTCCGGCCCGTGGCTCGAGCAGCTTTCCAAGGACGGTTGCCAGGTCATCTGCCAGGTCGCTGGCCACTCCGTTGACGAGTTTGTCCGCGCGCTCGAGATGTATGTCGAGCTGTGCCCCTGGGCTGCCGGCTACGAGATCAACGTCAGCTGCCCCAATATTGCCGCCGGTGGTGCCGCCATGGGCTCCTCGCCCGAGGGCGCCTCTGCCGTTATGGCTGCCTGCCGTAAGGTGACCGATAAGCCGTTGTTCGTCAAGATGGCTCCGGTCAACGTCGCCGAGATTGCGAAGGCTCTCGAAGCCGCCGGCGCCGACGGTCTTTCGGTCATTAACTCCATCCAGGGCATGGCCATCGACGTTCATACTCGCAAGTCCCGTGTGGCCAAGCCCAAGGGCGGCCTTTCGGGCCCGCTGTGCCACCACATCGCCGTTCGCATGGTCTGGGAGGTCGCTCAGGCCGTCGATATCCCCATCAACGGTGTCGGCGGCATCATGACGGGCGAAGATGCGGCCGAGTTTATCCTGGCTGGCGCTACCTGCGTGTCGGTCGGCATGGCCAACTTTGTCGATCCGTGCGCCTCGATTAAGATCGCGCGCGAGCTCGAGGCCTGGGCGGAGTCTCAGGGCGTGAAGGACATCAACGAACTGGTAGGTGCTTTCGAATGCTAGAGACCGATGCCCGCGACCGCGTTATCGTCGCCCTCGACTGCGACCGTGAGCGTGCACTCGAGCTCGCCCACGAGCTTTCTGGTCATGCCGCTTGGCTCAAGGTCGGCATGACGCTCTATTACGCTGAGGGCCCCGAGATCGTCAAGACGTTCAAGGACTTGGGCTTTAAGGTCTTCCTCGACCTCAAGTTCCATGACATTCCGCATCAGGTGCGCGGCGCCGCCCGTTCGGCCTCGCTTGCCGGTGCCGACCTGCTTTCGGTTCACGGTCTGGGCTCGGGCGCTATGCTCGCTGCCTGCCGCGAGGGTGCCGAGGAGGCGCGCGAGGACCGCGCCAAGCTTGTCGCCATTACCGTGCTCACGAGCATGGACCAGGATGCGCTGGCCGAGATCGGCGTCGATTCGCCCGTGGCCGAGGAGGCAGCCCGCCTGGCGAAGCTTGCCCAGGCCAACGGCATCGACGGTATCGTGTGCTCGCCGATGGAGGCCCATGACATGCGCGAGCTGCTCGGCCCCGACGCGCTGATCGTGACTCCGGGCGTGCGTCCGGTGGGTGCCGCCCTGGGCGATCAATCCCGCGTGGCGACGCCCTCCCAGGCTATCGAGCGCGGTGCGAGCCACATCGTGGTGGGCCGACCCATTACCGGTGCCGACGACCCTGTTGCCGCATTTGACGCTATCGTTGCCGAGCTGGTCGAAAACGTCGCCTAAAAGATTCCCTCAAGTCACCACTTTTGGGTCTCATTAGCACAAATTAGCCCCTGTGCCTGCGAAAACTTTCCCATCCTTTGTGTGGAATCGCAGGTCAGGGGCTTAACTTTGACCTCCGTATATTGCACTTTTCGCAGGTATCGTCTAATCTATGGTGCCGTCGATTGGGCATTTAGTGCGTTTTACGTGCTAAAATGCCAATTATTGCATCAGATATAACCCAACTATTTGGAGGTTCGAATGGCACTCCCTCAGCTTACCGACGAGCAGCGCAAGCAGGCTCTTGAGAAGGCTGCTGCCGCACGTCACGCCCGCGCTGAGCTTCGCGAGCAGATCAAGAAGGGCGAGAAGTCCCTCGAGTCCGTGCTCAACTCCGATGACCCCATCGCTTCCCGCATGAAGGTTTCCACCCTCATCGAGTCCTTGCCCGGTTATGGCAAGGCCAAGGCCGCCAAGATCATGGAGGAGCTCGGCATCTCCGCTACCCGTCGCGTCCAGGGCCTCGGTGTCCGTCAGCGCGAGCAGCTCCTCGAGCAGCTGACCAAATAAGTGAGCGCTCAGGATTCAAAGCTCTTTGTGATTTCTGGACCGTCAGGTGCAGGCAAGGGCACGCTCGTCACTCGTGTGCGCGAGCGTCGCTCTAACCTGGGCCTGACGGTTTCGGCTACCACGCGAGCCCCACGCAAAGGCGAGGTCGACGGCGTCAATTACTTTTTTCTGACGCGCGAGGAGTTCGACCGCCGCGTGGCAAACGGCGAGTTTGTTGAGTGGGCCGAGGTCCACGGTAACTGCTACGGCACCTTGGTGAGCGAGGTCACATCCAAGCTTGCCTCTGGTTCGTCTCTAATCTTGGAGATCGATGTCCAGGGTGCCTTGCAGGTCAAGGAGCGTTTCCCCGAGGCCGTGCTGATTTTTATCAAGCCGCCTTCGCTCGAGGTGCTCCGCGAGCGTCTGGTCGGTCGCGGTACCGAGACGCCCGAGACGATCGAGCTGCGTATGGCAAACGCCGCCCATGAGCTTGCCCTTGCCGACCGCTACGACGACGTCGTGGTGAATGACGATCTCGACCGCGCGACCGATGAGCTCGTTCGCGTTCTCGATATGCATGAAAGGATCTGAGGTCCGTGTCCGTTGTAAAGCCTTGCATTGACGATCTTCTGGAGAAGACCGATCACAACCGCTTCCTGCTCGCCTCGCTTGCCTCCAAGCGCGCCTGCGACATTAACAGCATGCTGCGTGGCCAGCACAACCGCGTGCTCGCCGTTCAGGATGTCGACGACATCACCATTGCACTCTCCGGTGCCGATACCATCTCGATGGCTATGGACGAGATTGTCGACGGCGACATCTCCTACGACGAGGCCCGTTACGAGAAGGCGCTCGGCCACAAGGTTGCTGAAGCCTAAATGGCAGCCCGCGTCTGCCTGGTCCACTATCACGAGGTTGGACTGAAGGGCAAGAACCGCGCACATTTTGAGCATATCCTCATGGATAACATCAAGGCGGCCTTGGCCGCCTTTTCCGTGAATGCCGTGTCTCGAATTTCCGGTTATATCCTCGTGACCTTTAACGAGCATCAGGCCGA
>JAHYYI010000053.1 GCA_019425045.1 Collinsella sp.
GTTCCTCGAGATCTTCTCAAAGAACGGTTGATGCTTTTCGAGCATCTTTACGATGGCGTCCATAGAGCTCCTTTGCTACTTAATGCGCGACGCATGTGGATGGAACTGGTCGTCGATGGATGGTCAGGACTGCCCGGAAACCTTCCTGCTTAAGGAAGGCATTGCGAAATGACAACGTTGTCATTTCGTTAATGACAACGTAAGACATTTTTGGAAGAGCAACAAGGATTTACGGGTGAACGGTCGATATTGTCCGATAAACGGCTGATTTGTCAGTCGGGCAGGTAGTGTATGCTAGAACGCAAAAAACAAGCGATGTAAAACCGACTGGAGAAGTAGTGGCAACGATGGACAAGAAAAATGTCTCAATGAATGATGTGGCAGTTGCCGCGGGCGTTTCTCTCAAGACGGTGTCGCGCGTGATCAACGAGCCCGATAGCGTGCGAGAGTCGACACGCGATAAGGTCCATTCGGCAATGGAGGCGCTCGGGTTTCGAGCCAACTTTGCCGCGCGTTCACTCAAGTTGGGCCGTTACGGGTGCATCGGCGTGGTGATGTTCCACTTGTCGGGCGGCGCCGTGGACATGATTGACGGTATCGCCGATGCCGCCGAAGAGCGAGGCTTTGCTCTCACGGTGATCAAAAAGCGGGCGGGGGAGAAGATGACCCTTGCCGAAGCGGCGCATAGGATGTCGCAGCTTCCCGTCGACGGCATGATTTTCAACCTGCGCCAGATGGTCGATGACTTTGATACCTTTGAGGCGCCGAAAGACCTCAAGACGGTGATTATCACACCGATGGAGCATCCTACCTGCTCCACCGTCAGTGACGATCAAGAGGGCGGCGCGCGCATGGCGTGTGAGTACTTCTTGAATCACGGGCACAAGAACGTGTACTTCGTCTCTGGTAAGAAAGAATCGCTGTCGAGCCAGTGTCGTATGAAAGGTTGGCGTGCGGCACTCGAGGCGCGTGGCATTGAGCCGCCCGAGCCTCTGCAAGGCGATTGGAATGCGGATAGTGGCTATGCCGCGGGCCTTGTGCTTGCCGATAAACCCGATTGCACGGCGGTCCTCGCTGCTAACGACTGCATGGCAAACGGCGTGATGATGGCTCTACGTGACAAAGGGCTCAGTGTGCCCGAAGACGTGTCCGTGATCGGCTTCGACGATGAGCTCTACAAGACGATTCCCAACTCGATTCTGACGTCGGTGAAGTTTCGCCACCGCGAGCTGGGCATCCGTGCGCTTAATGAGGTCGTCGCAGGTCTGGAAGCCCCGAGCTCCAGAAGCCGTACACTCGTCTCGGGCGTGTTGGTCGAGCGTGCGAGCGTGCGGGATTTGCGGGCGTAGGCGCGCTCGGCTCGTTCATCTCAACCTGTAACAGTTAGGGCCGAAATACTCAGCTAGATGTTACAGATTGAGATTGAGAGGATTGTCCTGTGCGTTTATCTCAATCTGTAACAACTAGACGTCCAAAACCGGTTCTAGTGTTACAGATTTAGACAATTCGGCGCGGCCTCCCCGGTCTGTCTTGATTTGTAACAGCTAGGGACCAAAAACTCGGTTAGATGTTACAGATTGAGACAAACGTGCGGTACGGTCTGCCCAAAAAAGGCCGGGGGCGGCGCGCCGTGTGACGTGTCGCCCCCGGCTGAGAAATGGGGACAGGTTGTGTGAGCGGGCAACCCCGCCAGTCGCTAGTCCAGACGACGGGTCTGCGCCACGTGCTTATACCAGTAGGCGCTTGCCTTGGGCGTGCGCTTCTGGGTCTCAAAGTCAACGTAGAAGAAGCCATAGCGCTTGTTGTAGCCATTGGTCCAGGAGAACTGATCCTGCAGGCTCCACAGGAAGTAACCGCCCACGTTGACACCCACCTCCATGGCCTTGAGCAGCCAGCGCAGGTGCTGCTCGATGTAGTCGATGCGCGGCTGGTCGTCCACAAAGCCGTCTTTGTAGGGATCCTTGTAGCCCATGCCGTTTTCTGTAATGAAGATCTGCTTATAGTTGGGGTAGCGCTGCTTAATGTAGACGAGCAGATCGAACAGGCCCTCGGGATAGATGATCCAGTCCCAGTCGGTGGTGGGGATGCCAGGCTTGTTCACATGCTCGCCAATACCCTTAACGCGCCAGCGGCCGGTGCCCTTCTCGCCCGTACCGTTGTGGTGCAGGTCGTTCTCGCCATCGTAAGCCTTCAAAAAACGGCACTGATAGTTGTTAACGCCCAGGTAGTCGTTGTAGAGCGCGGCCTCGCGCATAATTTCGAGGTCCTCGTCCAGAATCTCGATGGTGCCGCCCGAGACGGCAGCCAGGCGGTTGGCGCACTCCAAGGTGTCAGGCGCGTAGTCGCCGCGGAAAGTGGCGTCGAGCAAGAACTGGTTCTGCAACACGTGCTCGTTATTAGCGGCTTTGATGTCGGCGGGGTCGTTCTCGTTGAGCGGGTACTTAAACTCCAACGACTGGATGACGCCGATCTTGCCCTTAAAACCGCCATTGTGGAAGGCCAGCACGGCCTTGGCGTGGGCGAGCATCATGTTGTGCTCGCACTGGAAGGCTTCGGCCAGATGCGCCTTGACGCCGCCGGGGAAGGTGCCCTCGATGTAGGTGTTGGAGGCGTCCGCCCAGATCTCGTTAAAGGTGAACCAATAGGTCACCTGGTCGGCGTACTCCTTAAAGCAGAAGGTGGCAAAGTCCACAAAGGCGTCGATGGTCTCGCGGTTGAGGAAGTCGCCCTTCTCAAAGAGGGGCAGCGGCGTGTCAAAGTGATGCAGCGTGACGAACGGTTCAACATGGTGCTTATGGCATTCGGCGAAGAGGTCGTGGTAGAACTGGACGCCCTCGGGGTTGATCTCGCCGGTGCCGTTGGGGAAGATGCGGCTCCAGGCGATGGAGAGGCGGATGCCGTTGATGCCAAACTCCTCGCACAGTTCCAGGTCGACGGGGTACTGGTTGTAGAAGTCCGAAGCGGGATCGGGGGAAAAGCGCCCCTGGGCCTCCAGGAAGTCGTCCCAGGCAACCTTGCCCTTACCGTGAGTGCGGGTCTCGCCCTCTACCTGGTAGGCAGCAGTGGCGCCGCCAAAGACAAAGTCCTCGGGAAACTGCGCAGGCGGGTTAGTGACGCTAGCAGGGTTAACGGACATGATGATCCAATCGTCTAAATCGAAGGGCCAGCCGGTCTTGGATGGTCGGCTGGCCCTGAGCGTTACTTACTTCGAGAGTTGCTCGCTTACGAAGGCGAGAGACTTGTCGCCGTTCTGGGAGAGCTCGATGTACTGCTTACCGCGGCAGGCGACGCACTTGTTGCCCACGCGCTCGCAGTCCTTCTGCAGGTCGGCCAGGTAGCTTGCGGCCTGCGGGGCCAGGACGACCAGGTCAAAGTCGGGGAGCATGTCAACGTGGTTGCCATAGGCCTCGGCAGCGGTCTCGAGGTTAATACCGCGCTCCCTGGCAGCCTTGGCCAGCGCGTTGGCGAGCAGGCCCGAGGTACCGCCGCCCTGGCAGAGTACGAGCACGCGCTTGCCGTTGAGGTCGCTGGCGGTCGCAGCCTCGGTGGCGGGCGCTGCGGAAGCGGCGGGGGCGTCGGCCTTCACGGCCTCGGCAGCAGCGCCGGCGGCAACGCTCTTGGCGTCAGCCTTGCCCTGGAAGGCGTCGTTGAGCTTGGCGGCCTTCTCAGCGTTCTTGGCGGCGAGCTCCTCCTGGGAGATCTCGGCCTCCTCGGTGCACTTCTGGGCGTCATAGGCACGGAAGAACGGGTAGTACAGGGCAAAGTCGACGACCAGGATAAGGGCGAGCATCACAAAGGCGAGCGGCTGGAAGCCCAGGCCCATGATGGTGCCGATGGGGCCGGGGACGGTCCAGGGCAGGGTGTACATAAAGCCGTTCATGCCCAAGAAGTCGATAAAGATCTTGAGGATCCAGATGTTGGCGATCGGGGCAAAGACAAACGGGACAAAGAAGACGGGGTTGAGCACGATGGGCGCGGCGAACAGCAGCGGCTCGTTAACGGCAAAGCACACGGGAACGATGGCGGCCTTACCGACGGCGCGCATCTCCTGGGACTTGGCCAGGAAGCAGAACATAAAGACCAGGACAAGCGTGGCGCCGGTGCCGCCCATGCAGACGACGAAGTACTGGGCACCCTGGGTCAGGACAGCGGAAGCGTGCTGGCCGGCCTGGAACGCAGCCAGGTTGTCGGTCATGTTGGCAACGAGGGCGGCGGCGATGGCGGGCTCGACGATCGAGGGGCCGTGGACGCCCACGAACCAGAAGAGGCTCATGGCGCCGTAGATCACAGCAAGGCCGATGTAGCCGTCGGCAGCGGTGAACAGGGGCTGGAACACCTGGATGACGCCCTGGGCAAAGCAGAAGCCAAAGGCAGCGCGGAAGACGATGTCAAAGACCCAAAAGACGGTGATGCAGACGGAGAAGGGGATGATGTCCTTAAAGGTCTGCGAGATGTTGGGCGGAACCTGCTCGGGCATCTTGACGGTGATGTTGCGCTTAATGAAGAACTTGTAGATGATGCCGGTCACAAACGCAGCGATAAAGGCGGTCAGCAGGCCTTTGGAACCAAGGTAGGTGGTGTTGAAGCCGCTGGCAGCGTCCGTGGCGATCGTGTCGCTCGAAAGGAGCAAGAAGCCGATGATGGCCGCGCACATGCACGAGATGAAGTTGATCTGGTTGTTCTTGGGCAGATCGCGGTTCTGAGCGTCGGCGAAGTGCTTGGCTGTGGTGGCAGCGCAGGCGATGGCCAGGATACCCATGGAGTAGTTGTAGCACTTCCACAGGGCGTTGTTGATGTCATCGGGCCAGTAGAAACCCCAGATGTTGGGGACCGAGGCTACCAGGCAGAAGATGGACGAGAAGATGATGATGGGGATGACGGAGATAAAGCCGTCGCGAATCGCCTTGAGGTACTTGTTGCGGGCGATCGCGTTGAAAAAGGGCTGGCCCTTTTCGATGATGGCGATAAGTTGCTCCATGCAATGCTCCTAAGAGTCGGTGGGTTAACAACGATGGTAGCTTTTGGCGTTCGGTTGCCAAAATGTTGACGTTGCCATTTTGTGACACAAAATAAGACGCGAACCGATGGTCCCTGTGCCTGCGAACCGTCGATTCCTTGCGCGTAAACGTTTGAGCCGCCCGGTGGCTCTGTGTTTGCACAATGGCAACGTTAACATTTGGGCGACAAAAGCCGTTCGGGGAAGCAAAAATGTCGGTGAACGGTAGGTTTTGGGTGGTGAGCGTATGGTGGGGGAGGCGTTGGATATACTTGAAGACGTTTCATTTGACTGCGCAGGATGCCACTAATGGCATCGTTGACATAGAAAGATCGACCTATGGCCGCTGTTAAAAAATCGGTTTCCGTTAAGGACGTGGCGCGTCTCGCGGGCGTCTCGGAGCAGACAGTCTCGCGTACGGTGCACGATTCGCCCAGCGTGCGCCCCGAGACCAAGGAGCGCGTGCGTGCCGCCATGCGCGAGCTGGGGTATCGCCCCAATTTTGCCGGTCGATCGCTGCGCCGCGGCAAGTTTAAGACCGTCGGCGTCGCCATGTTCAACATTACCGGTACCGGCAACCTCGACCGTATGGAGGGCTTTGCTGCCGCCGCCGATAAGCACGGCTACGCCATTACCCTCACGAAAGTAGATGGGCATCCGTATACCCTCGAGAGCGCATCGTCGCGCATGAGCGCACTGCCGGTGGATGGCATGGTCGTGATCATGAATCGCATGCCGGCGGACTTTGGCACCTTCGAGCCACTGCCCGGCATGCAGACAGTGCTCGTTACGATGTTGGAGCACCCGCTTTGTTCAACGGTCGATAACGACCAGTTCGATTGCTCGCGCCAGGTGGTCGAGTATTTGCTGGAGCAGGGGCACAAGACCGTGCACTTTATCTCGTGCCCCGAGCGCTCGCTTTCGGGCATGCAGCGCGAGGAAGGCTGGCGCGAGACATTGCGCGCACATGGTATTGAGCTGCCGCGACTCATCCGTGGCGATTGGACGGCGCAGAGCGGATATGCCGCAGGCCAGGCTCTGGCGGACGATCCGACCTGTACTGCCATCTATGCCTCCAACGACGCCATGGCCTACGGCTGCATTCGCGGGCTCGAGTCGCGCGGAAGGCGTGTGCCCGAGGACGTGAGCGTGGTGGGTGTTGATGACAGCCTGGGCGATATCGTGCCCGACCGTCGCCTGACCACCGTGCGCTTTGACAACAGGCGTGTCGGCATGTGGGCAGTCGATAAGATCGCCGGTGCCGAGGGGGGTGCGTCTGGCGTGGAGCACATGCTGATCCCCGGCGTGCTCGTAGAGGGCGATACGGTGCGCGATTTGCGCTAGGGCGCGGTCCTGTTTGGGTTTCCGTTAATCATGTTTGATATTGTTCGAAATGGTTTGGAAACCGTTCACGGGTGAAAATTGACCGTTCATAGCTTGAAATTATGTTTTGCGTTGTTCTTTTTTGTTTGAATGTTAATGTTTCTGCCATACAGAACGCAGCGCGTATGCCCGGACGCGATGCTCTCCATTGGTTCATATGTGAAAGGAACGCAATATGGCAACCAAAGAAGAAATCTCGATGGTTGGATTCGAGATCGTCGCATACGCAGGTGACGCCCAGACCGATCTGCTTGCAGCGCTCGATGCTGCTCGCGAGGGTGATTTTGAGAAGGCCGAGCAGCTGCACAAGGATGCCAGCGATGCGCTCATCGGTGCCCACGACACGCAGACCAAGCTGCTTTCGCAGGAGGCCGGCGGTGGCGAGATGGAGATGACCTTCATCATGGCTCACGCTCAGGACACTCTCATGACCACTATGATCCTGGAGAAGCAGACCCGCTTTACCATCGATGCCTACAAGCGCATCGCCGAGCTCGAGGCCAAGCTCGCCTAACGAG
>JAHYYI010000054.1 GCA_019425045.1 Collinsella sp.
CACGTCGGGGCCCTTGCTGAGGAAATCAATGGGCCTTGGGAATGCGACATGTTCGCAAAAATCGATGAAAACCGCACGGAAGACGACACGATTATTGATCTAATTGAGAATTCGCTCTTCTAAAGGCGATCTCTGCGGATGTCCACCTACATTTTTCGACTTATTCGGCCACCGATGTGCCAGATTGGCTGCAGCAATGCTCAATATAACTTTAGATAAAACTGATTCTGCAGGAACTCCCGTAGAGGAAGAACTGATTCTCGCGGTATTTAACACGATAAAGTACAAATATGAACAGTTCTAATGCTTCTCAAGGTGGCTTTCTTAGCATGCTGGCCGAACATCTCGAAATATGTTGGCGAGCATTGCGTCGATGTCTCCCAACCCGCAGAAAATCGCAGAGGCGGCAAGCAGTCATCGAAATTAACGTAAATAGTATTGACATATGAACATGCGCTCATATACTTGGAAGTAAGTTATATGAGCGCATGTTCATATGAAAGGATATTGCAATGAGCGACCACGCAGATGAAACAAAGCCCGACATCGAGGCCACCGAGCCCGTGATCACCACCACCTGCTCGCCCGAGGACCTTCCCGACGAGGAGCTTCTCTACGACCTTGCCGACCTGTTCAAGGTCTTCAGCGACACCACGCGCATCAAGATCCTCTACGCCCTCATGGGCCGGGAGCTCTGCGTGGCTGACATCGCCGAGGCGACCGCGACCTCGCAGTCCGCGGTGTCGCACCAGCTGCGCACGCTCAAGCAGTCGCACCTGGTCAAGTTCCGCCGCGACGGCCGCAATATCCTCTACTCGCTCGCCGACGATCACGTCTACACCATGCTTAACCAGGGCATGAGCCATATCTGCGAATAGCAATCAACCACGGTATCAGCGCGGCCGGCGCCCAGACCGCTAACACAGGGAAAGGAACCCACCATGAAAAAGCAGTTCAAGCTCGACGAGATCGATTGCGCCAACTGCGCGCGTGAACTTCAGGACGAGCTGACTAAGCTCGATGGCGTCAAGTCCGTTTCGGTCAACTTTATGACCCAGAAGCTGACGCTCGAGGCGGACGACGCCGAGTTCGACGAGGTCCTGGACCGCGTCGTTGAGTTCACCGCCGACGCCGAGCCGGACTGCGAGATCATTCTCTAACCCGCGCATACGTTGACCTGCAAGGCCGCGCTTGCCGCGGCCTTTGCTCGCGAAATTATATGAGCGAGTGTTCATACACTCAAATGGGAGGTTTGAATCATGGCAGCCGCCGATCCCAAAAAGAAAAAGAAGAAGCGCAAGAAGAAAGAGTCCCTTGAGCATAAGCGCAACCGTATCCTGGTAGCGCTAGGCATTTTTGCGGTGGTGTACGCCCTCGACGAGCTCGGTACCCTTACCGCCGCATTCGGCACCCCGGGTGACATCTACGCCAGCTTCGTGCTGTTCCTGGTGCCGTTCCTAATTGCCGGCTACGACGTGCTCCAAAAGGCGTTCAACAACATCCGCCGCGGCAAGGCCTTCGACGAGAGCTTCCTCATGGCCGTCGCGACCATCGGCGCGTTTGCCATGGTGCTCTTCCCCGACACCGACCCGCACATGGCCGAAGGCGCCGCTGTCATGCTGTTCTACCAGGTCGGCGAGCTGTTCCAGGCATACGCCGTGGGCAAGAGCCGCAAGTCGATCAGTGCCATGATGGACATCGCGCCCGACTACGCTAACGTCGAGCAAGCCGACGGCACACTCGAACAGGTCTTTCCCGATGACATCGCCGTCGGCACCGTGATCGTGGTCAAGCCCGGCGAGCGCGTGCCTATCGACGGCGTCATCGTCGAGGGCGAAACCCAGCTCGACACCGCCGCACTCACGGGCGAGTCGGTCCCCCGCCCGGCCAAGACCGGCGACGATATCATCAGCGGTTGCATCAACATGACGGGCCTCATCCACGTGCGCACCACCAAGCCCTTTGGCGAGTCAACCGTCGCGCGTGTTCTGGAGCTCGTGGAGAATGCCAGCGAAAAGAAGGCGCGCACCGAGAACTTCATCACGCGCTTTGCCCGCGTCTACACCCCCGCCGTCACTGGCGCTGCCGCGGTGCTCGCGCTTGGCGGCGGCCTGGTGACTGGCGCTTGGTCCGATTGGATCCTGCGCGGCCTGACCTTCCTGGTCGTCAGCTGCCCGTGCGCCCTCGTGATCAGCGTACCGTTGAGTTTCTTTGGCGGCATCGGCGGCGCGTCCAAGCTGGGCGTTCTCATCAAGGGCTCCAACTACCTCGAGACGCTCGCCGACGTGGACACCATCGTCTTCGACAAAACGGGCACCCTCACCAACGGCACGTTCTCAGTCGTCGCGGTGCACCCCGAGGCTGGCTATACCGAGCAGTCGCTGCTCGAAGTCGCAGCCCTTGCTGAGTCGTTCTCCGATCACCCCATCGCGCAGTCCGTGCGCGACGCCTACCAGGGCGAGGTCGACCCCACGCGCGTGACGGATTCCGCTAATAACGCGGGCCACGGCGTGACGGCAACCATCGACGGCAAGCACGTCGTCGTTGGCAACGCCAAGATGCTCGCCGCGGCCGGCGTTGAAGCACCGGACTGTGAGGTTGTCGGCACGATCCTCCACGTGCTCGTTGACGGCGTGTACGCCGGCCACATCGTGATTGCAGACACCGTTAAGGCCGATGCGGAGCAAACGATTCGCGACCTGCATGCCGCCGGTATCAACCGCACCGTCATGCTCACGGGCGACCGCGAGGAGGTTGCAGCGTCTGTGGCCAAGCAACTCGGTCTCGACGAGTTCCACGCGCAGCTCCTGCCGGGCGACAAGGTCGAGCGTGTCGAGGCATTGCTGGCGGCCGAGTCGGGTAAAGGTAAGCTCGCCTTTGTGGGCGACGGCATCAACGATGCACCCGTGCTCACCCGTGCCGATGTGGGCATTGCCATGGGCGCCATGGGGTCCGACGCCGCGATTGAGGCCGCCGACGTGGTGCTCATGGACGACAAGCCGTCCAACATTTCCCGTGCCATCCGAGTGGCGCGCAAGACCATGGCGATTGTCTGGCAGAACATCATCTTTGCACTGGGGATTAAGCTGTTGATTCTGGTGCTCGCGGCGCTCGGCATCGCCAATATGTGGCTTGCCGTCTTTGGCGACGTGGGCGTGGCAATCATCGCTATCCTGAACGCCATGCGCGCGATGGGTGTCAAGAACCTGTAGCGCCTGTGGTCCCTCCGGCCGGGACCGGGCTTGGTTTTGAAAACGTCCTCGACCAATGAAGCGCCCCCGTTCTGCTCCTTCGGAGCTACGAACGGGGGCGCTTCTGGTCTGCGGAGTGTTTTCAAAAACCAAGCCCGGTCCCGGCCTGCGGTAACGTTGCTGGCGGTTCTTGGGCATCGCTTGCTGGCGGGGTTCCTTGTCTGAGTTGGACTTGGTTGGCGGGGCTACTGGTCCCGGTCGCTGTCCCGTCCCAGCATCGCCCTCAGCTTCTCAAAGCTTTCCTCGCTCAGGCAGTGCTCCATGTGGCAGCCCTCTTGCGACGCGACCTCAGCCGAAACACCCGCATCCTCCAGCAGCCCCACGAAAAAGCAGTGGCGCTCCCACATTTGACGGGCAACCTCAAGACCGCGTTCCGTCAGATGCACGTCGCGTTTGCCCATCTCCACGTAGCCGGTGCTCTCCAAGGCCGCCATGGCTTTAGAGACGCTTGCTTTGGTTACGCCCAAGTATTCGGCAACGTCGATCGAGCGCACGATGCCCTGACGTTCCGATAGAACGTAGATCGATTCGAGATAGTCTTCTCCGGATTCACGCAGGGCCATGGGCCGCCTTTCGCGATGGCTTCTAGTTAGCCTTTGGATACTTTTGCTTGATTTACTTTACCGCAAAAGTTGCCCATGTCTTACTACTTTGCCTAAAAGTTAGCCGTGTTTCACAAAACGTGCGGGACGAAAACAAAATGGGGACGCCCCGCAAGGAGTGTCCCCAGGCGCCGGGTGCCGGCCCGCAGTTACATCAGCCCAAAGTGCTTGGCGGCGTTGTAGATGCCGTCGTCGTCCACGGCGGTCGTAACGTAGGTCGCTGCGGCCTTCACGGTATCCTGCGCGTTGCCCATGGCCACACTTGTGCCCACGGCCGAGAACATCGACAGGTCGTTCTCGCCATCGCCAAAGGCGATCGCCTCGCTCGCGTCGATGCCCAAGCGCTCCAGCGTCGCCGCCACGCCCAGGTCCTTGCCGCCGTTAGCGGGAATAATATCGCAGAACAGATCGCACCAGCGCGTGGTGAGCGAATGCGACACGGCATCAGTCACGATATGCTCGTCGGCCGGGTCCACAAAGGCGCAGAACTGGTAGACCGGTGCGTCAAAGGCGCGCTCAAACGGCTCCTCGTGGTAGACGATTCCCGCGTTGCTACCGGCCGTCACCACGCGCTCGGACAGGCGGTTCACAAACGAATTCTCGCCCTGCATGCACAGCGAGTCGTAACGCCCCTGAGCCACCTGGTCCACGATCACCGCAACATCGTCCGGATCGATCGGGCAGCTGCGGTAAACACCACTGGCATCAAAGCAATGCTGACCCGAAAGCGTAATGTACGCATCCCAGC
Organism: Collinsella sp.; assembly: GCA_019425045.1. Taxonomy (GTDB): domain Bacteria; phylum Actinomycetota; class Coriobacteriia; order Coriobacteriales; family Coriobacteriaceae; genus Collinsella. The sequence goes on from JAHYYI010000054.1 coordinate 4,602, forward strand.
CAAGGTCGAACAGCCAGTCCGGCATCTGGTAGGTCGGACGGCCCGTAGCGATCACGCACGCAATCCCCTGCTCGTGAAAGCTGTCGAGCACCTGCTGCGCCGACGCCGGAATCCGGTGGGTCTTAAAGCTCAGCAGCGTGCCGTCGATATCGAAAAACGCGGCCCCGATCATCCTCGTCTACTCCTCGCCCTCGAGCTTTTCGCTCGCCTCGAGCCACGCCATCTCCAGCTCGTCCATGGCGGCGTGGGCCTCGTCGATCTTTGCCTGCTGCTCGCCCAGCGCCGTGTAGTTGGTGGGATCGACCTGGGCCATGGCGGCCTCGGCCTCCTCCACGCGAGCGCGCTGCGTCTCCATCTTGCGCTCGAGCGAACTCACCTCGCGGCGAAGCTTCTGGCGTTCGGCGTTGGAAAGGCCATTGGGCTGCCCGCTCGTCTTGGGCTTTTCGGCCGCAACCGCTGCGGCGCCGGTGTCGAACGTGCCGGTCTTGGCGCTCGGCGCGCCCACGGGCTCGCCCTCGGCGGTGGCGTTGCACAGGCGCAGGTACTGATCCACGCCGCCGGGCATATGCGTCAGGTGGCCGTCGAGCAGCGCCCACTGCTGGTCGGTCACGCGCTCCATGAGGAAACGGTCGTGCGTCACTAGGATCAGCGTGCCAGGCCAGCCGTCGAGCAGATCCTCGACAATCGCCAGCATGTCGGTATCGAGGTCGTTGCCGGGCTCGTCCAGGATGAGCACGTTGGGCTCGTCCAGGATTGTCAGCAGCAGCGACAGGCGACGGCGCTGGCCGCCCGAATGATCGCCGATGCGGCTCCAGAGCTGCTGCGTCGTAAAGCCCAGACGCTCGCAGAGCTTCTCGGGCGAAGTCTCCTTGCCGTCGATGACGTAGTACTTCTTATAGTTGCTGAGCACCTCGCGGATCGTGTCGCCCATGTAGGGCTCGAGCTCTTCGAGCTGCTGCGACAGCACGCCAAAGCGCACCGTCTGGCCAATCTTCACGCGACCGCGCAGGGGCGCGATCTTGCCCTGGATCACGTCGAGCAGCGTCGACTTGCCGGCGCCGTTCTCGCCCAAAAGACCATAGCGGTCGCCCGCGCCGATGAGCCAGGTCACATCGGTGAGCACCTGTTTGGACGTGCCATCGGCATCCGCATAGCCGGCGTCCACGTCGACCACATCGATAACCTGCTTGCCCAGGCGGCTCACGGCCAGGCGCTTGAGCTCCAGCTCGTCACGCACGGGCGGCACGTCGGCGATCAGCTCGCGAGCGGCATCCACGCGAAACTTGGGCTTGGTGGAACGGGCCTGGGCGCCGCGGCTCAGCCACGCGAGCTCCTTGCGCGCCATGTTGCGGCGGCGCTCCTCGGTGACGGCGGCCATGCGGTCGCGCTCCACGCGCTGCAGGATGTATGCCGAGTAGCCGCCCTCGAAGGGATCGACCTGGCCGTCGTGGACCTCCCACATGCTGGTGCAGACCTCGTCCAAGAACCAGCGATCGTGCGTGACCACGAGCATCGCGCCCTGACCGCGCTGCCAGCGGGCCTTTAAGTGACGCGCAAGCCAGTTGATGGTACGCATGTCCAGGTGGTTGGTGGGCTCGTCGAGCATGAGCACGTCGTAGTCGCCGATCAGCAGGCGCGCGAGGTCCACGCGACGGCGCTGGCCGCCCGAAAGCTCGCCCACTGTGCCTTCCCAGGGCACATCGCTGATGAGGCCGGCCAGAATCTGGCGCGTACGCGGACTCGACGCCCACTCATACTCGGGCGCGTCGCCCACGACGGCATGATGCACGGTGTCGGTATCGACCAGGTTGTCCTTTTGGCCGAGCAGACCGATCGTCGTGCCGCGGCGGTGCGTCACGCGGCCGTCGTCGGGTTCCAGCGTGCCGGCGAGCACACTCAGCAGCGTCGACTTGCCGTCGCCGTTTTTACCGACGATACCAATGCGGTCGCCCTCGCCCACGCCGAGCGTCACGCTATCGAAAATATGCTTGGTGGGAAACTCTAGGCTGATGGAATCGCATCCCAAAAGAATCGCCATATGCCCTGCTCCTTCGTAGAAATTCAACGTTGTCCATGATAGCAGCGAGCCCCACCCCAAAACCTACCAAAAAGGGACAGGTTTATTTTGGCAGGTTTTATCTGGGCAAACGTCAGGGCGCTCCGAGCACGCTCCATGGTAAAACGTTAACCGGGACTGCGGACGATTTCTTGGACCGCTACGCGGCCCTTCCCAGCGCGGCGC
>JAHYYI010000055.1 GCA_019425045.1 Collinsella sp.
CCAGGCGGCCGAGCATGGCGAAGCCCATGGCCGGCAGGATGTTGGCGGCAACGCCAAAGCCAGCAAGGACAAAGGGCGGGATGAAGTCGAGCATGCCCTGGATGGCGTCAGCACCCAGATAGAACGACAGCGAGCACAGCAGGAACGCCATGATGATACCGGTCAAACCGATCAGGAAGTGCATCGCATAGACACCCTTAAGGTTGCCCTGGCCGGAGAAGACATCAGCGCGGTCAACCAGAATCGGCAGGGCGGCGTTGAGGATGTTCTTGATGGCAAGGCACAGCGTGGCGATGGGCATAGCGAGCGCGATGGCTGCCTCGGTGCTCTGGCCCAACTGGATAGCGAAGGCGCAGGCGAGCACGCCGCCGATCGTCTCATCAGGCGGCACGTAGGCGCCGATGGAGATCGAGCCCATGAACAGAAGCTCCAGGCTGGCGCCGATCGCGAGGCCGGACTGCAGGTCCCCCAGCACCAGGCCCACGAGCGGGCACAGGACGATGGGGCGGAACGCATAGAGCGTACCGAGCTGGAAGTCGAACTTACCAAATGCGGCGATAAGTCCGATGAGGATTGCTTGGGTAAGCATATATCCCCCTTTCCTAATAGGACACTACGAAGAGCTCAGACTCTTCGAAATTGAACGCCTAGAGCACGCTTGCGCAGTCAACCTTGGGGTCATCGGCCAGAGGACGGATCTCGACCTCGACGCCGTTGTTCAGCATCTCACGCACATCGGCCTCCTCGGCTGCAGTCAGGAAGATCTGACGAGAGACCTGACGAGCATCGGGGCGCTTCTCGTCCTTGGGCTTGGTGTTGCCCAGGTTGACCGACTTGATCTGCGGGCAGCCTTCAACAAGCTGCTTTGCCTCAGCGATGGTGGCGACACAGATAATCATCTTGTATTTGTCAGTCACACCCGAGTTAATGGCCTCGATGGCATTCGCCATATCCTTGATGACGAGCTTGCAGCCGGCAGGCTTGCCCATCTTGAGCGTCGTCTTCCACACCGGGTCGTTGGCGACCTTATCGCCCACGCAGAAAATGCAGTTGGAGCCAAGGCCCTGGACCCAAGAGACCGCGACCTGGCCATGAAGCAGGCGATGGTCGACGCGAAGTAGCTGAATCATAATGTGACCCCCCAAAGGTCTTGTGCCGTCTTACGGCGTGTCAGTAGGTGCTGCGGATTAGAACTCTTCTTCCTCTTCGTCATCGACCAAAAGATCGTTGACAAACTTCACGCGCGTATCGTCCGCAGCGACGATGGCGCGAATCGTCTCCTCAACCGGCGCCGACTCGTCAGAGAACAGCAGCTGGATAAGCAGAGGAAGGTTCATGTTGGTAACGAGGTACGTGCGGGGACGCGTCTGGACGATCTTGGTGAACTCGTTGTTGACGCTGCCGCCAAAGAGGTCGGTGCAGACAACGACATCATCGTCGGCAGCCATGCCTGCCAGCAGTTTTTGGGCCTCCTCGGCCACGTCCATGCGGTCATCGACGAACATCGAAAGATCGTGGACGTTGTCGCGAGCGCCCGAGAGCAGCTCGACACTCTCCTTGATGCCGGTAGCGAAGTGCGCATGGCTGGCGATGATGTACTGCCTCATTCTGTGTTCCTCTCAATAGCCCGGCGCGTTCCCGCACCCGTTTTCTTTAGTAGTCGAACTGGTGATAGTAGCGACGATACTTGAGGTTGTGCTTGGTGACCGTCTCGTAGTAGCGAGCCAGGCGGTCGGTAACGAGCACCGTCAGAATCCACGGAGACACGATGACGCGGAACTCGTCGTCAAGGCCGGGGATCGCGAACTCGGCAGTGTCGATGACGTTGATGTCGGTGTCGCCGGTCACGCCGCGGGTCAGGAACGCGCGGACGCGCTCGTCGAGCTTGCGGTTCTCGTCCTCGCCCATGAACAGGAAGACCGGGACGCCGGGCTCCACGAGCTCGAGGGTGCCGTGGAAGAAGTCGGCCGAGGTGATGTAGCGGGTGCGCTTCCACTGCATCTCCTCGAGGATGCACATCGAGAACAGGATGGTCTCGCCCCACAGGGCGCCGGAGCCGATGAACATGGTGTAGGGGGCCAGGGCGTACTTCTTGGCGAGCTCCTCGGCGCGCGGCTCGAAGCGCTTGCGGATATCGAGCATGTCCTTCCAGATGTCCTTGGTCTGCTCGATAAACAGATCGAACTTGGGGAAGCAGCCGCGGCGGTTGAGCAGGCGCAGGCCGAAGCAGTCGGCGAGGTAGTAGCCCATCTCGCAGCCACCGTTACCATGATCGGAAGCCATCTTGACGCAATTCTCGGCGCCGACAGCCTGGCCGATGGGGCCCTCGGGCTTGGTCATGGCGTAGACGCGCACGCCCATGCCCTTCATCTTCTTGACGGCCTCGAGGACCTCGGGGGTAGTGCCGGACTCGGAGGCGGTGAGCACGACGGACTTCTCGGTCATGCGCTTGTGGCCCATGACGTTCCACTCGGCGGCGTGGATCAGGTAGACCTCGAGGTCGCGGTCGCCGAACTTGTTCATGAGGTACTCGAGCTGCATGAGCTCGTCCCAGGTGCCGCCGACGCCCATCAGGAACACGGCGTCGTAGCCCTCGTCGGCGACCTTGTCGGCGAGCGCGGTCATCTTCTTGCCGGTCTCGTAGAGCGCCTTGCCGTCCTCGAGATAGCCCTCCTGGTCGAAATGCATGATCTCGATCTTCTCGGTTTCCTTCATTTGTCTCTCCTTTCTGGGGTTGTTTCCACATCCCCCATGCCAACGGGCATCAAAACCCGCTTACATTCCGTAACACTCAGCCGCTTTGGCCTTAAGCGCATTGACTGACTCTTCGTAGCCCTCTGCCTTGACCTCCATTTGCTTGGAGACGGCATCGAGATACGGGTGCACGTTCCATGACTTCAGACGCTCGGCGATCATGGCCGCAATCGTCTGGAAGAACACAAGATTGGGAATTGCGCTGAGCAGCGGAGCCACCTGAGGCACCGCAACCTCGTGAGCCCTACCCTTGGGATGGGCCGTGAGCAGCACCGTTTTTGCCGTAACGTTCGATAGCGCATCGGCGATATTCGCAAGACGCTCCGACCCCTGCAGATCGTCGACGATAAACACCAGATAGCCCGGAACGATCTGCATCTCGGGACCGTGGACGAACTCCTCGCCTTCGTGATGCATGGCAGGAATCTTGATGGTCTCGCTCAGCTTGAGCGCTGCCTCCTCGGCAACACCATAGTTGGGGCCGTTGCCGACGACCATGGCGGGCATGTGCTCAGAAAGCTCGAGCATGTGATCTTGGACATATGCCTCGGCGGTCTTGCACATCACGGCATTAGCCTGGATAGCCTCGCGCAGGTCATCAAGACGCTGAGCAACGCCCTTGGCGTCAATCGTTCCGCGCGCCTGACCGCCGTAAATACCAAAGAGCACCAGGTACTCAACGAGAACCTCGACGCCCAGAGTCACAAAGTCCACCGACTCGACGCCCACACCGTAGTCAAGAACGATGTCAGCGTGTTCCTTGATGGGTGCCTCGACGTTTGCCGTGAGCGCAACTGCAGCCATATCGTGTGCGCGCATGTAATCGAGCGCCGCAATCGTATTGGTTGAATAGCCGCTCTGCGAGACGGCGATGTTGAGCGCATGCTGTGGATAGGTGTGTTCAAAATCGACGAAGGCCTCGGGCGTCACAACGGACACCTGCATCTGCAGCGCATCTTGCAGGTAATCTCGGGCGCAATCGGCGGCATGGCGCGACGAACCCGAAGCAACGATGCGCAGCGCGTCAAAAGAACCGGGCTGGAAAATATCAACGAGCTGCGCTACCAGCTCAGACGAACGCTCGAGGTTCTCTCCCATACGCACATGGGCAAGCTGAACGTAATCGAGCATCTTCATCGTCTCACCTCGTAACAAATCATTAGTATTTGATACCAATCACAGTTACAGGTTACGGCTTTTTGATACCTCTTTGTCGATTAATTTATCCCCATCGGCGAACGGTCGATTTTGAGCCATGTAAGGTTGTATATGCAGTCTGCTCAACGAATCAAAATTCCGTCAGCTTTTCAGCCCGTTATGCAAAAAACCAGCTAGTACGTATAGGTATATCCACCCGCATCACCGCGGTTAAACGACTTGACGTACTCGATCGCCTGGCCGCTCGCATCGAAGCTCACGCACTCAAGCGTCAAGGCAAGATCGCCCTGCTCCAGTCCAAGCAGGCCGACATCTCGCGCGCCCAGCGCTTCGATATCGAGCTTTTCCTGTGCCATGACCGGCTTTCGGCCCAACATCTCATAGGTCTCGTACAAACTGAAGACCGACACGTCAATATCTTCGATTGTGGGAAACAGCAGGCACGGGATGAACGCCATCTCAATCGATACGGGATCGCCGTTGACGCAGTTCAAACGCCGAATCGAATACAGTAAATCGTCCTCCGCAATACCAAACAGGTTGGCATAATATGGGCCCGCATAACGCTTGGAACGCGCGAGGATGCGGACGGACGGCTCGCCGCCCGAAGCACGAACCGATTCGCGAAAGCCTCCCGTTCGCTCGTAGGCAACGGGCACTTTCTGTGCCACAAACGCGCCCTTTCCGCGGACGCGTCGAATCTGCCCACGCCGAACCAGCTCATCGACAGCACTTCGGATGGTCAAGCGTGTCGTACCAAATTCCTCAGCGAGGTCTTTTTCGGACGGAATCATGGAACCCGTGGGATATATACCGCGCTCGATACGCTCCTCGATGCGGCGTCGAATGCGCATATAAACCGGGGTGGCATCTACTGTTTCAGCCATTGTTCACCTGCCACGCTCCTCATGCCGTTCTTTTCGCCGTTATCGGCAAAGCGGAACTTTGTGGGCAAAATCACCGATTTGCAATGCTCCACAAAACGCATGTCCTTATCAAATTCGATCGTGCTCTCATAGAACACCGGCGTTTCCTCTTCTTGTTGGAGCAGCTCGGCCTCTTCGGCGTTCAAACGCGAGATGGAGATATGCTCACGTCCATGCTCAACACGCACGCCACCTTCTTTGAGCAAGACATCGTAAAGGCTCTCGCACTCAAAATCGTGCTCGGGAAGCGATGGGCACAGGGACAGGTTAACGTGAGCCGTCTCGATTGACGCCGGCTCGCCCTCAATAAGTCGAACGCGCTGCATGCGGAGCAAAGGAGCGCCTATAGCCACCCCAAGCTTGTCGGCAAGCGTCTTATCCGCCTCGATGGTCTCGGTGGAAACCAGACGAGAAGAGGGATGCAGGCCGGCAGTCCGCACGGCATCGGAAAAGTTATACGTTTCCTGGAAGATGTTCAGCGGCTTAGGAGGACACACATACGTACCCGATCCGCGACGGCTCTCGAGCGTTCCGCACGAGATGAGCCGCGTGATACCGGCGCGCAACGCCGTACGCGAAACGCCGATCTCTTCGCACAGCACGCGCTCGGCCGGCAGGCGATCGCCGCCGGCAAGCTGATGGTGCTGGATATACCATAGAATTCCCTCAACAGCACGATCTTTAGGGGGAATTGCATAAGATTCGCCTGCCATTGCACAGACTCCTCATTCAGAAACGTATGCCGCCAAAATTAGACCAGCCCTCCCATGGCATCAAATTCGGCCTTGATCTTCTCGGCGACATTCCGATACGACTTATATAGGCTTGAATCGCGTTTGACTTCGTCGGTCATAACGGGAATCTCTAATTTGGAAACCTCGTCTTTTCCCGTCTGAACCGCCACAACAACGCCCATACCAAGACACATATTACGCTTGGCAGCGTTTATTTTCGCCGCCTTGGCAGGATTTGCCAGGATACGCTGGGCAAATTCCTGTTTTGAGGCCACTTCCTCGGCCTCCGGATCGCCCGCCTCGGCTACTTCGCACTGCAACACGTCCGCATAGTCAAAAATCTTCGGCTCGCCGCCGCGCTGATGCACGGCCCACTTGCGACGCGTGGCATCCTGGTAGATAGCCGGCAAAAACGTAAACCGCGGCGGGTCCAAAATCGTATCCGTGATGGTAAACACATCGGGATCAAAGGCATCCTGCGGATTTTTCTTCTTGAACAGCCCCATATCAGCCTCCCGTACTAGCATTAAACAACTCAAGCTGAATATAGCACCAATTTCAAGCCGCCGCTTTACCGTATCGGTGCGCGGCGTCTATGGCTCGACCAGCGGAAAAGTTCACGGACGAGGGCCGGGGTGCCTGCTTTGTTTTGAGAAGTGGGCTCCGCGAACTTTTCAAAACAAAGTATGCCTCCCCGGCCCCGCCGGCAAATAGCGGACACTCCGCATGCAATCTATGCAAACAAACAAGTGCGCTTAGCTATATTCGGTAAGGTCAAGCACACTGCCCTTCACGATAAGCGCCGGCTCCAGAACGACCTCTTCGGCACGTCTACCGCCCCTACCGGCAAGACGCTTGGACATGCAGCCAAAAGCATGCTCCGCAAGGA
>JAHYYI010000056.1 GCA_019425045.1 Collinsella sp.
CCGGTCTGGGAGCTTGTGATGATCACGTTTTCGGCCGGAACGTTGAGCTGCTTTTTGATGGCTGCTGCTTGGCGGGCCTGCTGGGTACGGCTGAGTTTGTCGGCCTTGGTGAGGCAGACGATAAAGTTGAACTCGTTGCCCTGCAGGTAGTCAATCATGTCGTGATCGAGCTTGCTGGGGTCGTGGCGGATATCCACCAGAGAGACGACCAAGTTAAAGCTGCGCTCGGAGTCAAAGAAATCGCCAATGAGCTCAGCCCAGCGGTCGCGCTCGGCCTTGGAACGACGGGCGAAACCGTAGCCCGGCAGGTCCACAAAATGCACGTCGTCGGCCTCAAAAAAGTTGATGTTGCTCGTCTTGCCCGGCGTGCTCGAAACCTTGACCAGGTTCTTGCGGCCAAAGAGTTTGTTCATGATGGAGGACTTGCCCACGTTGGAGCGGCCGACGAAGCTCACCTCGGGACAGGTTGACTCGGGAATCTGCGAAACCTTGCCGTAGCTGGCGACGAACTTGGCAAGCTGGTAGTTAATTGAATCGGCCATGGACACTCCTTGGTCGTAGGTTCTTACAAAACGGGCGTGCTATTGCGCGGCGGCGATACGACGAACGATGTCAAGCGTGATGCCGCTCGCGGTGCGAGCGTACTCGTCCAGATCGAACTCGCGCTCGCAAAACGCGTCATATGCCTCGTCACAATTATCGCTGATAGCGCGCAGTACCAGGCAATCGACACCATTCTTGGCCGCGATGTGCGCAATTGCCGCGCCCTCCATCTCGACGCAATCGGCATGCGTGGCCTCAATCGCAGCGTTACGCATGGCGTCACCCGTAACAAAGCGATCACCCGTGGCGATAGTGCCACACAGGAACTGCTTGGGGTCCTTCTCCGCAGAAGTCTCATCCGCCGAGGCATCCACAAATCCATGCTCGGCAAGCACGGCGGCGGCAACATCAGCCAACGCCGGTGTCGAGACAAACTCCTCGAGCCCCGGCGCGGACTCGGCGATGAGTGCCGTATCGGTATCCAGATAGCGCAGGCACTTGCCTATAACCACGTCGTTAATATGGAGTTTAGGGTTTAGGCCGCCCGCAATGCCCGAAAACACAACGGCCTGCGGGGCGTATTTGCTGATGAGATGCTGCGTTGCGGCAGCGGCGTTCACGGTCCCCATGCCTGCCGTCGTGGCGACTACTGTCAGACCCGAAAGCCCACCGTTCACAACGGTCAAGCCCGCCTCCTGCGACTCATGCGTGCCACTCAGCTCTTCCTTAATCTGCGCAACCTCTTTTTCGAGTGCGCCTATGATCGCGATGGTTGCCATGCCATCCCCCAAATCCGTGCAAATTGCTTATCCACGGTATGGTACCAGCATTTTGGCTCAACCGTGTCAGCACCAAGCCGTTAGGCCAGTACAGCTCGGGTATCATAAAGGGGCAAAAATGGCTTGTTAGCCGATGGCCGACCTGAGCTCCGCACGGCGCTTTTTCATACCGGCCATAACGGCATTGCGCAGCTCGGGCATGCGCGCGGTATCCATCTGAGGTACGCCCTCAAGCTTATAGGGAATGCTCAGTTGCTCGTACTTGACGACACCCATCGTGTGATACGGCAGCATTTCCAGGCCCACCACGTTGTGCCATGGAGCGATGAGGCGACCGAGCTTCTCGCACTCCTCCACCGTGTCGGTAATGCCCGGCACCACCACGTGGCGGATAACGACCTTGATCTTGCGACGTGCAAGTTCATCGCCGAACGCCAAGATGCGTGCGGGATCGCAACCGGTCAGCTTTTTATGCTCGACCGGGTCGGCATGCTTAATATCGAGCAGTACCATGTCGGTCTCGTTGAGCACGGCATCGAACTTCTCGGGGTGGTTGGGGTCAAATGCATAGCCACAGCTATCTAGGCAGGTATGTACACGGCCATCGGGGTTGTTATGCATAGCACGAAACAGATCGGCCAAAAACTCGGGCTGCAGGAGCGGCTCGCCGCCGGACACCGTAATGCCACCGCTGCGATAGAACTCGTGGTTACTCTGGAACTCATCCATCAGGTGTTCGACGGTCACCATGGTGCCGCCGTTGACCGACCAGGTATCGGGATTGTGGCAATACGCGCAGCGCATGGGACAGCCCTGAACAAACACCACAAAGCGGATGCCGGGTCCGTCGACCGTTCCCATCGTCTCGATCGAATGCACGCGGCCAAGGGCAAACGCAGAGTCCTCGGGACGAGCGTCCACACCCTCAAGCGTCATTTCTGCCATTCGCGCTACCTTGCCTCTCCTTGGATGCAACCAATTAAAATGCCAGAGTCATTCTAGCCCATGCGTTTGCGTTTAAACGTCTCGGACTAGAACGGCACGTTTTAATCTATCCCCCATCACCATGGCTGGGGGCTACGTCGAGATGTCAGGCTGAAGAACGCTCGCCTGCGGCCTTTACGCCTTAAGCGTGAGCACCGCACCTAAGGCGGTCGGGCCGCAATGGCTCGAGATGACGCCGCCGACCTGAGTCCAGGTAACGTCCTTAAAGCCCAGATCATGCGCATAGACCTCCATGTCATCGCGCAGCTCCTGGGAAAGGCCCACCGAATACGCCAGGCCAATGTGCGAGTAGTCAATCTCGCCCTTCGCAACCATGTGGTCAATAAAGGCGCGGGCGCACTTGAGCATAGAGCCGCGGAACTTCTTGGTCGCCACGAACTTGCCGCCCGTCACCTCAATGCAGGGCTTAATCTTGAGCAGATGGGCGCCAAGGAATGCGACGTTGGACAAGCGACCGCCCGCCTTAAGAAAGGCAAGATCGGTAGGAACAAAGCCCAGCAGCACGCGGTCCATGACGGAATTCGTAAATGCAAAGATCTCGTCGACGGTGGCATCGGGGTGAGCCTCGATGTATTTGGCGGTCTCGACGACAACGAGCGACTGGCCTACCGAGACAAAGCGCGTGTCCATAGAGAACACGTAGTCGCGACCCTTGGCGGCGATCTTCGATGATTGATGCGAGCAGGTCGTGGCCTCGGAATACGCGAGATGCAGAATAGTCGCATCGGGCTGCTCAGCGTGAATGCGGTCGTACACGTGAGCAAAATCCGCAGGCGCGCAGCCGCTGGTCTTGGGCATCACGCCAAACTCGTTGCAGCGCGAATAAATCTCGAGCGGATCGATGGAGCCGTCCTCGACGGTCTCGTCGCCAACTGTGACGTGCATGGGCACGCGCACGATGCCGTAGCGCTCGCAGAGCTCCGGCGTCACATCCGACCCAGACTCAACCACGATTACGTACTTGCCCATTATTATCACGACCCATCTCAACGTTGGTTTTTCAATACATGACACGCGCCGCCGCACTGTTGCACAACAGCATCCAAGCACCAAAGAGACGCCGCCCCTTGCACACAACAAAGGACAGCGTCTCCCTGGAAAACTCTGTGCTTAACTGAGATTTTACACGGTTTATAAATGAGTGTTACTTATCCCGCAAACGGTAGCTATACGCGATAAACGGTAGTTGGCCGCGGCAACTGCGACACATTCCGCCCAACAAGTCCAATCGTGCTCCATGCACGGTTAATGAGCGAGGCGGTAGAAATCCATCGACGCCGCACCCTCGGCGTGCAGCGCCATCGCCGGAACCGCCGACGAATAGGTACGGCTCGTAAGTGCCGCCTCACCGCCGTTGGCAAAAATCTCGACCATCGTAGTGTCCGAAAGCACGCGCAGGTCGCGAAGCTCGCCGAGCTCAATCGACCTCTGGTCGCGCCCATAGCCTTCGTCACCCATGTCGAGGGTAAGCATCCCGTCCGCATAGCGCACAAAGACACCCTTGCGAATCTCGAGCTCAACCATCTTGGCGCCCTCACAGGAAACCACGAGATCAAACAGGCGGCCCGGCTCCTCAACGGTTTCACCGCCTGTCGTGCGAACGCAGTCGCCGCGCATCCTCTCAATCTCGTGCGCCGGCTGCTGGCAGAGCTTACCATCGCGCATGCTCAGCTCTCGCGGCACCGTCAACGCGCACTGCCACCCGCGCGCCACCGTCGGGTTTTCCGCCGTCGCATCGGGGCAACCCGACCATCCGATCATCAATCGCCGGCCTGCAGCATCCTCAAAGGACTGCGGAGCATAGAAATCAAAACCGGCATCGACCATCGGGGGCATGCCCTTCCCGACGATTTTAAAGCTCGGCGCCTCCCAATCGGCCTCGATGGGGAACCACACGCACTGATGCGGATTGCGGTAACGCCAACCATCGGCAGGCACACCCTGCGGACAGCAAACGAGAATAAGCTCGCCATCGAGCTCAAACAGATCGGGGCACTCCCACATAAAGCCAAACTTCTCGCCCAACTCAATGCGCGTCGCATAGCTCCAGTCCTCAAGATTGCGCGAGGTATAGACAAGCACGCAGCCACGGTCGTCTTTCGTACGAGCGCCCAGAACCATGTAGTAGATACCGTCGTGTTCAAGGATCTTGGGATCGCGCACGTGCGTACCGATATCGTCGGGGTAATCGACCGGCCCAACAGCTATGCGCTTCTCGCCCAATTCGTCGGGATTCTCGGCAACCATATGAATCTGGTTTTGCTCACGGCCCGTCAACACGTAGTCGTAATCATCACGGTCAAAATGCTTAACGTTGCCGGTATAGAAGTAGTGAATCTTGCCATCACGTACAAAGGCAGAACCAGAATACGCTCCACTCGAATCCAAATCGGAATCGGGGAACAGCACGGGACCGTGATTCTCGTACGTCACAAAATCCTTTGTCGTCAGATGGTTCCAAAGCACTGGACCGCCATGCGCAGCATCGAACGGATCGTATTGATGATAGATGTGATACGTATCACCAATCTGAACCAAACCATTGGGGTCGTTGAGCCAGCCAAGCTCAGGCTCCACATGGAACAAAAGCCTATCGGGGTCGGACGCGATGCGAGCCGCCGTCTCATCCTGTCCGGCACGCCACTGCTCATAGTCCGCGCGTGTCACCTTATTTTTTTGATTAAACATCGCCGTTGACTTTCTCGTCTATGGGAAAGGACGCTCGACTCACACGAGCCGAACGCCCTTCCCCAAATGGACTTATCCGCACATTACGCTGAACGGCTCAACTAGAAGCTAACGTCGAAGCCCGCGCCAGTGCCCTCTTCATCGGTGGTCGGCACGCCCTTTGCCTTGTTGTAGGCAAAGATCAAGACGATCGGCACGATGAAGGCGATGAGATTGCCAGCCACATACCACACGAGCGTCTCGGGCGTGACGATGAGCAGGCCAAGCACGCCGGTCAGACCCTGACCGATGGCGCGCACCTCAAAGAGCTTCACGAAGGCACCACCGCAGCCTGCACCGATACAAGCGCAGATGAACGGGATAATCGAGTAGCGCATGTTTGCAGCAAAGATTGCGGGCTCGGAGATACCGACCAGCGTCGGGATAAAGGACGACATGCAGATGTTGCGCTCTTTGGAATGCTTCTTGTGAATGAGGTACATGCCGATGGCGCCGCCGCCCTGGGCGATGATGGAAACCGACCAGATGGCCTGGATGTAGTTGAAGCCAGTCGTGGCAACGAGGTTTGCCTCGATACCCTGGATGAACTGATGCGTACCGGTAACGACGAGCGGCTGCAGGAATGCGGCAAAGACAAAGGCACCGAAGACGCCCATCCTGTTGTACAGGATATCGATTACGCCGGCGAGGACGTCGCCGATCAGGTTGCCGAGCGGGCCGAACACGGTGAACAGAGCGACGTTAGCAAGAATCAGGGTAACGGTCGGGACAAAGACGAACGAAACGACCTCGGGGATGTACTTCTGGGCAATCTTCTCGACCTTGGCCATAAACCAGGCAGTCAGGATTGCAGGGAACACGCCGCCCTGGAAAGCAACCATGGGAATGGAGAGCGGACCGAAGTTCCAGTACTCAGCACCCGTCGGGTCCATAACGAACGTGTTGCGGTTCATAAGGCTCGGGTGAACCATGACGATACCGACGAGGATGCCCAGAATCGGATTACCGCCAAAACGCTTCACCGCGCTGTACATAACCAGGACAGGCAGGTAGTCGAACGTGGTGGCGATAATGGCAAAGAAGCTTGCGAGGTTCTTGAGGAACTCGCTGTGATCGGCGAGGCTGCCCTCCATGCCAAAGAGGCCGTTGGCAACGATCAGCGACTTAAGGCCGATGATGATAGCAGCGCCGACGAAAGCGGGAATGATGGGGATAAAGATGTCCGAAAAGGGGGTGCGGACAGAAAGTTGGACCGCGGGGCGGTCCGGACTGGAGGTTCGCATG
>JAHYYI010000057.1 GCA_019425045.1 Collinsella sp.
GTACATGTACGGATGAATATGGGAGGTGTTCGGATGAAGTTGCCAATCAAGGCCCGCCATGCTTCTTATGTGCAGCAAAGCTAATGCTGCTAAAATACAAAGCGCTCATGTAGTTTAAACGCACGACGATAAGGAGCACCAGTGGGTAACCACTTCCGTACCTCCGGTGCGGGCGATGATGCCCCCAAGACGCAGACAGGCGTCCAGGGCAGTCGTTTCGCCACTCCGGATTCAGAGGGCCAGCCTGTTGCTCAGGCCCCCACTCAGCCGGCAGATCAGGCACAGCCGGCATCCGATCCCTTTGCCTACAATCCCACCAGCGATGTTGCGCTTTCCGGCACGGCGGGTTTTGAGCCCGTTCAGGCCGTGACCGCTCGCGTGGAGCAGCCTCAGGCTGGTGCCGCCGCGCCGCAGCCTAGCATGGCCGGCATTCCCGACCCCATGGCTCCTGCGACACCGGCTCCTCAGCCTGCGCAGTCCGGCCTCTTTGCCGCTATTCCCGATCCCACGCAGCCTGCTGCCCCGGTGGTCGAGAGCGATCAGGCCGCCGAGGTCGCAAGCCTCGATAACGCGCTCAACAACCCCGATTTTACGTCGGTGTTTGCGCCCATCGATCCGCAAGCCAGCCGCAAGAAGATGGCCAAGCAGGCCGGTGTCGAGCCCGTCATCCTTATGGAGCATGTCACCAAGATCTATCCGGCACAGCCCAACAAGCCTGCACTCGACGACATCAACATTGAGATCTATCCGGGCGAGTTCGTCTTCCTGGTCGGTCACTCCGGCTCGGGTAAGACCACGCTGCTGTCGACGCTCAACCGCGACGTCAAGCCGACGAGCGGTCGCATCCTGGTTGCCGGTCAGGACCTCATGAAGATCAAGAACCGCAAGGTTCCGTTCCTGCGCCGCCAGATTGGCGCCGTGTTCCAGGACTTTAAGCTTCTGCCGCAAAAGACCGCCTACGAAAACGTGGCGTTTGCCCTGCAGTGCATCGGCAAGCCCAAGGGCGTCATTCGCAGCCAGGTGCCCGAGGTGCTGCGTCTGGTCGGTCTGGCCGATCAGATGGACTCGCTGCCCGACCAGCTTTCCGGTGGCGAGCAGCAGCGCGTCGCCGTCGCCCGCGCTATGGTCAACCGTCCGCCGCTGCTGATCTGCGACGAGCCCACGGGTAACCTCGACCCGGCGATCTCGCTGGGCATCATGAAGCTGCTCGAGCGTATTAACCGCACCGGCACCACCGTGATCGTCGCCACGCACGACCGCGAGATGGTCGATAGCATGCACCGTCGCGTGATCGCCCTCGAGGGCGGCCACGTTATCCGCGACCAGGAGAGGGGAGGTTACGGCAACTATGGCACCAACTAACGTGGGCTACTCCTTCAAAGAGGCAATCAGTCACTTCTTCCGTAACTGGACTACCTCGCTCGGCGCCGTCATCACGATCTTCCTTTCGCTGTTTATCATCGGCCTGTTCATCATGGGCTCCGCGATGCTGAACTCCGTGATCGGCACCGTCGAGGATCAGGTTGTCATCAACGCGTTCATTAGCGATGACGCCGATCAGGCCGATGTTCAGGCTTTTGAGGCCGAGCTTAAGACGTGGAATAACGTCAAGTCCGTGACCTATAAGGACAAGGACGACGCGCTGGCCGAGTATACGAGCAAGATGTCGGGCAACGCCGACGCCACCATGAGCGCGCTCGATGGCCAGAACCCGCTGCCGGCTTCGTTTGCAATTGAGATGGACGATCCGTCCAAGGTCGAGAGCACGGCAGAGAAGCTCAAGAAGAACGCCGACTTCCAGAAGATCGCGGATGACGGCGACGTCAACGCGAGCGTGCTGTACGGCCAGGAGGAAGTGAGCCGCCTGTTCCAGGTGACCAACTACATCCGCATCGCCGCCGTGGTGCTCGTTGGCCTTCTGACCTTTATCGCATTCATCTTCATCAACAACACGATTCGCCTGTCCATCACGGCGCGTCGTCGTGAGATTGCGATTATGCGTCTGGTCGGCGCCAGCAACGGCTTCATTCGCGGCCCGTTTATCACCGAGGGCGTACTGCAGGCCATTTTGGGCTCGCTGCTTTCCATCGGCGTTCTGGAGCTGCTGCGCAATCTGATGATTCCGCGTTTGCAGGAGAGCATCGGCTGGATGTCGTTTGCCCTGCCGATGCAGTACTACCTGGTGACCTATGCTGCGCTGATTCTGGTCGGTGTGATTATCGGTCTCTTTGGTTCTGCCATAGCCATGCGCCGCTACCTGCGCGTGTAGGCATGTCTGGAATTCATCCCTTCCAACGGGTCGTCTCTTTTGGGGCGGCCCGTTTTTTGATCTCTAGGGGACGGCAGGAAAGCGAATCATTTGGGTAGACTCTTTGGAGTTCGTCATCGATAGCAAGGAGGCGCCATGGGGCGCAATAACAAGCATAAGCGCGGTGCCCGCAATAAACGTGGGCCGGTGCGCAGCGAACGCCGTCCGAGCCTGACCGGGCGCGTGCAGCTCCATGAGCATGGCGCCTATGTCATAACCGAGAGCGGCGACTACAAGGTTATGGGCCGCGGTAAGCGCGAGATCATGGATGGCGATACCGTTGCCGTGAGCATTAAGAACAGCCCGCACGGTGAGCGGCGCGCCGTGATCGAAGGCGTGGTTGAGCGCGCAGCCATAAGCGTGGTGGGTACGTACCAGACCGCTGGTCCGCTCGGTGTGATCGAGCCGCTCGATTCGCGCCTGAAGGCCGACTTCTTCATTCTGCCCGAGGATACCTCGGCGGATCGTCTGGGCGTCCACCCGGGTGATGCCGTTGTCGCGCGCATTTTGACCTACCCGACGCGCCTGGAATCGGGCACCGTGACGATCGAACGCCGCATTGGCGGAGATGACGCGCCCGATTTGGGCGTTCAATACGTGATGGCGCGTTACGGCTATACCGATAGCTATCCCGAGGCCGCGCTGGACGAGGCCGAGGGGCTTTCGCTCGATGTGTCCGCGGCGCTTAAGGACCCGCTCCGCCGCGATCTGCGCGACCGCTTTGTCATCACGATCGACCCGGTCGACGCGCGCGACTTTGACGATGCCATTTCGCTTGAGCGCACGCCCGAGGGTGGCTACAAGCTGGGTGTGCATATCGCTGACGTTTCTCACTATGTGGCTTGGGACGGGCATATCGATCTTGAGGCTCGCCATCGTACGATATCGGTGTATCTGGCCGATCGCGTGCTTCCCATGCTGCCCGAACGCCTGTCCTGTGACCTATGCTCGCTTCGCCCTGACGAGGACCGTCTTGCGTTTACCGTTGACATTGAGCTCGATGCGCAGGGTCGCGTGCGGCATTACGATCCTTACCCCAGCGTGATTCGCTCGCGTGTGCGTATGGACTATGACGGCGCCGAGGCGCTGCTGGTGCGTGCCGACGCGGTTGAGTATTCGGTGCTGGAAGGCGCCGTGGAGGATGTTGCGGCTGCTGAGGTCTCGCGCGAGGAAGCGCTTGAGCGCGGCCTTGCGTGCGAGGAGGCCGCCCGCGGCTACAACGTCGACCTCGGCGATTTCCTTGTCGCCGCCAACGAACTCGCCGAACTTCGCCGTCGCATTCGTCGCGCCCGCGGCTCAGTCGATTTTGACACGGCCGAGATTCGCGCTCTATTGGATGAGGACGGAGTGCCCGTGCAGATTGTGGCGCGCGAGCGTTCGTGTGCCACGTCGCTTATCGAGGAAGCCATGCTGCTCGCCAACGAGTGCGTTGCAGAGTGGCTGGCAGACCGTGATATCGAGGCCTGCTATCGCGTGCATGAGGATCCGAGCCTCGATAGCCTGCACGGTGCCGCCGTTGCGCTGGCGCAGCTGGGCATCATCGACGATCGCCGTGCTGCCGGTATTGCCCTGGGGAGTCCCGATGAGCTGCAGGCTGCAGTTGATGCTGCCGCCGGTACGGCAAACGCACCGCTCGTCAACACGCTGCTTCTGCGCAGCATGCAGCGTGCGCTGTACAAGCCGCGCAACGAGGGCCACTTTGCGCTCGCCGCGCCGTGCTACTGTCACTTTACGAGTCCCATCCGTCGCTACCCCGATCTGGTGGTGCACCGCGTGCTCAAGCTACAGTTGGCCTATGAGCAGCTCGGCGGCAAGGACGCCCTGGTCCGTACGCCGCGGCTGATCGGCAAGGGGCGCGAGTCGCTGCCGCGCATTCTGCCGCAGATCTGCCGCGCATGCAGCGATGCGGAGCGTGCGGCCGATGCCGCCAGCCATGCGACGCAAAAGATCAAGATTGCCCAGTACTATGAGGACCGTCTGGGCGAGCGCTATGCCGGAACCGTCTCGTGGATTAGCAGCATGGGCCTCTTTGTGCGCTTGGACCTGACGCAGGTCGAAGGCTTGGTTTCGATCAAGAGCCTGGGCAACGAGTGGTTCGAGTTCGACGAGGACGCGCTTACGCTGACGGGCGCCGACACGGGGACTCGCTATGAACTGGGCCAGCGCGTGATTATCGAGGTCTTGCGCGTCAATACCACGCGTGGGCACTTGGACTTTAAGCTTATCCATTAGCCAAATCCCGACTCATGGTGGGGGAGCGGAGGGCGGCCTTTCGGGACCGCCCTTCGCATTTGAATCGTGGCTACCTTGCCGTCTGCTCGGCCGCCCGCTTACCTGCTATTTGGGAGGTAAAACCTACCAAAATAAACCTGTCCCTTTTTGGCAGGTTTACAAGAAAGCGGGGATGAGATGGCGACGGTGTACGGTTATGCGCGGGTGAGTTCGCGCGATCAGAACCTTAATCGGCAGCTGGATGCGCTGGGCGCCTATGGCGTGGGCTCGGCGAATATTTATGCCGACCATGCGAGCGGCAAGGACTTCGATCGACCGCGTTATCGCGAGCTGCTACACGTCCTGGGAGACGGGGACGTGCTGGTGGTGCTTTCTATCGACCGACTTGGTCGTAATTACTCCGAGATTCTTGAGGAATGGCGACGCATTACCAAGGAGCTCGGGGTTGCCATTGTGGTGTTGGATATGCCATTGCTTGACACGCGCGCCAGGGCCAGCGACGCGCCGGATGTGACCAACACCCTGATTGCCGATATTGTGCTGCAACTGCTGAGCTACGTGGCGCAGGTGGAGCGCGAGAATATCCATCGGCGCCAGGCGGAGGGAATTGCAGCGGCGCGGGCGCGAGGGGTCCGTTTCGGTCGACCTCGCAAGCCGTGCCCTCCTCAGTTTGAGCTGGTGCGCGATAGCTATGAGGCGGGCGATATTACCCGCAGCCAGGCAGCAAAGTGCTTGGGCGTGTGCGTGGGGACGTTCGATCGCTGGATGCGCGAGGCGGGGTAGGGGTTTGCGTCGCTTTGTCGCTTCCTGTTGCGATTCAAATTTTGATACGGTGACGATGTCATTTGGGGCTACACTCGCTGATATTCAAAAAAAGGAGGTTGGCCCTTGGCGCGCGTAAAACAAATAATCGGATGGACCGCGATCGTTCTGTTCGCTGTAACGCTGGCGGGCATCTGGGTGCTGACGGAGCAAAATGCGGTGGAGACGTCGTTGCTGAGCGAGTCCACCGCGCGTGTGGTGGAGGGTCAGGCCACGGGCGTTCAGGCTGCCGATGCCACGGGTGAAGCCCAGGCGGAGAACGGAACGACCGGGGGAACCGATTCGGCTGCCTCGAATGCCCGGTCTGGCCGACTTGCTTCCATTCGCATGTGGGCGGGCACAAACGTCCGTCGCGTTGCCCATACCGTAGAGTTTTTCTTCGTCGGATTGTTCGCTTCGGTGGTCGTGGTTTGCTTTTCCAGGCGTCCGTGGAGCGTATGCTCCCGTTGCGTGCCCGTATTGCTCTTTTGCGCCGCCTGCTCTGTTGGCGATCAGGTACATAAGATTTTTGTTCCCGGCAGGCATTTCGACGTTATCGATTTAGGATTCGATGCTGCGGGCTATGTCACCGCCATGCTGTTGGTATTGCTGGCAGCGGCGTTGGT
>JAHYYI010000058.1 GCA_019425045.1 Collinsella sp.
CAGTGTCGCCAACCTGATGCTTAGTTATTCTACATTTGTTTATTATCTTCTTACTTTACGCCGCCTCCGAGTCCTAAATTCCTTGATTTTGCTGTTACTGATTTAGTGACAGTACTCATATTTGCCATATTATGGCCAGGGCATATGATTAACCCTCTATTTTCGACGCGTATTAGACCGGCTTAAGCCCAAAACACGCCCGCAGCGTGTTAAGCAACGCCTCTTGCTTCTTCCTGCGGGCATCGACACGATTCCGGTACCGCTTTCGCATACGCTGGTGCATGCGCCATGCGAGCGCTTCCATCGCTTCCATGTCGCAAAGCATTTCGTTGTTGACCGTTGCGACCTCGATTCCCATAGTAATCAAGCCCGTGTTGCGTTTTTCATCATGGATACGTCCCCTCCGGGAGGAATGGCCCAGCTCACCGTTGTATTCCAGGTCAAACCGGGCTGCCTCCTGATATGCATCGCAAACTGCATGGGGCATCCCCGAGATTGCCTGCGCGCGGTCATCGAACTCGATCTTGTAGTCGGTCTTAAAAGGTCCGCAGGCAAACCCGCCATAGGAAAACGGAAGCGAAAACAGGGCGAGCATGATGCACTCCATGGGTGAGCGCAGGTTTTCCGAAAGATAGGGACACAGACGCTGCAGCTGTTTGGCCGCGTTCCCCTTGCATGCCGCGAGGTAATCTGCCAAGCGATCGGGCGTCAGCGCTGGCTCGACTTCAAAGTAGCCCACGTCTGTCGGTTGGTCCTTATCCTTTGCAAGTCTATTCACAACAGGCGAGGTATAGGGAGGCAGATACTTCCCGCGGTCGCTCAGTGAAATCTTAGAGCACAGTTCCTGGGCCAGGGCAAACGCCTGGACGCAGCCGATCTCGCGCGCGATGGCAACACAAAGGGCCTCGGGAGATAGACTGTACATCCCCGGTTCCACCTCTAGAATCGAGCCGGCGGGCAACTCGGAACACACGGACCAGTCTACGCCAGGCATGCGGCGGCGCTGCGCCGCAGATCCCACCAGCAAGCACAGATCTTCTTGCACCTCGCCACTTTTGGCTCCAATTCGCACCAAGTCAGGAAGATAGATATCCTCGGTCGAGGGCGACGACGTGCGCAGCACACGGCGCTCTTCATCGGGATTAAGGTCCTTCCAGCTGATATAGCCCATCTGCCGGCGCTCGGCGCGCATCATGCGCAGCGCCGAGGCGCCTGTTAGGATTACGGAAGCCGCTAGCTGTTCGCCTGTCGGCTCGTTGCGCCGCTCAATCTTCACTGCCACAAAACCACCCCTACCAAACACGTGCGATAGCAAGGCCATCGACTGCCGCAGCGCCGGCACGCTTGAGCTCCGCCGAGGCTGCTGCCATGGTCGCGCCCGTGGTGATAACGTCATCGATAAGCAGTAAGCGGCGGCCGTGCACGTCCTCAACCGTCTCGTACATGCCTTGGGCACGCTCGCGACGCTCCTCACGACCGAGTTCGCGCTGGTCGCCATGCCCGTACTTGACGAGGGCATCGAGCAGGGGAACACCCGACAGCTCGCAAAATGGGCGCGCAATGGCCTCCATATGATCAAAGCCACGCCGCCGAAACGCTGCCGCCGTCGCAGGCACAAACACCACCGCATCCGCACCGGACAGCACACCTCCTAAGCGTTCGGGCGCTACGACCTGGGCATGCAGGGCGGTGTCGTAGAGCAGCTCCGCCAGATACGGAGCCAGGCGTCGCTCGCCCGCGTCCTTGTACGCTTTAATGATGCGCGGCAGCGGATGCGCATAGACGGAGCACGCCAGGCAGCGGTCGAGCGTCTCCGCCATTGCCGAGGACGTGCCCTCGACCGAACACTCAGTGCACAGCAAATCCCCAAACGGGGCGCCGCATCGGGTACAGCTATGACGTGGGTCGATGAGCGTGAGCGCGGCCAGGCAGTCTTGGCAAATAAGCGCACCGGCGCGCTCGCAGCCGGCACATCGTGTTGGCGACAATGCCTCGAGTGCCTCGCGTGCCGCCCGCTCGGCAAACGGCAGCAATTCGTCCGCAAACGGTAGGGCGCCGGCACCCTGCAGACGGCTCAATTTGTTCAGATGGCTCTTCAAGACACAACCCTCCCTACGTTCGGTCGCAGGGAGGGTTGTTGATTCAGCGCTATGATACCCCGATGCCCTCGGGGCAAGGCGGGCTAAATCCGCTCGCGGGCGTTATTCGCCGGCGGGCGGTTGTGGTGCGGACGAAGACGGGGTCGAGCCCTCGCCACCATCCTGGCGCGGCTTGCGGGAACGGCGACGACGACGGCGCTTTTGACCCTGGTCGGCCGAGCCCTCGCCACCACGATCTTCGCGCGGCTCGCACTCGTCGCGAGCGGCACCACGCGAAGCCTTGGCAGCCGCTCCCCCGCCATCTCCGGGACGCCGGCGCGTGACCTTGACCTCGCCATCCGAGACCTGATCGGCCACGGAGGGCACTGAGGGCTTCTGTTGCGCGCCCGAGGAATGGCGACGGCGCGGACGCGGCGCGCGCTCATCCTCGCCGCGTGACTTGCCGCCCTTGTCGGCAGGCGCATCGGAACCCGAGGGACCCTTGGAAGCGGCACCGGCCTCGCGAGCAGCTGCGGCGCGGAAGGCATCCTCGCGCTCCTCGCTCGACAGGTGACGGCGGCGACGACGCGTGGGGTTCATACCACCGCCGCGATTCTGCTGCTGGGGCTGCTGAACCTCGCGCTCGCGGGAGGCGTTCTTGCCTGCAGCTGCAGCCTCGCCGACATCGCCCGAGCCCGCGCGCTTGCGACGACGACGGCCACCGGCGGCCTCCTCGGCCTCGGACGTTGCGGCATTGCCACGACCCTTTCCGCGGCCACGGCCCTCGCCCTGCCCCTGACCGGCGCGAGCATCGGATTCAGCATCGCGACGACGGCGCTTGGGCATCGACGTACCGGCCAGACGGTCGGCGCTCGACAGGCCATCGCCCACGTCGACGCCGTTCTCGCGGTCGAGCTCCATAAGCGCCAGACGCATCTCGGGCGACTCGATGCGCTCGAGCACGTCGCGCGTCACGCAGTCGGGGCGGCAGTTGCAGCCCTGCTCGGCGGCCTTCTTTTTGCAGCCCTCCGAGCAGGTCATATCGGCCAGGTTGACCTTAAAGACCTTGCCGTTCTCCAGGCGCAGCACCAGCTGCTCACGCGGCGTGTCATATTCCTGAATACGCGCCTTGCCGAGCGGCGTATCGATGAGCGTCTTCTTTTTGGGCGCACGGCTCTTAAAGTCCTTGTACGCTTCGAACTCATAGCGCAGGCAGCACATCAGGCGGCCGCAAACGCCGCTGATCTTGGAGGAATTGAGCGGCAGGTCCTGCTCTTTTGCCATGCGGATCGAGACGGGCTCAAACTGTCCGCCAAAGCGCGTGCAACAGAGCTCCTGGCCGCACTGGGCATAGCCGCCCACCAGGCGAGTCTCGTCGCGCACGCCGATCTGGCGCATGTCGACGCGAATGTGCAGCGTCGAGGACAGATCCTTGACGAGCTGGCGAAAATCGACGCGCTCCTCGGCCGCAAAGTAGAACACGGCCTTCTCGCCGCCAAACAGGTACTCAACGCCGACCGGCTTCATCTCGAGGTCGAGATCTTTGACCAGTCGGCGGAAATCGACCATGGCCTCGTCGCCCTGGATGGCAAGATCGTCGGCAAGCTGCAGGTCGATGTCGCTCGCCACGCGCAGCACGGGCTTGAGCGGCTGACCGATCTCGTCTTGCGGCACCTCGAAGGGATCGGCCGTAACCAAGCCGATCTCGGTTCCGCGCTCGGTGGAGCAAATGGCATAATCGGCCTCGAGGATATCCAGGTCCTGCGGGTCAAACCACAGGTCGCGCGAGGCGTAGATAAACTTAACGGGTACGACTAACGGCATTTCAGTGCCTTCCTGATATCGAACAGCATGACCTCGATGGCCAGCTGGGGAGTAACGTTTCTGGCGATGTTGCGCTCGGCGGTCGCGACCGCCTCGAGCGCCCGGGTGGCACCCGCAACATTGGTCGCGGCGGCAAGCCGACCGATCGTGTCGCGCACATCCTCGTTCACCACGTCGGCTGCCTCGTCCTGAAGTGTCAGCAGCACGTCGCGCATGAGCGTCCGCGCGCTCGCCAGCGCTTCCATGATACCCGAACGCTCGCGCGCGTTGAGTTCGCGCTTGTTGCGGTCCTCAAGCTGCTTCAATGCTCCACGCGACAGGTAGTCGGCATTTTGCTCGAGTACCTTTTCCTGCGTGGACTTGACCTCGGCGAGCGGCGCCTTGACGGCGACGATGAGCGACTTGGCGCGACTGAGCACGTCGGCCTCGTCGGCGGCAATGAGTGAGTCGATGGCACGGACCATCTGACGGCGGGCGTCCTGGCGCTCGGCGCTCTTAAGAAACTCGATGCCGCGTGTGGGGCTTCCCGCCACGGCGACCGCCATGCGGCAACGCGCAGGGTCCTGACCGGTGGCGCGGCTCACGGCCTGCGCGGCGACGGCGGGCGACACCAGCCGAAACGGCACGCACTGGCAGCGGCTCACGATGGTGGGCAGCATCACGTCTGCCGAGGTGCCCAGCAAGATGAACATAACGCCCTCGGGCGGCTCCTCGAGTGTCTTGAGCAGTGCGTTGGCGGTGTTGGCGCGCAGCTGCTCGGCACGGTCGATGATGTAGACCTTGGCCTTGGCGCGAATGGGTGCCAGCGGCACGTCATCGAGCAGCTCGCGGGTCTGGGCAATGAGGTAACCCGTGGCGCTCTCGGGCGTGTAATAGTGCACGTCGGGGTGCGTATGGCGGGCGACGCGCACGCAGCTGTCGCATGCGCCGCAGCCGTCCTGCTCGCACAGGAAGGCTTGAGCGAGCGCCCACGCGGCGTCGAGCTTGCCGGCGCCGGGAGCGCCCAAAAACAGGTAGGCGTGCGATGCGCGGCCGCTAGCAACGGCGTTGGTCAAAAAATCGCGCACGCGCTGTTGGGTGTCGAGCTTGGCCAGCAGGCTTGTCTGAGCGGGGGCCATGTTACTCGGCCTCCTTGGCAAGCGCGGCGGCGACGGCATCTTGCGGAATGTCGAGACCGTACGCGCGAACCTGTTCGACCGTCTTCTCGAAGACTTCCTCGACGGTCGTAGTGGCGTCGATGAGCTTTACGCGGTCTGGCTCCTCGGCAGCAATTGCGCAAAACCCCTCGTAGACACGCTCCTGGAATGCCATGCCCTTAGCCTCCATGCGATCTGCCGCGCCACGGGCTGCCATGCGTAGCGCCGCCTGCTCGGGCGTGATGTGGTAGACGAGTGTGAGCGCCGGGTGCGTTCCCGCGACGGCCAGGTTGTTGGCGTCGCGCACCATCTGGCGATCGAGGCCGTCGGCAAATGCCTGGTAGCAGGTCGTGGAATCGTAGAAGCGATCGCACAGGACCACCTTGCCGGCCGCAAGGGCGGGGGCTATGACCTCGTGCACCAACTGGGCACGCGCAGCCTCGTAGAGCAACAGCTCGCAGGTATCGCCCATCGCCGTGTTGGCGGGGTCGAGCAGCAGGGCGCGAATCTTTTCGCTGATGGCAGTGCCACCCGGCTCGCGCAGAGTTACGACCTGATAGCCAGCGAGTTCGAGCGCGCGGGCAAGCAGGCGCGCCTGCGTGGACTTGCCGGCACCGTCGACGCCCTCGAGCGTGATAAAGCTATGTTGAGCAGGCTCAAAAGCCATGGGCGCAGCCCCTTCCTACAAGGCGCGTAAATGCAGATATATCAACCAAGCCATGATACCCCAGTGCTCGGCGCGTCCCCAATGGCTAAAGGCGCCTTTCCAAAGTTGCGGTGAAATAGGGACTGATTG
>JAHYYI010000059.1 GCA_019425045.1 Collinsella sp.
TTGCTCGCGATGCGGATGGGCGAGCCAACCAAGTCGCTCTCAAACTGCATCAGGTACGCATCGCGCGTGGGACCGCCGTCAACACGAAGTTCGGCCAGCGCCGCGCCCGAATCCTCGACCATCGCATCAATCACGTCAAAGATCTGATAGGCGATCGACTCGTCGGCGGCCTTCACGAACTCCGCGCGACCCGTGGTGCGCGTCATGCCAAAGACGCAGCCCTCGGCGTCACTCGCCCAGTGCGGCGCGCCCAGACCGGTAAACGCCGGCACAAAGTAGACGCGGCTCGCCGGATTGGCGGCGTAGCACAGGTCGGTAACTTCCTCGGGGTTATTGATGAGCTCCAGATCGTCGCGCAGCCACGTCTTGACGGCGCCGGCGTAGCTCACGTTGCCCTCGAGCACGTACTCGGTCACGCCGTCCATGCGCCATGCGAGCGAGCTCGAAAGCCCGTGCGAGCTGGCGACGAACTCGTCGCCGACGTTCATCATGACCGAGCTGCCGGTGCCATAGGTCGCCTTGGCCATGCCGCGGCTATGGCAGCCCTGCGCAAACAAGGCGGCATGGCTGTCGCCGAGCACGCCGTGAATGGGCACGGGTGCCGGCAAAAAGCCGCCCAGGTCCGTCATGCCGAACAGGCCATCGGAATCGGTCACCTGCGGCAGGCAGGCCACGTCAACGCCAAAGGCCTCGCACACCGGCTCGCTCCAGCAGCCACGGCGCAGGTCAAAGAGTTGCGTGCGGCTGGCGTTGGACCAGTCGCAGCGGAACTCCGCGCCGCCCGTGAGCGTCCAGACCACCCAGGCATCGATGGTGCCCAGGCACAGCTCGCCCGCTGCAGCGGCCTCGGCAGCCGTGGGAACGTTCGCGAGGATCCAGGCCATCTTGCCCGCCGGGTAGTAGGGCGAGAGCACTAGACCCGTCGTGTCGCGCACCAGCTCGGCCACGCCCTCGCGCGCGGCCAGCTCGTCGCACAGCTCGCGGGCGCGGGCGCACTGCCACACCACGGCGTCGCACAGCGGCTCGCCCGTCGTGCGGTTCCAGGCAACGGTAGTCTCGCGCTGGTTGGAGATGCCGATGCCGGCGACGTCGGCCGGATCGACCCCGGTCTCCTCCACCACGGCGCGCGCCACGGCCAGCACGTTGGCGGCGATCTCGGCTGGATCATGGCTCACCCAGCCGGCCTCGTTGACAATCTGGCGATGCGAGCGATCGGCACGATGAATCAAATGGCCGCCCTCGTCCACCAGCAGCGCCTTGGTGCCCTGCGTGGATTGATCGATTCCGATGATGTAGCGGCCCATGGCCACCCCTTTCAAAACGAATGTGACAAAGGGGCGGTCCCTTTGTCACATTCCAGTTACTCTGCGGGCAAGAACTCGGCGACCGTCTTGGCGATTCCCTCGCCCGTCAGGCCGTAGTGCGCAAAGACCTCGGGGCTCGTACCGGTGATGACCGGCGCATCGGGCAGGCTCAGGCACTTGACCGGACGCGGGCAGTGCTCACCTACGACCTGCGCGACCATGGAACCCAGGCCACCGAAGGGACTGTGCTCCTCGACGGTCACGACGGCGCGCGTGGCACCGGCGGCCTCGATCACGGCCTCGGCATCGAGCGGCTTGACGCAGTACATATCGAGCACCGTCGCCGAGATGCCCTGCTCGACCAGCAGATCGGCGGCGTCCACGGCATGGCGGACCATCTCGCCGGTGGCGACGATCGTCACATCGGTGCCGCGGCGCACCCAGGTGGCGCGGTCCATCTGGAACGGGCACTCGTCCTCGGTGTACACGTCCTCCACCGGGTTGCGGCCCACACGGATGTAGGCCGGCTTGTTGTCGGCGACCAGGGCACGCACGAGCTCGGCGGTCTGGAAGCGATCGCTCGGCAGATACACGCGCATGTTGGGAATCGCGCTCATAGCGGCGATATCCTGCGCAGAATGGTGGCTCATACCCAGGGCGCCATAGGACACGCCGCCCGAGATGCCGATGAGCTTGACGTTGGTGTTGGAGTACGAAACGTCGACCTTGCACTGCTCATACGAGCGCGTGGTCACAAAGGACGCCGGCGAGGCGGCCCAGGCCTTCTTGCCGCACGAGGCCATACCGGCGGCGATGCTCACCAGGTCCTGCTCGGCGATGCCGACCTCGACGGACTGCTGGGGATACTGGTCAAAGAACGGCGTGAGCGACGCGGAGCCGCGGGAGTCGGAGCACAGGACGACGATGTCCTTGTCGGTTGTGGCGGCCTCGAGCAGCGTGTCGCAGATAACCTTGCGGTTGGCGATCTTGTTAGCCATTGATGGCCTCCTTATGGGCAGCGAAATCGGCGATGATCTGGGCATATTCCTCGTCGTTGGGCAGGTGATGGTGCCAGGCGGCCTTGTCCTCCATAACAGACGAGCCATAGCCCTTCACCGTGTTGAGGATGATAACCGTGGGCTTTCCCTTGGTCTCGGCCGCAAGCGTCAGCGCGGCGTCGATGGCCTGAATGTCGTTGCCCGGAATGGAGAGCACGTTCCAACCGAAAGCGGCCCAGCGCTCCTCCTGTGAGTCCTGCTTCATGACGTCCTCGGTGCTGCCGCTGATCTGCAGGCGGTTGCGGTCCACGAGCGCGCACAGGTTATCGAGCTGGTAGTTGCCGCCGCTCATGGCGCCCTCCCAGACCGAGCCCTCGGCAAGCTCGCCGTCGCCCATGATGGTGTAGACGCGGTAGTCGCGGCCATCCATCTTGCCGGCAAGCGCCATCCCGACGGCCACGGGCAGGCCATGACCCAGCGAGCCCGAGTTCATCTCGATGCCCTTGAGTTTGTTGTTGGGGTGGCCGATGTAGGGGCTGCCGAACTTAGAGAAGCGGGCCTTGACGTCGTCGAGGTCCAGATAGCCCTCGTGGCAGAGCACCGCGTAGTAGGCCTCCATGGCGTGGCCCTTGGAGAGCACGAAGCGATCGCGGTTGGGATCGTCGACGGTCTCGGGCGAAATGTTGAGGTGGTTGGCGTAGAGGGTCATCAGCGCATCGATGACCGACATGTCGCCGCCGATGTGCCCGCCGGCGCCAGCCATGATGATATCGACGCAATCGCGGCGAAGGTCCCAACGCAGGGATTCAAGCTCTTCGATAGTTGCCATTTCTACTCTCCTCGCAGGTAGGCTTTGACGTCTTCTTCGATGGGGTCGTACAGGTCGGGGACAATGCCGATGTACTTGCACGCCTCGTAGAGCACCGGCACCACGTTGGCGTGAATGGCGACGCAGTGGTGGATGTAGGGACCCTCGACGATCTTGGCCTCGAGGCGCTTGAGGTTGTCGACCTCGACCCACAGGTAGGTGCCCATGCCGGCCGGGCCGTCGATGCCGCGGGCATTGCCCAGCAGCAGCGAGTACTCGCCGTTGTCGCCGTCAAAACGGGCAAGGGTGAGGTCGCCGTGCTTGGCCTCGGCCGTCAGCGCGCCGGGATGATCGAACGCCAGCGGATAGGTGAGCTTGGGCTTGACGGCCGCGCAGCTGCAGGGCCAGGGACCGCAGTGCTGCAGCAGCTCGCCGTTCTCGTTATCGGGATGACGCACGGTCCAGTCGGCGAACATGCCGCGGTGACGGCCCAGGTCGGCGGCTTCGACCATCAGTGCGGTGATGGCGCCGTGAATATCGGTCTCGCATACGATGGGGATACCCATCTCGTTGAGGATGGCGTTGGCGGCGCAGGGCATAATACCCAACTCGTCCTGCAGGGCGTTCCAGCACTGGATGGCACCGGCGTTGCAACCGTACTTCTCGACCAGGCGCTTCATGGCGATGGCAAGACCGGCAACCGCGGGAACCTTATCCTCGGGGATGCAGATCTCAAAGCTGTCACCAATGTGGGCGAGCATGGCTGCCATGGCCTGCTCGTCAGCCTGGGCGTCGCGCACGGCCTGGACAAGCTCGGTCATGGGAATGGGCGAAAGCTGGATATTGAACTTCTCGAGCAGCTCACCCTCGTTGCACATCGTGGACCAGAAGTCGAACGGACGGGTGGCCATCTGCAGGATGCGGGTGTGCTTGAAGGTCTTGACCACGTTGCACACGGCCAAGAAGTCCCAGACGCCGCGCTCGAACTCGGGATCGGTCAGGCGGCAGTTGGTCATGTAGGTGAAGGGAACCTGGAAGCGGCGCAGGACCTTGCCGGTGGCGAACAGACCGCACTGGCTATCGCGCAGGCGTGTGCCGTCGGGCTCGGGGCGCTCGTCGCGCGGACCCCACAGCAGTACGGGTAGACCGAGCTCGCGGGCAAGGCGAGCACAGACGTACTCGGTGCCGAAGTTGGCGTGGCACAGCATGATGCCATCGACGCCCTCGGCGCGGAACTTCTTGACGATAGGCTCGATATGGCTGTCGTCGAACAGCAGGCCCTCTTCATTGATGTCGTCGATATCCACGATGTCGACGCCGATCTCGCGCAGGCGATCAGCCGTCAGGCCGCGATACTTGATTGCGTCCGGCGCGCTAAAGATACTGCGGCGCGTGGGCACAAAGCCGAGCTTGATCTTGTCCATGTACGTCCTCCCCTAATCACATGTTCAGTAAACAGACGCATGTTTCGTTTTGTTCTGTTTACTAAATGTTTTACTCTACTGTTTAGAAGTTTAACGCGAAATACCCGTAGACGGTAGAGAAATCAGCCTAAACGGTATGTAAACAAACTGAACATACAAGGGCATCAAAAAGAGGGCCCAAAGGACCCTCTCTTAGTAGCGTTATGTATGGCTGCCTTAGCGAGCTTTGCCGCCCTGCGCCCCGGCGTTTTCTTCGCCTAGATCTCGCACACGCTCTGGCGCTCGACAAAGTAGGTCGACACGGCCGTCTTGCAGGTATAGCTCTTGGGGTTGCGGATGTTGCCCACCAGGCGACGCACCGCGATCTCGCCCACCTCGTGCTTGGGAACATGCACCGTGGTGAGCGGCGGGTTGGAGAAGGCGCCCAAAGACAGGTCGTCAAAGCCGATGATCGAGACATCCTCGGGCACGCGAATACCGTGCTCGTTGAACGCGCGCATGGCGCCCACGGCGAGCACGTCGTTCTCGGCAAAGAAAGCCGTCGGCAGATCGTCGCGCGAGACGTTGTCGAGCCACACGCCCATGTCGTGATAAGCGCCCTCGAGCGTGGTACCCAGCGTGACGTGCCATGCCGGGTTGGCCTCAAGATCCGCGTCCTCAAGCGCTTGGCGATAGCCGCGCTCGCGGTCCTTAAAGTTGCGGATCCGAAGGTCGCCCGCCAGATAGCCGATTTGCCTGTGGCCTTTCTCGATAAGGTAATCCACGGCACGCAGCACCGAATCGGTGTTGGCGATGACTACGGCATCGAAGTACTGGCGATCGCTCCAGCCGTCGAGCACAATCAGGTGGGCGGCAGCGTCGGCGAACAGGGCGTAGTCCTCCTCGCCCAGCTCGGTACCCATCAGCACGATGGCGGCCGACGGGTCGGCGATCAGGCCCTCGACCTGCGGGCGCACGGCGTCCAGGTCGCTAAAGTCGAGCGAGACAAAGCTCGTGCTCATGCCGTGACGACGCGCCTGGCGCTCCACGCCCTCGATGACCGCGGGATGGAAGGTGCTCTCGTCCAGGATGGCGCCCGTCTTGCGCGCAAGCACAAACTGGATGCTCTCGAGCTGCGTCGACTGCTGATAGCCAAGCGACTGCGCGCACTCCAGGATGACCTTGGCGGTCTCCTCGCTCACGCTGCGCTTGCGGTT
>JAHYYI010000006.1:0-2441 GCA_019425045.1 Collinsella sp.
TGCGAACCTCCAGTCCGGACCGCCCCGCGGTCCAACTTTCTGTCCGCACCCCCGTTTGGCAGGTAGAAGCCGCTATTCAATCCCTATTTCACCGCACATTAGTAGTTAGTTGTGGATCAGGCGGGCGCAGAAGTGGCCGTCGTAGGAGTCGGCGTTTACCGGCACGCTTTGGAAAAGTCCTCGGTCGTTTTGACGGACAGCCACCAACCTCTTGGACTGCGCGAAATCGGGCAGTTGCAGAATCTGTGCCTCGGAAAGCGGGGCCACGGTAAAGCCGTCGCCCTCGGGAGAAGCCAGGAAAGCATCCACGACCTGCGTGTTCTCTTCATCAAAAACCGAGCAGGTGGCATAGATAAGCTCACCGCCGGCAGCCACGCGCGCGGCTGCTTCCTTGAGCATCGTCAACTGCAGACGGGGAAGCTCGGTCGTAACGTCGTTCTCGGCCAGACGCCATGGAATCTCGGGATGACGGCGCATGGTGCCGGTGCCAGAGCACGGCGCATCGATAAACACCGTGTCGAACAGGGCAGGCTCGCCAAGCATCGCGTCAAAGGACGTGAGCACCTCATTGAGCTCGCAGGCATCGCCCGATACCGTACGAACACCCGAGATACCCGCCTTGTGCAGGCGCGCGAGATTCTGATCGCACTTACGATCGTGCAGATCGAGCGCAGTATGCTGACGCTCGTACCCGGCACGCTTGGCCTGGCACATCATCACATAGGTCTTGGTGCCGCGACCGGCGCCAATCTCCAGGCAACGACCGGGACGCGTCGCCGCAGTAGCGATAAGCTGAGCGTTGAGGTCCGAGGCAACCGCAGCCGCACGCTCAAACACGCCCGATGCAACCGTGACCTGCGCATCGACCGGAGCATGGCAGCCCGGGAAGACAGGCGCGACGAGCTGCGAGATATACGGATCGGGCTTGGTCGCAAAGGCGTTCTCATGCAGGGCCAGCGGCGCGGGGGCCAGATTGCCGGCAAAGTTAAGCGCACCCTCTGGCGTGTCAAACGACGCCATAATGCGAGCGCAAAGCCAACGCGGCAGACCCATCAGGCGCGACAGACGAACCAAGCGTCGCTCAGACTCATCCACGTCGGATGCCGTGGCGAAGTCCTCAACGTTGTCCGCAACCTTGTGCAGCACGGCGTTCGCCAGACCGGCGGCAGACTTAGCACCGCTGCGCACCAGTTCAACACCCTGGCTCACGGCAACGCGGCCCGGCGTATGCAGGTAGAGCATCTCGAAGGCCGAGATACGAAGCGCCATGCGAACGCGCGGCGCAACCTTTTTGGGTTTATCGAGAAACTGATCGAGCAGCTCGTCCAAAATACCCTGCGTGGCGGCCACGCCCAGCGCCAAGCGGGCGGCAAAAGCGGAATCGCGCTGGTCAATAGCCTTGGCCGATGCGCGAGAGGACAGCACGTCGCGCGCATACATGCCGCGGCGATCGGCCTCCATCAGCACATCGAGCGCAAGCTTGCGCGCGGGAGACAGCTTGCTCATGACAAAACACCCCACGAAAGATCGGCACCCTGCAGGCCAGCAGCCCAAGCAGAAGCGGCCATAGCACGCTTGCCATCAGGCTTAACCTCGAGCAACTCAACCGAGCCATCGGAAAGGCCAAGGTAAACACGCTTAGCCTGAACGAGAACCTGACCGTCGCCAAGCGACACATCAGCCGCCGCAGCATCGAGCACACGCACAGTCTTGCCGGCAATCACGCAACGAGCAGGCGCGGTATCGGACGAGGCCAGCACATGACGCACGCAATCAAGCGCCGCCATGTGCGGATCCAGACGCATCTCTTGCTTGGAGATCTTGGCAGCATGGGTAACGAGCGCCTCATCCTGTTCAGTCCACACGGCGGTGCCATCGGCAAGAGAAGGAAGCGTATCGGCAAGCAGTTTGCCGCCCAGCTCGCCAAGCTCCGTAGTCAGTGCCTCGGCATGCTTGCCTGCAACCGACGTAGACGCCTGGGCGCAATAAGCGCCGGTATCCACGCCATGCCCAATGCGCATAATGGAAACGCCAGCAACCTCATCACCAGCAAGAATGGCACGCTGAATAGGAGCAGCCCCACGCCAACGAGGCAGCAAGGACGCAT
The DNA here is from genome assembly GCA_019425045.1 of Collinsella sp. GTDB lineage: Bacteria > Actinomycetota > Coriobacteriia > Coriobacteriales > Coriobacteriaceae > Collinsella. The sequence goes on from JAHYYI010000006.1 coordinate 2,108, forward strand.
GAACATTCACAATGCCGAGCGGTGCCATATGCAGCATCTCATCGGGCAAAATGCAGCCATAGGCAGCCACACAGAAAATATCAGCCTGGGCAGCCTGGAGCACCTCAACAACCTCAGGCGTCATACGATTCGCCTCAATGACCGGCAACCCCAGTTCCAGCGCCTTAGCCTTAACAGGAGACGGCACCAGCTTCTTACCACGCCCACGAACAGCATCGGGACGAGTAATAACGAGCGCAACCTCATTACCAGCAGCAGCAAGCGAAGTCAGCGAAGGCACAGCAAAATCAGGCGTACCCATAAACACAATTCGCATAAAGATCGTCTCCTCTCA
>JAHYYI010000006.1:2541-79298 GCA_019425045.1 Collinsella sp.
CAGCAAAATCAGGCGTACCCATAAACACAATTCGCATAAAGATCGTCTCCTCTCAACCAAAGCCGAGACGGCTACAAAGAGCAGCGGAAAGCCAAATCACCAGCCCATCCGCAATAACATTTCAACAAGAACAAATATACCCAAAACCAAAGAAAGAGCCGCAATAAAAGCAGCTCTTTCAGCAAAGCACCCATCAGCGAAGACGCCCATCCCTGGCCCGACGGCACCCGGGCGAACCGAGCCAGAACAACGCAGTCCCCGGTGCTGAGCGCCCACATATCGTCCCGCGCGCAGTTTCGCAGCAAAGCGAGAATGTTTGAGCACGGGATGATATGTGGGCGCTCAGCACCGGGGACGGTGGGACCTACTCCGTCTCGCCCGGTCGAGCGCCGCGGGCCAGGGCGTCCTGGTACTCCTTGACGGCCTTGAGCCTCTGCATGGGCTTAAGGCGCTCGAACATGGTGTTGCCGTGCAGGTGGTCGATCTCGTGCTGCAGGCACACGCAGAACAGATCGCCCGAGGCCTCATAACGAATCAGGTTGGCGTCCAGATCATACGCCTCGACGACGACATGGTCGGGACGCTCGATCTCGCAGCTAATGCCGGGGATAGACAGGCAGCCCTCGCTAAACGGCACGAGATGGTCGCTCTGCTCCACAATCACGGGATTGATGAGCACGTACGGATCGTAGTCGTTCTTGTCGCTGTAGTCGCAGTCGATGGTGACGAGCTGAATAAGCTCGCCGATCTGCGGAGCAGCCAGGCCGCAGCCGCCGTTCTCGAACATCATCTTCTTCATCTTCTCGGCAAGCGCCTCGATCGCCGGGGTGATCTCCTCGATGACGGCGCACTCCTGGCGCAGACGAGGGTCGGGCGACAGTACGATTCCGTTGGCTTCCATGGCCATCCTTTCGGGTTGTTACATCAAATCATAGGCGTCGACGTCAACGCTCACGCTCACGCCGCGCACGGAGCCAACCTCTTTGAGGCAGGCGTCGATATCATCAGAGACATGGTACCCCACGGGCGACTTCACAAGCAGATGGAAGCGGTAACGGTCCTTGGCTCTCTCGATTACACACGAAGCCGGGCCTAGCACCTGCGGCACGGCACTCCCCGCCCGCAAAAAATCGGGCGCGGCGGCATGCCAGCGGCGCTTAAGAAGCTTTGCAATGCGCCCAATGTAGTCCTGCGCGTCGTCTCGGTTCGCCGACCACACCAAGATGTTGACCAGGCGAACAAACGGCGGGTACAGCGCGTCGCGGCGCTGGTCCAGATCGTAGTCGGTAAAGATCGAACGGTCGTGCTCAGCGACGGCACGAATGACCGGATCCTCGGGCAGGTAGGTCTGGATGATCACCTCACCGGGACGATCACCGCGACCGGCACGGCCGGCGACCTGCTCCAGTAAATCGTAGGCGCGCTCCCCTGCGCGAAAATCGGGCAGCTTGAGGGCGAAGTCGGCATTGACCACGCCCACGAGCGTGACCTCGGGAAAATCGAGACCCTTTGCGATCATTTGGGTGCCCAGCAACACGGCGCAATCGGCCGCATCGAACTGCTCGAGCAACTTTTTGTGCGCATCCTTGCCGCGCGTGGAATCGGCATCCATGCGAATAATGGCGACGTCCTCGGGCAGCATCTGGTGCAGCGCGTCCTCGATCTGCTGAGTGCCCAGCCCCATTTTTGCCAGGTAGCGACTGCCACATTTGGGGCAACGGCTTGTGGGCGCGGGATACGGCTGCACGCGCCAAGACGAACCGCAAGTGTGGCACTGCAGCGTATGCGTGCGCTCATGATACGTGAGCGCAGTGGAGCAGTGATTGCAGGTGGGAACGCAGCCGCACTCGCGGCACATCAAAAACGGCGCAAAACCGCGGCGGTTGTGCAGCAGCACGGCTTTCTCTCGGCGCTCGACCACGCGTTTTAGGCCTTCCATCAGCGGTTTTGAGAACATGGAGCGGCTGCCGTGCGAAAACTCGCGGCGCAGGTCGGCAATGCGGACCGTAGGAAGGACTGCGTGTCCCGGTCGCTCGGGCATCTCGACGCGCGTCCAGGTGGCACCGTTATACGTGCCACGGCGGCAGCGGTCGAGAGCCTCGGCAGAAGGCGTGGCGGAGCCCAACACGAGCGGGCAGCGGTAGCGCCGCGCCATCTCGGCCGCCACCTCGCGCGCGTGGTAACGCGGACTGGACCCCTGCTTGTAGCTGGTCTCGTGCTCCTCATCGATGATGATGAGGCCCAGGTCGTCAAGCGGGCAGAAGAGCGCCGAGCGGGCGCCGACGACCACGCGGGCGGCACCGCTGGCGACCATATCCCACTGGTCCAAGCGCTCGCCGGCCGAAAGCCGCGAGTGGAACACGGCGACTGTCTCGCCAAAGCGCGAGCGGAAGCGGCCAACGGTCTGGGCCGTCAGCGAAATCTCGGGCACCAGCACGCAGGCCGAACGGCCAGCTGAGAGCACGCGCTCGATGGCGGAGAGGTAGACCTCGGTTTTGCCGGATCCAGTGACGCCATCGACTAGGACCACGTCGCCGTGAGCGTCAAGGCGTGCGCGCTCAATCTGCGCGAGTGCCCGTTGCTGGCCGTTGGTAAGGGAGACCGGCGCCTTGCCGCTTGCCGAGGACAGCGTGGTCTGCTCGCTGCAGCCACGCCAGGCGCGGCGCTCCTCCACCACCACGACGCCGCGCTTTTCGAGCGCTTTGATGGTCGCCGACATGCTGTTATAGAGAAGATTAAGGTCGCGAGTCGTAACCGGGCCGCACTGCAGCGCCTCGATGAGCTGGCGCTGACGGACCGCGGTCTTGGGCGGCGTATAGTCAAAGCCTTCGGGCGTAAGCATCACCCAACGATTTTGGATAGGCTTGACGGCGGGCCGTTCAACAGTCCACGCATCGTCGTCGCCCTTGACCACACGCGGGCTGCCGCCCGGGGGCAAAAACAGGCGCAGGCACTCGGAAAGCGTCGCGACATACTCGCGGCTCATCCAGCGTGCGATGCGGGCAGCCTCGGCGGTAAAGAGCGGTTTGCTGAGGATGGCCTCGATGGGTTTAATGCGCGCGGGGTCGAGGGCGTTGTTGCCCTGCAGGTCGCCCAGCTCAGGGGCAATGTCGACGACATAGCCCGCGGCGGCACGGTTACCAAAGTGGACCAGGACTGTCGATCCGACCTGGACCCCGTTGGCAAGGGACTCGGGGATGCCGTAAGCAAACGGTTCCGACAGCGCACGGGTGGGGATATCGAGGACCACGCTCGCGTAGGCGGCGATGGGTTCGGGTGCAGGCTCGGGCTTCACCGGAGTCTCCTCCGGTTCCGGCGAACCAAACAGCGACAGTTGTTGAGCCATACACCACCTCTAACGAACGGACCTGAAAGGGGTGGGACAAAATAATCAGTAGTGTTTGTCCCATGGCCGATACGAGTGTCGAGCTTGTTGCGTCGCTCGAACATGGGACAAACACTACTGATTATTTTGTCCCAGCAACACGCTCATCGGTACAGAAACAAGAGCCCCGCTCGGGGGGAACGGGGCTCGGATACATGCGTATACGCAGCTGCTACAGCGCCATCGTGCGGGCGCGGTCGATGCGCGCCAGGCAGTCGTCGCGGCCGACGAGCGCCATGGTCTCGCCCAGCGGAGGGCTCACCATGTTGCCGCAGACGGCAACGCGCACGGCCTGGAACACCACGCGCTTCTTAAGGTCCATCTGCTCGGGCAGCGGTTCAAGCGCGGCGTCGATGGCCTCGGCAGTCCACTCGTCCACGCCCTCGAGCGCGGCCTTGGCGGCATCCAGAATGGCGCCCATGCCTTCCTTGGCCAGGCCCTTGTTAACAGACTTCTCGTCGTACTCGAGCGTCTCGGCCGTAGCAAAGATGGGAGCGGCGACGTTCACGGCATCGGCCGGCATCTTGGTGCGCGGCTTGACGATGGCGGCAAGCGCGTCAATCCAGTCCTCGCCGTACTCAACATTACCCTCGATGAGACCCGCCTCGTGCAGCTCGGGAACCATGATCTCATCGGCAAACTGAGCATCGGACATGCCGTTGATGTACTCGGCATTAACCCAATCAAGCTTCTTGGGGTCGAAGGTCGCCGGGTTCTTGGAGATGCGGTCGAGCGAGAACTTGCTGGCCAGGACATCGCGCGGGATGATTGTGGTCTCGCCGTCGAGCGACCAGCCGAGCAGCGCCAGATAGTTGACGAAGGCGTCGGGCAGGTAGCCGGCGTCGCGGTACTCCTCCACCGAGGTGGCGCCGTGGCGCTTGGAGAGCTTCTTGCCGTCGGCGCCCAGGATCATGGAGATGTGGGCGAACGTGGGCACGGGCGCGCCGAGGGCCTCGTAGACCATGACCTGGCGCGGGGTGTTGGACAGGTGGTCGTCGCCGCGGATGACATGGGTGATCTTCATCATGGCGTCGTCGACGACGGTCGCGAAGTTGTACGTGGGCGTGCCATCGGAGCGGAAGATGACGAAGTCGTCGAGCTCCTTGGCGTCGAAGGTCACCTCGCCGTGGACGGCGTCGTGGATAACGACGTCGCCGCGGTCCTCGGGCACCTTGATGCGCAGGACGTAAGACTCGCCGGCCTCGATGCGGCGGCGGGCCTCCTCAGGATCAAGATCGCGGCAACGGCGCTGATAGCCCTGGAAGGGGTCCTTGCGCTCCTGCGCGGCCTTACGGTCGGCGTCGAGCTGCTCCTTGGTGCAGAAGCAGGGATAGGCCTTGCCCTCGTCCCAGAGCTTCTGGGCGGCCTGCTTGTACAGGTCCAGGCGCTCGGTCTGGGCGTAGGGGCCAAAGTCGCCGCCAACCTCGGGACCCTCGTCCCAGTCCAGGCCCAGCCAACGCATGGCGCGCAGGATAATCTGCGTGTTCTCGTCGGTAGAGCGGGTGGGGTCGGTGTCGTCGATGCGCAGGATGAACGTGCCGCCGTTTGCACGGGCGAAAGCCCAGTTATAGATAGCGGTGCGGGCGCCGCCGATGTGCAGCTTGCCCGTCGGTGAGGGTGCAAAGCGGACGCGAACGTCTGATGCCATGGAAATCTCCTCGATTGCAGGATGGATGTCTAACCGCACCAGTATAAAGCATCAACGCAACCTCCGCACAAAGGGCACCGACCCACTCATTGGGGACAGACTTAAATGACCAGCCAATAAGCACCCGGCTACTCATTTAAGTCTGTCCCCAATGAGTACCAATGAGTAGGTGCGGAAAGGGTGTGAATATTCGATTAACGCGATATCATGTGCCCTTGCATACAGAGCCCGGCGGAATGGTAACGGTCGCCGGGACACGTTTTTGAAAGGACAATCATGTCAGAAGAGCTTCGTTCCATCCCGCCCCAACACGGATCGTTTGTGTTTACGTCGGAGTCGGTGACCGAAGGTCATCCCGATAAGATCGCTGACCAGATCAGCGACGCCGTCCTCGACGCAATCCTCGCCAAAGAAATAGAGCTCCAGGAGCAGGGCTACATCGCCCCCAACGGCGTGCCTGCCAACGTGGAGAACGTCCGCTGCGCCTGCGAGACCCTCGTGACCACCGGCACCGTCATCGTCGCCGGCGAGATTCGCACCCAGGCCTACGTCGACGTACAGGAAATCGCCCGCGGCGTTATCCGTCGCATTGGCTACAACCGTGCCAAGTTCGGTTTTGACTGCGACACCTGCGGCGTTATGAGCCTTATCCACGAGCAGTCGCCCGATATCGCCCAGGGCGTCGACGAGTCCTTCGAGACCCAGACCGGCGCCACCACCGACCCGATCGACCTGATCGGCGCCGGCGACCAGGGCATGATGTTCGGTTATGCCTCCAACGAGACCAAGACCCTCATGCCCATGCCGCACTACCTGGCAAGCCGCCTGGCCGAGCGCCTGGCCGCCGTGCGCCACGACGGCACCCTCGCCTATCTGCGTCCCGACGGCAAGACCCAGGTCACCGTGCGCTACGAGGAAGGCAAGCCCGTCGAGGTCACGACCATCGTCATCTCCACGCAGCACGCCGCCGAGATCGAAGACATGGGCAAGATCAAGGCCGACCTCATCGAACACGTCATCACCCCGGTCATGGCCGCTGAGAACATGCCGTGGGACAACGCAGACATCTATGTGAACCCCACCGGTCGCTTTGTTGTGGGCGGCCCCATGGGCGACACGGGCCTCACCGGCCGCAAGATCATCGTCGACACCTACGGCGGCTACGGCCGTCACGGCGGTGGCGCCTTTAGCGGCAAGGACTGCACCAAGGTCGACCGTTCCGCCGCGTATGCCGCGCGCTGGGTCGCTAAGAACGTGGTCGCCGCCGGTCTGGCCGACCGCTGCGAAGTCGAGCTTGCCTACGCCATCGGCGTTTCCAAGCCGCTCTCAATCATGGTCGACACCTTCGGTACCGCGCATGTTGCCGAGGAAAAGATCGTCGAGGCCGTCGAGAAGACCTTCGACCTGCGCCCAGGCGCGATCATCCGCGACCTAGACCTGCGTCGCCCCATCTACGAAAAGACGGCAGCCTACGGTCACTTCGGCCGAGAAGACGCCGACTTCACCTGGGAAAAAACCGACCGAGTCGAAGAACTCAAAGCAGCCTGCGGCCTGTAAATAGGTTCACAGAGCCCAGAAAGCAAAGCATTAGAACCAAAAGAAGTACCGGCCCCAACCGGTACTTCTTTTTATTTACACGGTGGTGTGAATATTTCGATGCGCAATGAACAGCACGTCCCCAGCTGATAAATTTTGACATCCAGCCACTCCAACCATGTATCCTAAGTTCCGAGGGCTTTGGTATTTGGTCGATCGCGAGTTCCGCACGAGCCGGAGGCCACTTAATGTGGCCTCCGTGCGAGCCAGGACTGTAGAGCAGGCGACCAAATACCAAAGCCCTCGGAACGACGGGATAGAACAGGAGCGCATATGGCAGGCAAGCCACAAACACTAGCTACGACCTCGGCATTCGAGATCTTGGGCCCCGTCATGGTCGGCCCCAGCTCATCGCACACCGCCGGCGCCCTGCGCTGCGCCCAAGTTGCCGCCAGCCTGTTGGAAGGCCGCATCACCAAGGTCACCTTTGGCCTGTGGAACTCCTTCGCCCACACCTACCGCGGCCACGGCACCGATCGTGCGCTCGTCGCGGGCATCCTAGGCCTCGACACCGATGACGAAAACATCAAGCAGGCCTTCAACCTCGCACGCGAGCAGGGCCTCGAATATCACTTTGAAATTAAGGGCGACGACGCCTCCATCCACCCCAACACCGTCGACATTGACATGGTCGACGACACGGGCGCTACGGCACAGGTCCGCGGTGAAAGCCTGGGCGGCGGCAAGATGCGCATCAGCCGCATTAACGGCGTCGGCGTCGACATCTCGGGCATGTACTCCACGCTCTTCGTGGCGCACCAGGATGTTCCCGGCGTGCTCGCCGCGCTCACGAACCTGCTCGCCTACGTACACGTGAACATCGCCTTCTGCCGCACCTACCGCACCGAGGTGGGCGGCCAGGCCTACTCCGTCTTTGAGACCGACGGCGCACCCGACGACACCGTCGTCCCTATGCTGCGCAAGCTCGACAATGTCGATTACGCGACCTTTATCGAGCTCCCCGGTTCTGCCTCGTCGCTCTCCCCCGGCGTCTCAGCAAAGGAAATCTTCGACGACGGCGAGCAGCTGCTCGATGCGTGCGAGGAACTGGGACTCAGCATCGGCGCCGTCATGGCACTGCGCGAGGCGCGTCTGACCGGCGAGGCCCACGCCGTCGCCGCCATGCGCCGCGTGCTCGACGTCATGCGCGAGGAGACCACGGCCCCTATCGTCAATCCGCAGCGCTCGCTCGGCGGGCTTATCGGCGGCGAGGCCAAGCTTGTCGATGCCACCGGCCGCAACGACCTGAGCTCCAATTTAATGGGCGCCGTCCAGACTGACGCCGTGGCCCGCGCCATGGCCGTGCTCGAGCGCTCGGCCACGATGGGCGTAATCGTCGCAGCTCCGACGGCAGGATCCGCGGGCGTCGTCCCCGGCTGTGTGCTGGCACTCGCCGACCACCTGCAGCTCGACGACGAGCAGGTGATGGACGCGCTCTACTGCGCAGCCGCCATCGGCCTCAACCTCACCACGAGCGCCTGCGTCGCCGGCGCCGAGGGCGGCTGCCAGGCCGAGGTGGGAAGCGCCGCCGCCATGGCTGCCGCCGCGCTGGTGCAGATGCTCGGAGGCACGCCCGAGCAGGCGCTCGACGCCAGTTCCATCGCGCTGAGTAACCTATTGGGACTCGTATGCGATCCCGTAGGAGGCCTTGTGGAGGTGCCCTGCCAAAACCGCAACGCTATCGGCGTGGCCGCGGCCTTCAGCTCGGCGCAGCTCGCCCTCGCCGGCATCAAGAGCCTGGTGCCGTTTGACCAGATGGCACATGTCATGCTCTCGGTGGGCCACGCCCTGCCGGCCACGCTGCGCGAGACGGCAAAGGGCGGCATCGCGCAGGCTCCGGCCGCACTTTCGGCCTGCGCAAAATGCGGTGTGTGCGGATAGCAACAAAGGACGACTCAAAGGTGGGACAAATGTCCCACCTCTTTTGAATGCCACCGTTTCCGTACCACAAACAGCAGGGCAATCGCTATAATGCAAGCCCAGTAAAAACACGATGAGCCGCAAGGCGAAATTCGAAGGATATGCATACGATGTCGCAAAACGATCGAACTCAACTGATTCCCGATCCGCAGCAGCCGAGCAGGCACACCGGTGGCGTTCAGTCGCCGCGTCCTATCGCGCCGAGTCACGGTCAGCAGCGTGGTGCGGCAAACGCTTCCCAACGCCTGAACCAGCAACGTCAGCAGCGACAGGCAAACGGAAATGCGCCCAAGCAGCCCCCCACGCACGCTCGGGGCGATCGCGGCCCCGCGCGCAAACCCGCCGAGAACAATAAGTCGGGCAAAAAGACGACGCTCTTTGTCGTCCTGGGTCTTATCGTCATTGTCTATATCGTAGGCGTCGTAGCGTTTTCCCAGCTAGCCTACCCCAATACCACCATCGCCGGCGTCGACGTCTCGTTCTCCAACGCTTCGTCTGCCGCCACCAAGGTCAACTCGGCATGGAAGCACTATAAGCTCACCGTGACAGGCGATGACTTTAGCTGGACCTATCAGCCCGAGTCCGATGAGCCCATCGTCGACGGCGAAGCTGCCGCAAAAGAGATCATCAGCCACAACGAAGCCTTTGTCTGGCCGGTCCGCCTTGTGGAATCCTTAAGCGGAAAGACCAAAACAACCGCTACCTCCAACGAAGTCGATCTTGATCAAGACGTCGACCTGTCCATGCTCTCCGACACCTTTGACCAAAAGAAGTTTGAGAAGGATCTGGGCGCCGCCATCGACGAGTTTAACGAGGGGCGTTCGGGCACGTTCGAGGCCAATAGCTCCTATGACGAGCAGGCCGGCAAGTTTACCGTCGAGAAGGCGCGCTCCAACGAAAAACTCGACCGCGAGCATGTCATTAAGTATGCCGAGCTCGAGCTTGCCTCGCTGTCCGAGACCGTAGACCTTTCCAAGCTCGGCAACGATGCCTATGAGCCGCTCAATGGAACGCTGACCGATGATCAGATTCAGGCCGCATGCGATGCCGCCAACAACTTCCTGGGCGTCAACGTGACCCTCAAGCTCAACGGCGAGGATGCCGGCAAGGTTGATGGCAGCTCCGTGTTGCAGTGGATCAGCTTTGCCGATCCGGCCAACCCCACACTCGATACGTCGCAGATCAGCAGCTGGGCAGCCGAGCTCGCCAACGGCTTCAATACCGTGGGCTCCACTCGCTGGTGGACGCGCGCCGATGGCAAGCAATGCGCCGTCGAAGGCGGCGACTTTGGTTGGTCCATCGACAGCAGCTCGCTCGCCAAGCAGGTCGAGGACGCCATTAACAACAAGCAGACCGGCGAAATCGAGATCAAGTACTCCCAGAAGGCCGACACCTTTACTGCAAAGGGAGAGCCCGACTGGAAGGCATACGTCGATGTCGATCTGTCCGAGCAGCACGCGCGCTACTACGACGAGAGCGGCAATATCGTGTGGGAGGCCAACTTTATCTCCGGCAAGCCGGGAGAGGACGCCACCCCCGAGGGCGTATGGCAGATCAACAGCAACAATGGCGCCAGCAAGCTTATCGGTGCCAAGGACCCCGAGACCGGCAAGCCCAAATACGAGAGCCCGGTCAGCTATTGGATGCCGTTTGAGGGAAACATGGTCGGTTTCCACGATGCAACGTGGCAAAACGACAAGAGTTTCGACGATCCCAACTCCTACAAGTGGTGCGGCAGCCACGGATGCATCAACCTTCGCCTGGCCGACGCCAAGGCGCTGCACGATTGCATCAAAGTCGGCCTGTGCGTGGTTGTCCACTCGTAGTGCAACGCGCGCATTCATACAACATGCAACTGCTGCGACCAATCTAACAATTCCGAAAGAAACCGTTCTATGCGCCCACCCCAACCGGTGGGCGCATATACTTATCAACGTTCTTTCTATAAAGGAGACGCTATGCCGAATGTCCCCAACATCACCCCGGGCCCGGATGATACCGAGCACACGCCCGAAGGTGCCACCGAAACGCTTCCTCTGATCACAGACGTACATGCCGACAAGGAGAGCGGACGCACGAACGATACGGCCGAGATTTCCGATGAAGAGGCATATGCCAAGCTCAAGGCAAAACGTGCCGAACGTCGACGCAAAAAGCTGATTCGACGCGGCATTGCCGCCGGCATCGTGGGTGTCATCGCGCTCATTGCTATTGTTGCAACCCTGGTTATCAATGCGCAGCCACAGGGCGATAGCAGGCCTGCGACCGACATGGTGACCGAGGGCACGTTTACCACAACGGTCGAGGCGAAAGGCCAGCTCAAACCCATTTCGTCCTCAGTGGTCTCCCCTTCTGTCGACGGCACGGTCGATTCGATCAACGTGCAGGCAGGCCAATCCGTCAACGAGGGCGACGTGCTTATGACCATTAAAAACGACGAGCTCGATCGCAACGTTGCCGAGGCGCAGCGTGCAGTTGCAGCCGCCCAGGAAGACCTCACCAACGCGCAGAAAGCCGCAGCTGCCGCGCAGGCCACCCCAACGACGGACGTCGACGGAGCTTCCGCAGCGGCTGGCATCTCCGCCGCATCAGCGGACACGAACGCCATATCGGCCGCGCAGCGCAGCCTCGCATCGGCCCAGGCAAACCTAGACCAGGCGAACGCCAAGGCCGCCAGCCGTACGGTCACGGCCCCGAGCTCGGGCAGCATCGTGGAGCTCAACGCCAAGGTGGGCGCCACGGTAACAAGCGGCATGATCATGGGCGAAAGCGATACGAGCGGCGGCAAGCAGTGCATGCAGATCGCCGACCTGTCCAAGATGAAGGTGACCGTGCAAGTGGGCGAAAAGGACATCGCCAAGATCGCCGTTGGGCAGAGCGCCAACGTCACGTATCCCGCGTTTCCCGATATCGTGAGCCAGGGAACCGTTACGGCCATCGCTTCGGTGGCAAACTCCGACGCCGCCAACGGTGGCGGCGGCAACGTAACCTTTAACGTCGACATCCTCATCGAGGCGCCCGACGCGCGCCTGAAGCCGGGCATGACGGCCGAGGTATCGGTGGTGACCGAGCAGCTCGACGACGTGGTGATGGTGCCGACGATGGCGCTCATGACCGAAGACGGCGAACACTATTACGTCAACGTGGCAACCGATGACGAGGACAAGCAAACCCGTCGCGTGAAGGTGACCGTCGTGACGCAAAACGACAACGAGGCTGTAGTCGGCAAGAAGCAGGTCAAGCGCGACGACCAGGGCAACGAGATCAACCCTGGCGTGCCGGTTACCAAGCTGCGCGATGGCGACACCCTCGTCATGGACACCGGAGCGGACGCAACGGCTGACGGCGGCTACAGCGCGGATTCGGGCAGCATGTCTGCCGACGAGGGCATGTAATGCGTCCCGTCATCGACATTCGCAACGTGCACCGCATCTTTGAGAGCGAAGCGGGTTGCGCCCACATCCTGCACAACGTGAGCCTGGCGGTAAATCCCGGCGAATTCGTCGCCATTACCGGTCCCTCGGGCTCGGGCAAGTCAACGCTCATGAACATCCTAGGCTGCCTGGATAAGCCGACGGCGGGCGACTATTACCTGCAAGGGCTCAACGTGGCCGAGCTCGATGATGACGAGCTCACCGAAGTTCGCGCCTTGAGCATTGGCTTTGTCTTTCAGAGCTTCAACCTGCTGCCGCGCCTGTCGGTTATCGAAAACGTCATGCTGCCGCTGGCCTACACCAATGTGCCCCGAAGCCAGCGCGAAATGCGCGCCGTGCACGCGCTGCAGGCCGTCACGCTACCGGTCGACCACTGGGACCACCGCATATCCGAGCTCTCGGGCGGCCAGATGCAGCGCGTCGCAATCGCGCGCGCCCTTGTCAATGACCCGCCCATCATCCTGGCCGATGAGCCGACGGGAAACCTGGACTCCGCCACTGGAGCGCTTGTGATGGAGACCTTCCATAAGCTCCAGAAGCGCGGCAAAACCATCGTTCTTATCACACACGACCCCGGCATCGCCGCCGAGGCCGACCGCGCCGTGACCATCCGCGACGGTCGCATTCACGACGGCGCGTATATTCCGCATGCACCGCGGACCCTGCGCAGCGCCGTAGATAGCCTGCCCATGATTTCCGCCTCCGCCAACCCGCCGAAAGGAGTGATGGCATGAGCGCCCGCGATCTCATCCAGGAAGCCCTTCACTCGCTCGAGGCCAACAAGGGGCGCAGCCTGCTCACCATCCTAGGCATTGTCATCGGCATCGCCTCGGTCATTGCCATGACTTCGCTCATCGGCGGCATCCAAAACAGCTTGGTCAACAGCCTGGGCCTCAACGCAGCTCGCATGGTTCAGATCTATTCGTCCCAAGAACTCTCTGATTCTGACGTCCAGAAGCTTCAAAAACTGGTGCCACAGATAGAGCAGATCGGAATTGTCGACAGCGCGTATACCGAGTACAAGACCGGCGATAAAAGCTATACCGTCATGGCACAGGGTGTCGATAGCGACATGCTCGACGCCGTGGGTGCCAGTAAGCTCGTTGCGGGGCGCACCTACACCGATGTCGAGTCAAAGGCAGGCTCGCGCGTGGCGCTCATTAGCCGCGGCGGTGCCGATCAGCTTTACGGCAACGAACAGGATGCGCTGGGGAAAACCATCAAGGTGTCCAACGGCGAGGTGCAGATTGTAGGCGTGATTGATGGCGGCAGCGACTCCATGGGCTCGCTCACTTTGTATATGCCACGCGAAACCATCTCCGGCCTATTTGGCGACGAGAATCCTTCATTCCCCAGCGTGACGGCACTTGCCGCCGAGGGCACGGACATGGATGAGCTTTGTAAGACCATCGAGTCCAAGGTGCGCGCGATGAAGGGCATCGAGGAGGAGGATGAGTACGACAGTGTATCGGCGACATCCATGAAAAGCGCCATCGATGCACTCAACTCCTTTATGGGCGCGTTCTCGCTCATCATGGGTGCGGTCGCCAGCATCTCGCTGCTTGTCGGCGGTATCGGCATTATGAATATGATGCTCACCAACGTGACTGAGCGCATCCGCGAGATCGGCATCCGTCGCGCTCTGGGCGCCAGTCGTCGCGATATCACCGCGCAGTTTTTGGCCGAGTCCTCGGCGCTGTGCGTCACCGGTGGCCTGCTGGGTGTCCTGATAGGCTATCTGCTGGCCTGGGGACTCGCGATATTTGCCACTGGATCTGGGATTCTTGGCGAGCTCGGTGCCAGCGGGCAAATCACACCGAGTTTTTCAATCGCCACGGTACTGCTGGCCTTCGCCGTCTCCGTCGGCATCGGCGTAATCTTTGGCTTCTACCCCGCTCGACGCGCGGCAAAGCTCGACCCGGTGGAGTGCCTACGCTACCAGTAAGCCGCCACCGACAAGTTGCGGTGATTTAGGGACTGAATATGCTATCTAGCAGCAAAAACAGACACTATTTCACCGCAACTTATTGAAGGGCTGTTTGCGCCAGATCCGGGCGTCGTCCTCGAGCTATTGGTGGATAACGGGCTTGTACGGGTCGAGCTTGCTCGAGGCGATCCTCCTCGCGGGCGGGAGGGCGCGCAGGCGCGGCGAGCGCCTAGCGCGCGAACTCCCGTAAGAGCGCATCTTCCACTTCCTGAAGCGAAAGGGCCCCGCCTCCCTCGGCGGGACGGGTGACCACGATACAGCGCGCTCCCACGGCGCGCGCTGCGGCGAGCTTCTCGGCCGTGCCGCCTACGGTTCCCGAGTCCTTGGTCACAAGCCACTGGGCGCCCACCTGCCGAAGCATCGCCTCGTTGAGCTCGCGGGTGAAGGGCCCCTGCATGCCGATGACGTGCGACGGCGAAAACCCCGCGTCGATGCACTTCGTTATAGCACTGGGCAGCGGGAGCACGCGCACGAAGAAGCGCTCCGCGAAATCGGCGACGCGCGTGTAGGGAGCAAGCTCCTTGCTCCCCGTCGTGAGAAGAGCGCGACCCGGGTTCTCGGAGAGAAAGCGCGCCGCGCAGGCGATCGACGCGACCGACACGACGCCTTTGGGCAGCGCCTCGACCGGGCGCGCAAGGCGCAGGCATCGTGCACCCACGGCGAGCGAAGCGGCCCGGATGTTACCGCTTGCGAGCGTAGCGAAGGGGTGCGTGGCGTCGACGACGATGCGCGCGCCGGAAAGCTCGCGCTCCATGTCGGCCTCGTCGAGCCTGCCCGCATGCACCTCGATGTCCGGAAGCTCGCCCAAAAGTTCGCCTCCGTACTCTGTTGCCGCGTAGGCACGGGCGGGGATGCCCGCCCCGCTCGCCCATTCGCACAGAAGGCGGCCCTCGGTGGTGCCGGCGAAGATGCGCAGCGCCGGCGCGGATGCGGGAGCCGTCACTTCGGGCCGCCTGTGCGCGTGATCTGGTAGAGTAGCGCGTTCATAATGGCGGCCGCCACGGTCGAGCCGCCCTTGCGACCCCTCGCGACGATGGCCGGCACGCGTCGCGCGAGTAGCTCCTCTTTCGCCTCGACCACGTTCACAAACCCGACCGGCACCCCAACGACGAGAGCGGGCGCGATCTTCCCCGCGTCCATGAGCTCGGCGAGGCGCAGAAGTGCTGTGGGAGCGTTGCCGACGGCCACGATGAGCGGACCCTCGATGCCGCAAGCTTTGTCCATGCTCGCAACGGCGCGAGTCGTGCCCGCGGCGCGCGCAGCCGCGGCGACATCAGGGTCGGCCATGAAGCACACGGCCTTGCAGCCGAGCTTCGCGAGCGCGGGCTTGCTTATGCCTGCGAGCGCCATGTTCGTGTCGGTGAGCACCGTGGCCCCTGCGCGCAGTGCGTCGAGCGCACAGTGCGCGGCGTCATGGGTGAACACGAGGGAATCGGCGTACGAGAAGTCGGCAGTGGTATGGATGACGCGCTTCACGACGGGCTCTTCGAACGGCGGGAACGTGCGGCCGCCGAGCTCTTCGGTGATGATCTCGAAGCTGCGCCGCTCGATGTCGCCAGGCGCCATCTCCTTGGAATCCATCTAGTACTCCACTCCTTCTCTTGCACATATCCCCTGAGCGTAGGGGTGTTTCTCGCACCGCATCTCGGTTATGTAATCGGCCTTCTCCACGATCTTGCGGGAAGGCGCGCGCCCGGTGAGCGCTACTTCGACGCCGCGCGCGGACATATCGAGCGCGCGGTCCACGAGCGCCTCGTCGACAAGCCCCTTCGAAAGCGCGTCGAGCGCCTCGTCGAGCACGAGCAGTCCCTCTTGCGCGCCCTCGAGCTCGGCGAGCGCGGAAGCGAGGTTCCCATCGTGCAGCTCGCACGTCGCGGCAAGTTCTTCCGACGTCATCGACCAGGTAAACTTGTCCGACGCCTTCCCCGCGAACACGGGCACGCCGAAATGCTCGGCGAGCAGGCGCACCTCCCCGCTTTCGCCGTCTTTCAGGAACTGCACGACGACGACGCGGCGGCCTGCAGCGAGCATGCGAAGGGCGAGGCCCATCGCCGCCGTGGTCTTGCCTTTGCCGTCGCCATGATACACGTGGATCATACGCCCTCCTCGATAATGCGGTAGACATACTCCATGTCGAGCGCCCCGCGCACGACGTCGGCCAGGCGGTCAAACTCGCGCGCACGGTGATCGACCGCGGACGCCGCGCCCGCAGCACCCACGACGCTCTCGGGCAGGCCGCGCATGCGCGCGAGCGAGCGCGCGAGGGCGAGCGCCACCCCCGGTTCGTCGAACAGGCCGTGGAGATAGGTTCCGAACACGTTTCCGCAGGCCGCGCCTTCCGGTTTGCCGCCAATCGTGCCCGCAGGAGCGCAGAAGACGGTCGTTTCGCCGTCGTGAATCTCGTACCCGCGCGCCGTCATGCCGTTCCACACCGAGAACGCGCCTTGGGCGCCCGTGATGCGTAGCTCCGACTGGGCGAGGCGCTTTTCCTCCTTGAACACCGTACTTGCAGGGATGAGCCCGAGCCCGCGCGCGGTACCAGCGCCTTCCCTGCCGTGCGGGTCGGAAAGCTCGTCTCCCAAAAGCTGGTAGCCTCCGCATATGCCGAGCACCGGCGTGCCCGCGCCCGAAAGCGCGCGTACACAGGCTCCGATGCCGCTAGCCGCAAGCCAGCGCGCGTCGTCGAGCGTAGTCTTCGAGCCGGGAAGCACCACCAGGTCGGGTCGGCCCAGATCGGTCGTCGAGGAAACGTAGCGCACGCCCACGCCGGGCACGCGCGAAAGCGGGTCGAAGTCGGTGAAGTTCGACAGATGCGGAAGACGCACGACGGCGACGTCGATGACGCCGCGCGCCTCGTGGGCAGATAGGCGCGGCGCGAGCGAGTCCTCGTCGTCCAGGTCGAGCGTAAGATACGGCACGACCCCCACGACGGGAACCCCGCACATCCTCTCGAGCGGGGCCAAACCCGGGCGCAGGATTTCCACATCGCCGCGGAACTTGTTCACCACAAGCCCCCGCAAAAGCGCGCGGTCATCGGGCGCAAGGAGCGCGACCGTGCCGTAGAGCTGGGCAAATACCCCGCCCGGGTCGATGTCGCCCGCAAGCAGCACGGGGGAGGACACGGCGCGCGCGAGCCCCATGTTGACGATGTCGTTTTCGGCAAGGTTGATTTCGGCGGGGCTGCCGGCGCCCTCGATGACGATGACGTCGTTTTCCTCCGCGAGCGAATCGAACGCCTCCAAAATCTGCGGCATGAGCGCCTTCTTTCGCGCGAAGTAGTCCCTCGCAGCGAAGGCTCCCTGCGCCTTGCCGGCCACGATGAGCTGGCTTCGGTGGCCGCTTTCGGGCTTGAGCAGGATGGGGTTCATGCGCACGTCGGGCGCGATGCCGCACGCCTCGGCCTGCATGATCTGGGCGCGCCCCATCTCGAGCCCGTCGGCCGTGACACCGCTGTTGAGTGCCATGTTCTGGCTCTTGAAGGGAGTCACGCGCAGGCCGTCCTGCGAAAGCACGCGGCACAGCCCCGCCGCAAGCAGGCTCTTCCCCGCGTTCGACATGGTGCCCTGGATCATGATGGGCTTCGCCCTACCCACGGGTATCGACCTCCTTCGCCGAGCCTCGGCCATCCGCGCCCGCCATAGCGCCGCTGAAAGAAGCGCCGCCCCGTTCGTCGGGTTCGCCTTCGCCCGATGCACCTTCCGCCCGAAGCACGCGGCTGAACGCCATCGCAAGCCGGGCATTCTCCTTGCGCGTGCGCACCGCGACGCGGCACCAGAAACGGGACAGTACCGAAAACGAGTCGCACGTGCGGACCAAAACCCCCTGTTTATACAGGCGCTCGGGGATGTCTTTCGCCGGCGTGCGGACTAAAAGGAAGTTCGCATCCGACGGCACGACGGAAAGCCCGAGCGAGGAGAGCTCGTGGGAAAGCCACGCTCGCTCGCCCGCCAATACATCGCGCGTGCGCGAGACGTATTCGACGTCTTCCAGGGCGGCGATACCCGCGGCCTCGGCGACCGAGGAGACGGGCCACGCCTGCCCCGCCCGGCGAATCCCCTCGATGAGTTGGGCGTTTCCGCTGATCAGATATCCCAACCGCAACCCCGCCATTCCGTAGAGCTTGGTGAACGCGGAGAGCACGGCCACATGGCGCGAACACGCGGCGCGTGCGGCCACGCTCCTTTCGCGGGCGTCGGGCGCAAATCCGAGGAAGCACTCGTCCACGACGAGCAGCGCGCCCACCTGCTCGCAGCGGCAAGCCGCAGCATCGATCACACGGGGGTCGACGAGGCGCCCCGTCGGGTTGTTCGGATTGCAGAGGTACGCCACGTCTCCCGGCCCCTCGATCGCGCGGGCGAAGGAGGCGGGCACGTCGAAGTCGTCCGCTTCGGAGAGCGGGAACTCCTGCACGCATGCGCCGTAGTACGATGCCGCCTCCGCATATTCAGAGAACGTCGGCGCGCACACGACGATGCGTTTCGGGCGCACCGCCGCTGCGAGCCGCCAGATGATGTCGGACGCGCCCGCGCCGCAGACGATAGTATCTTCGGGAATGCCCTGGTCGCGCGCTAGCGCGCGAACGAGGGCGAGGCTTTCCCTATCGGGGTAGGCGTCGATTCGAGAAAGCGCCTTGCAAGCTGCGGCGACGGCGCGCGGCGAGGGGCCTGCCGGATTCACGTTCACCGAGAAGTCAATGAGGTCGGAGGCACCCCCTTCGCAAGCGATGCCGAGCGATTGCGCGCTGCCCCCATGCGTGCGGGCGCGCAGGATTCCCCCGGCAGCCCGGGGCGCGGCGTGGTCTTTCCTCATGCCATCGCCCCCACGGCGAGTACGACCGCCGCGCGCGCGGCGCCGAAGACGACGAGCGCGCATACGGACGCGGCGAGCATGAGCCTTGTCGCCCGGGCGATGTCGCCCCACTCGATTTCGCGGGACGCGTCGCCTATCGTCGGTTTCTCAACGAGCTTGCCGAAATACACCGCGGGTCCTGCCAGGCGCAGTCCGAGCGCACCCGCGCACGCCGACTCGGTCTGCGCCGCGTTCGGGCTCGCATGGCGACGCCTGTCGCGGCGCCAGATGCGCGCCGCCCCGCGCGCGTCGAGCCCGACGATCGGGCACACAGCGATCATGAGCAGGGCCGATAACCGCGAGGGAATCCAGTTCACCGCATCGTCGAGGCGCGCCGAGGCGCAACCGAAGTCGATGTAGCGCTCGTTTTTGTAGCCCACCATGCTGTCGAGCGTGTTCACCGCCTTGTACGCCATGCCCAAGGGCGCACCCCCGATCATAAGGTAGAAAAGCGGCGCGATGACACCGTCGCTCGCGTTCTCCGCCACCGTTTCCACGGCGGCGCGCGCGACGCCCTGCTCGTCGAGAACAGACGTGTCACGTCCCACGATGAGCCCGACGGCTTCGCGCGCCGCGACAAGTCCGCCCTTCGAGAACGCGCGGGCAACGGCCAGGCTCTGGCGGCGCAGCTCGCATGCCGCGAGAATCTGATAGCTCGCCCATGCCTCGGCCACGAAGCGCAAGCCGGAGTGAACCATGCCGCAAAGATGCAGGATTCCCCAGGTCAAAAGCCCACACGCAAGCGGAAGCGCCACGGCGAGCACAAGCCCTGCGGCGCGCGTACCCGCGGACGTTTGCGGGAATGCGCCCCGCAGGCGGCCTTCGGCCCACGTGATCGCGCGCCCCATGGCGACGACGGGATGGGGAAGCCAGCGCGGGTCGCCGAAGGCAAGGTCGGCCGCGAACCCGGCGGCGACGGCAAGAATCGTCATCACCGGGCATCGCCCCCCGAAGCGGGGCGAACGTCGCGAAGGCAGCGCCCATCCCAAGTGGCGGCCCATGCGCCGCCCGGCTCGGTATGCACGTCGAAGTATCCCATTTTCGGGACAGCTAGCTCGGAGAGCAGCGCTTTCACGGTACCCGCGTGAACGACGAAGACGGCGCGCCCACTCCCCTGGGCGCGCTCCGAATCGCACGCCTCCCGAAACGCCGCGACGACGCGGCGGGTGAAATCGCTCTTGCCCTCGCCATGCGGGCAGCGCGTCTCACACCAGGAGTCTGCCCAGGCGCGGTAACGCGCATCCTCTTTAAGTTCGGCGGCGCTTCGCCCCTCGAAGTCGCCGAAATCCATCTCGCGCAGACCGGGGCACGCCATAAGCTCCGCGTTCGGGAAGAGAATGCGTGCCGTCTGGTCGGTACGGGCCATGCCGCTCGTGATAACACGGAACACGTCACGATCGCACGCGAGGTCGCGCAAAGCGCGCTCGCCCGCGCTCGACAGGGGCTCGTCGGTGCCCGCCCCGCTGTAGCGATGGTCTTCCGTGCCCGCCGTGGCACCATGGCGCACGAAGATGACTTCCAAAGGCGCGCCCGCGCCCAGCGTCCCTCGAGGCGCATCGGCAAGGTTTCCTTTGATGACCTGGGGAATCCCGCACGTCATGCGCACGACGACGTCGGCGCGCGCAGCGAGCGCGCATCCCAGGCGCCCCGCGCGCTCGCGCCATTGGGCGTCTTCCGCACGCATAGGGACGACCCCCGAGCCGACCAAGGTCAGAATCACTGCGTCGAAGCCGATCAGCCACTCGAGCGCCCGGTCAGCGTCGAGCGCGCGTACGAGTTCCTCAGCACGGTACGCGACGCGGCCGGCAAAAGCCGCGGGCACGCTGCCCGCCGCGAGCTGCGCCGCGTCGACGAAATCGTCCGCTGCGAACCCGAGCTTTTCGCGCACGAAGGTCCTCTTCCCCGAATGCGCGCCACCTAACACGAGAATCATAGGAGCATACCCCCCACCACCAGCATGGCAAGCATCGCGAGCTCGGCCCATTGCAGAAACCATCCGGCCAAATCCCCCGTCACCCCGCCGAAGCGGGACAGGGCAACATGACGGTACCACGCGAGCGCCAAAAGCCCCGCCACCGCCATAAGGGCGCCGACGGCCTGAGCGCACGAGACCATCCCTGCAGCCGAAGCCGCAGCGAAAGCGCAAAGCGGCACGACGATCGCCGCGCGCTTCTTAGCAGGCGAGAGTCCCGCGGCCATGCCGTCCGCCCGCGCGGCAGGCCAGCATTCTACGGCGAGCCCCGAAAGCGCGCGGGAGAACACGAGCGAGCACAGAAGCGCGAGGAACGCCCCCGCCGTAAGCGGCAGCGCGGTGAACAGGGAAAACTGCAGAATAAGGTACACAACAACACCGATGACCCCGAAGGCGCCCGCCCGCGGGTCGTGCATGATCTCGAGCTTTCGCTCGCGCGGGGCCCAACTTGCAAGCGCATCGGAGGTGTCGCAGAGCCCGTCTAGGTGGATGCCTCCCGTCACCGCCACAGGCAACGCCACGAGCACGGCCGCGACGATGGTCGCGGGCACGCCGAGCAGGTTCGCCACGTGCCCCCACGCCGTCATGAGGAAGCCTTCCGCGAGGCCCACCAGGGGAAACGCGGCAAGCGCATGGGTTGACCCGAAATCGGTCCAGGCCGATTTCGGGACGGGGATGCGCGAGAACGTTCCGAACGCCGCGCCGATTGCCTCTGCTATCTTCACCTTGTAGGTCCTTCGCCTTTCATCCACACGGGAATCCCGCATACCACTTCGACTGCATGGTCGGCCAGCGCCGCCACGCCCGCGTTCACGCGCGCGAGCGCGCGCCTCCATGCCTCGGTCCCCTCATCGTAGCGCATCCCATCGGCGAACACGTCGACGGTGACCACCACCGTATACGCAGCGGCCTGAGCGAGCCGTTCAATGCCTCCGAGCACCTCGCGCGCCGCAGCGTCGGGGTCACGCGGGGACAAGCCGCCTTCCGCGAAGAGCTCGTTCGCAACCAGGTTGCCCACGTCCTCCAAAAGAAGCGTGCAGCCGCGCGGAAGCCCGGGCACTGCGGCGCCCACGTCACGCGTGCACTCGAGGGTAGAAAACCCCTTGCCCTCGCGCAGCGCCCGATGGCGCGCGATGCGGCGGGCGCCCTCTTCCCCGAAGGGCTCCATCGTTGCCAGGTACACGCGGGGGCCGTCGTGCCCGAGGCACAGGGACTCGGCGTAGGCGCTCTTGCCGCTCGCGGCGGCGCCGATGACGAGCGTCACCTTCATTTCCCGGCCTCGAAATGCTCGTACGCAGCCATACCAGTCGCCGTGAACGTCTTCCCATCCCGGTACACGCACAGCGCCGAATCCAGAAGGGGCAGATACGCCATGGCGCCCGCGCCCTCGCCCAAGTGCATGCCTGCGTCGAGGGGTGCCTTTAAGCCGAGCTCGCGAAGGAGCTCCTGGCTTGCGGGTTCGCTTGATGCGTGGGTGCCCACGAGGTAGCCCAAGGCGTTGGGGCACAGGCGCGCTGCGCACAGGGCCGCCGTACAGGATATGACCCCGTCGAGGAGCGCCGGCGCCTTCGAGGCCGCGGCCCCCAGGTAGAAGCCGCACATCGCCGCAATGTCGAAGCCGCCCACCTTCGAGAGCACGTCGATCGGGTCGGCGGGATCGGGCGAGTTCGCGTCGATAGCACGCTCGACCACGTCGCGCTTGCGCGCGAGTGAGGCGTCCGAGAGCCCCGCGCCGCGCCCGACGAGGCTCCGCGCTTCCGCCCGGATGAGCACTGCGGCCACCGCCGCCGAGGTGGTCGTGTTGCCGATGCCCATCTCGCCCGCGGCGAGAAGGCGCACGCCGGTGCGGGCAAGCCCGCACGCGACGGCGATTCCGACCTCGATCGCACGCACGGCCCCATCGCGAGACATAGCGGGGCCGTGCGCGATGTTGCCGCTCCCCCGCCGCACGTTCGCGCGCACCATGCGCGTGTCTTCTATACCCCGGGCCATACCCACGTCGACGGGCACGACCTCGGCACCCGCGAACGCCGCCATGCGGCAGGCGCTCGTGGCCCCCTCGCACATGTTGCGCGCGACGGCTCGCGTCACGTCTTGCCCGCTTTGCGACACGCCTTCGGCAACGACCCCGTTGTCGGAGAAGAATACCGCGAGCGCACGGGGAAACTCGGCCACCTCGGCGCTCCCCTGAGCTGCGGCGATACACGCGACGGCGTCTTCGAAGTCGCCCAATCCCCCCAAGGGGTGCGCGATGGAGTCCCACGCGGCGTACGCGGCGGCGCGGGCGCACTCGTCTGCGGGCTCGATCCGAGAGAGCGTGGCTTCGAGCACGGCGCCCGGCGCCGACGAGAACGCGCGCTCGACTTCCTCGCGGATGCAGGCAAGCGCGGTTTCGGTTGCTTCAGCCATGCCGTCTCCTCTCTGCAAACGACGCTGCGACAGACGCGAACGCGCGAGCAACGTCGGGGTTCGCAGGATAGTACACATGCGGGAAGCCCGCCACCAGGGACGGGGTGGTCGTCATGCACGGCCAGCCCTTGTCGCGCCGGGGCTTCTGCGCCCAGAAGTCGCCGCCCGGGCAGGTGGACTGCCAGTAGTGGAACTCGTGCGCGCGGATGCGTGTGCCGCGCGGCCCGTAGAGCCCGTCGCGTTGGGAAGTGAGCTCCACGTACCCGAAATGGGACAGCCTTCCCCCGTTCTCGCTTGCGCCCTCAAGGGCGCCCGCAACAGGCCAGCGCCGCCCCTCGCTATCGGCGATTTCGCGCTGCAGGTACAGAAACCCACCGCATTCGGCGACCGTCGGCATGCCGGATTCCACCGCGCGCCGCACCGCCTCGCGCATCGGCGCGTTCTCGGAGAGCTGCCGCGCATGGAGTTCCGGGTAGCCGCCCCCCAGATAGAGGGCGCTTGTCCCCCGGGGCAACTCGCTATCACACAGGGGGCTGAAAAAGGCCAGCTCGCAACCCAGGTCCTCGAACGCGCGCAGGTTCTCCTCGTAGTAGAACGAGAACGCCTCGTCACGCGCGACTGCGACGATGGGCCGCGCTCCCGCGATCGGCTCCAACCGGTAAGGTTCCTCGCGGATATCGGGTGCCGTTGCCGCTATTTCGAGCAAGCGGTCGACGTCGACGCTCTTTTCCACCAGCTCGGCCATCTTGTCGATGCGCGCGGAGAGCTGCTCGACCTCGTCGGCGGTCACAAGCCCCAGATGCCGGCTTTCGAGCGAGAACGCCTCGTCGGCGGGGATATTCCCCAAAACCGCGACGCCCGTGTGCTTCTCGATCGCAGGCGCCGCGTAGGCGCAGGCAGCGGCGCTCGTCTTGTTCAGCACGACGCCGCGCACGTTCGCACAAGGCAGGAACTCGGCGATGCCGCGGATTACGGCGGCGAGCGATAAAGACGCCCCGCGCCCGTTCACCACTAAAACGACCGGCGTTTCCGTGTCGCGCGCAACCTGGTAGCTGCTCGCGTCGGCCACGCCGGGCGCCATGCCGTCGTAGAAGCCCATAACCCCCTCGAGCACCGCGACATCCGCGCCCGCGGCGCCGCGTGCGAGCAGGGCGCGCAGCGTCGGGGCGTCGGTGAAGAAGCCGTCTAAATTGCCCGAGCGCGCACCCACGACGCGGCGGTGAAAGAGCGGGTCGATGTAGTCGGGGCCGCATTTGAAGGCCGCGCATGCAAGGCCGCGACGCGCGAGCGCGCGCAGGAGCGCGCACGTGACGACCGTCTTGCCGCTCCCGCTCGAGGGTGCAGCGACCATGAAGCGCGGGATGGACGTGCTCACCGGGCACCGCCTTCCCCACCTGCGGCGTTGCAGTTAGCAAGCGAGACCACCTCAACGGATGGTTTCCCCTCGGCAGAGGGGTCCTCCCCGACAGGCGACTCAACAAGCGCCCCGACATCGTCAAGCTCCTCGGCATCCGCGCCCGCACCACGCGCGCTGACGAGGAACACGGGGTTTTGCGCCTTCATAAGATGGTGCGAGCCTACAGCCTCGGCGCGGGCGGCCGACACCTGGCAAGCCTCGAACCCCTTAAAGCGCGAACTCGAGAGGAGCGCGCACGCCTCGGTGAGCGTCTCAACGGTGACGCATGGCACGCACAGGCGAACCTGCGAGTTCTTCTCGAGCGCCACCTCCACGATGGAGGGAAGCTCGCCCGCGCTCCCGCCGACGAACACGGCGTCGGGGACGGGCAGTATCGCGAGCGCTTCGGGGGCGACACCGGGGACCGCATGCACGTTGCCGCACCCGAATGCATCCGCGTTCTCTCGGATGAGCCGCACGCCGGCCGCGTTGCGCTCGACCGCCCATACCGACCCCGCTCGCGCGACGAGCGCCGCCTCGATCGACACGCTCCCCGTGCCGGCGCCGACGTCCCACACGGTGTCGGTCGCGGTAAGGCGCAGCTTCGCGAGCGCGACGGCGCGCACCTCCTGCTTGGTCATGGGAACGTCGCCGCGGATGAAGAGCTCGTCGGGAATGCCCGAGGAAGCGTACGGCCAGCGGGAGATCGCGGCGCGGGATGCGCCCGCAGAGTCCGCCGCGGAAGAAGCCGCCGCGGGCGCAGACACGCCGGCCGGCACCTCGGAGGCTGCGCTAGAGCCCGCAGGCGACCCGGCGCCGCCTGCGAAATCGATAAGCATCACGTTCAAGTCGTCGAACGTCTGACCTGTGATTTCACTTGCGGTCGCGCAGGTGATGCGCTCGTCGGGGTACGACAGGCGCTCGGCCACCGTCACGCACGCGTCCCCGAAGCCCGCCTGCACAAGCTCGCCCGAAAGCCGCGAGGGATCTTCCCCGCCCGACGTGACGAGGAAGAGCTCACCTGCGCGCTCGGCCTCGGCCACGATGTCGCACGCCACGCCGTGAGCGCTCGCGAAGCGCCAATCCTGCCATGGACGCGCGAGGCGCGCGGCGAGATACGACGCTGAGCTTATGCCGGGAATGACGCGCACGTCCACCTGCGCGTCGCCGGAGAGCGCCTCCACCAGGCGGCGCGCGCCGCTGAACAGCCCCACATCGCCCGTCATCACGACCACGACGCGCTGCCACGACGCCGCATCGGTGAGCGCGGCGACGATGTCCGCCGTCTTCACGAGCTCGCATCTCACCACGTCGGACGGCACGTCGATGCCGGCAAGCGCGCGATGAGCGCCGATGACCACGTCGGCGATGTCGATCGCGTCGAGCGCCGCGCGCGAGAGCAAGTCGGGGTTTCCGGGCCCCGCCCCGATGATCGTTACCTTTCGCATGGAATCTCCCGATACCCGCGCGGCGTGACCATACGGCCGCCTACGAGCTTCGTGTCCGCGTTGCCGACGAACACGGTGGTGAACATGTCGGCGTCGATCTCCCCCAGCTCGGAGAGCCTGCACATGCCCGACTGCTGCCCCTCGCGCCCGATGTTGCGTACCCAGCCGCAGAGCGTGTCGGGGGCCTTCCATTCGAGCATAATCTTCGCCGCGCGTGAGAGCCTGTCGGCGCGCTTTCTGCTGCGCGGGTTGTACAAACAGATGCAGAAGTCGGCGCTCGCCACGGCGGCGAGCCTGCGCTCGATGACCTCCCATGGCGTGAGCAGGTCGGAGAGCGACACGACCGCGAAGTCGTGGGCAAGCGGGGCGCCGAGCACCGCCGACCCGCTCTGAGCCGCGGTGGCCCCGGCGATAACTTCCACGTCTACATCGGGGTAGTCCTCCGCAAGCTCCAGCACGGGGCTCGCCATGCCGTACACGCCCGCGTCGCCGCTGCACACGAGCGCCACGGCTTCTCCACTCTGCGCGCGCGAAAGCGCAAGGCGGCACCGTTCGACCTCGTGCATCATCGGCGTCACGAGATGCGCCGCGTCGGGCACGGCGGCGAGCGCGAGCTCCACGTATTTCGTGTAACCCACAACGACGTCGGACGCCTCGAGCGCACGTCGAGCCGCAATCGTCATGCCGTCGGGGCCGCCCGGGCCGATTCCCACCACGAAGAGCTTTCCCATCACCGCTCCTTAAACGAAAGTTTAATAGTTGCCTTGGAAAACGCGACGGTCACGCCGCCGTGAGCGAGCTTCGGGAAGATAAGTTTGCCCCCCTCCGCGAGCGCTGCCCGCTCGCACACGTTGTCGACCCCCACCGTCGCGCGCACGAAATCAGATGGCGAAACGCTGCCTTCGACCTGCGACAACTCCTCTGCGGAATACGTCGCAAGCGGGATATTGCGCGCGCAGCAGAAGGCGAGCAGACCCTCCTCGTGCGCCTTCACGTCGATCGTCGCCGCCTCGCGCACGGCCGAAGGCGAGATACCCACCTGCCCGCACGCGAGAAGAAACGCCTCCTCGATCGCTTCGGCGCACGCACCGCGACGGCACCCAATGCCCGCAACGATGCAGGGCACGACAAGGCGAAGCGGCTCGGGCGCAGGCGCCTGCGCCCGCACGCCCGCCGGCTTCCCCGTCTCACCGGCGGGCACGACCTCGCCCGTTGTCTCCGCCGCACGAACGGACGCACCTGCATTCGCGCCAGCGAACGGCGACACGACGATATCGGCCCGAGCGCGGTCGGACGCAATGTCAACCCCCTCAGGCGGCTGTCCCGAAATCGGCATGTCGGAATAGAGCGCCACGCGCCCGCCCGAAAGCAGCCGCGCCGACACTCGCTTGATGGCCTCGGGATTCGAAACGGCGAGCCCCGCACAGCGCGCCCACGTATCCACCGCCCACACGCCGCGGACGTCGGTCGCCGTGGTGATGACGGGGATGGCCCCTGCCGCGCGTGCCACAGTTTGCGCAAGCTCGTTCGCACCGCCCAAATGCCCCGACAAAAGCGGGACGGCAAAGCGCCCCGCCTCGTCGATCGCCACAACAGCGGGATCGTTTGCCTTCGAGGCGACATGCGGCGCGATCGCCCGCACGGCGATGCCCGCCGCGCCCACGAACAGAAGCGCGTCCGACGCTTCCCACGCGAGCGCCGTCCATGCGCGCAGGTCGGCCTTCCCCTCGCCGAACCCGCGCGAAACGGAAACGTCCCAGCCAGGGTCGTCTTCACCTGTCTGCGCGCAATCGGAAAGCGCGTGTGCGGTGCGCACCGCCAACGCATACCCCCTCTCAGTGAACGCTATGCAGGAAACCCTCATCTAGCGCACCACCATCGTCGAGAAGTAGCTGCCCCGATCGGGCACATCGTCGAGCGAGCGGTACACGCGCTCGCCCGGAAGACCACAGTCCTCTACAAGCTCGGCACCGTCGAAGGCACCCTCCTCGCGAAGGAAGCGCTTCGTGTCCGCAAGCGAGCGGCGCGCCTTCATGACCACCTTCGTCCCCGGCCAGCCGATTGCACGGCGCACGTCGTCGTAGCCGCCGGGCACGATGTGCAGAGGCGACGACATCTCGGGCGTGAGGTCGCGCTCGAGCGCCGCGGCGACCGCGCAGAAGCTCGGCACGCCGGGAATGGCGCGCGCCTCGAACCCGCAGGCGCGCACGTCGGGCGCTATGCGCTGGAAGGTGGCGTAGATGCTCGGGTCCCCCAGGTTCAGCAGCGCGACGTCGCGGGCCGCATCCAGGTGCGCGACAAGCTCGCGAACAAGCGAGGCATGCTCGGCCGCGCGGCGCTCGAGATCGCGCGTCATCGAGAATCGCACGGGGATCACCGTCTTGCCTGTAAGGTCGACGGCGCCGCGCACGATGTCGAGCGCGACCATGACCCCGTCCGCCGTCTGCGGTGCGGCGATGACCGGACACGATTCGATTGTGCGGACGGCCTTGATCGTGAGAAGCTCGGGGTCGCCAGGCCCCGTACCCACCCCGTAAAGCACGCCTTTACTCATACGTCGCCCCCAATTCCCCGATAACTGCATCGGCGCCCGACGTGCGGAAAAGCTCGCGGCGCTCGGCGTCGAACACGACCGCGGCGATGTCGCATGCGCCCGCCGCGCGGCGGCGCAACCTGTCCTCGATTGCCGCAGCGAGCGAGGCGCGCGCAGCGTCCCCCACGCCGGCGGCCTCGATTACCTCGAGCGCCGCCGTGGTCGTGACCGACGACATGATCTCGCGCACGGTCTTCGCGCCCGCGCCGGCCAAGGCCGCGTGGGCGGCCAGAATCTCCGCGCGGCAGTCGGCGGTACGCGAATGGGTGTCCATGATGCCGCCCGCGACCTTCACCAGCTTGCCGATGTGTCCCACAAGAAGGACATTGGTAAATCCCTCGCGAACGCAGCAATCAATCGCATCGCCCACGAAGTTGGAGATGAAGACCACCGGCGCACCGTTTAGGTGGAAATGCCCCGAGATGAACTGCCCGCCGTAGTTGCCGGGCGTGAGCACGACTCCGCGCCGCCCCATAGCCGCATGCTGCCGGATCTCGAGCTCGATGCTGTCGCGCAAGGCAGCGAGGCTGCGCGGCTCGACGATGCCCGTCGTGCCCAGGATGGAGATGCCGTCCTTTATCCCCAGGTGCGGGTTGAAGGTCTTTTCGGCAAGGGCAACACCCTCGGGTACCGAAATCGTCACAGCAATATTTCCAGAAAAGCCATGCGCGGCGCACACCTCGCGCACCGCCGAAGTGATCATCGCGCGCGGCGTCGCGTTGATGGCGGCCGCCCCCACCGGCTGCTCGAGCCCGGGCAACGTCACGCGCCCCACGCCCACGCCGCCATCGACGGAAACTTCCGATTCGCGCGCGGGCACGCCCTTGCTGCCCGCAGTACCCGTGCCCGACCCCGCATGTTCCACGCGCGCGTACACGAGCACGCCGTCGGTCACATCGGCATCGTCGCCTGCGTCCTTTCGCACGGCGCACTGGGCGCACCCCTCGCCGATAAATGCGTCGACCACGTTCGCCTCGACGGGCAGCCCGCCGGGGGTGACGATCGACACGCGGCCGACGGGCTTTCGTGACAAGAGCATCTCACAGGCCGCCTTCGCCGCGAGCGCGGCGCAACTCCCCGTGGTGTAGCCGCAGCGCAGGCGGGTCGTCCCGGTATATATGTAGTGCTCGAAGGCCACGCTAGCTGCTCGCCTTCCGATACCCCGTGGCAAACGAAGGGTCGTAAAGCTTGCTGCGCTCGTACGACTCCGCTTGCGCGCCGTCGTGCGCAAGCCCGCCGCGAGCTCCGAGCACGCGGCCCACCACCACGAGCGCCGTGCGGTCGATGCCCTCTCGCGCGCCCGCATCGGCGAGCGTGCCCACTGTGCAGCGCACCACGCGCTCCTCAGGCCAGGTCGCCTTGTACACGAGCGCCGCCGGCTCGTCGGAGCTGCGGCCCGCGGCCAAAAGCTCGGCGGAAAGCTCGGCGAGCATACCCGAGCTCAGGAAGATAACCATAGTCGAGCCGCTTTCCGCCATGGTGCGCATGCCCTCGCCCGCGGGCATGGGGGTACGTCCGGAAAGCCGCGTGATCACGACCGACTGGCTGATTCCCGGCAGCGTGTATTCCTGGCGAAGCGCCGCCGCGGCACCGCAAAAGCTCGACACGCCGGGCACCACCTCGTAGTCCACGCCGCGCGCGTCGAGCGCGTCCATCTGCTCCTGGATGGCGCCGTACAGGCACGGGTCGCCCGTGTGCAGGCGCACCACTTCCTCGCCCCGCGCATCTGCCGCGCACATCACGTCGAGCACTTCCTCCAAGGTCATGTGCGCGCTGTCGTAGACGATGCAGGATTCCTTGCACTCAGCGAGCAGCTCGGGATTCACAAGGCTTCCCGCCCAAACGACCACGTCGGCCGCACGCAGAAGGCGCGCCCCGCGCAGCGTGATAAGGTCGGCGGCGCCCGAGCCTGCGCCAACGATATGAATCATCCGAGCCTTCCCTTCCCGTTTCTCATCGCAACCGTTTACGCCGCCATTCGCGCAGCGGGCAAAACACGGCGCCTGCGGCGGCAATCGGCGCAAATACGCAGGCAGGAGGCGCAATGCCGCCCGCCCTGGCTTTGACACGTTCACAAGTGCCCACTATCATAGTAAAAGTTTCGGCAACGAGCATATGACAATCGGATAAAAGGAAATGACCGGCGCGGCGCCCGCACAGCCCGCGCTGGCTTGCGGAGGGAACCAGGTGGGAATCCTGGGCAAGGGACATTACTGTATAGGACGCGCGGGCGAACCGCCTCGCGCCCCAAGCCAGACTGCTTCGCCTTTTCCTCACGGCATCGCTGTGGCGTTAGCTCCTTGTGAACCCCGAGGGGTGCGCTTTTCTTTCGCTTGTGCCGACAAGCAACTGTCGCCGGGGGACCGGCAAACCGAGGAAAGGAAAAACCATGTCCGACCAGATGTCACGCCGCGGCTTCATGGGCGCAGCAGCAACCGGAGCCGTCGCGCTCGCCGGAGTCGCGCTCGCGGGCTGCTCCAACACCTCCGCGAGTTCCGAGAAATCGAGTGAAAAGGAGAAGGCCGTGAAGCCGGTCATCCTCGTCACGAGCTTCGGCACGAGCTACAACGACTCGCGCCACATCACCATCGGCGCCATCGAAGACGCTATCCGCGAGAAGTACTGGCAGGACTACGACATCCGCCGCGCCTTCACCGCGCAAATCATCATCGATAAGCTGAAGAAACGCGACGGCATCACGATCGACAACATGACCGAGGCGCTCGACCGCTGCGTGGAAGACGGCGTGAAGGAAATCGTCGTGCAGCCGACGCATCTCATGGGTGGCCTGGAATACACCGACGTGAAAGACGAGCTCGACAAGTACGCCGACAAGTTCGATAAGATCTCGCTCGGCGACCCGTTGCTCACCTCCGACGACGACTACAAGAAGGTGGCCGCAGCCATTAAGGAGAACATGGCGTCCTTCGACGACGGCAAGACGGCGCTGTGCCTCATGGGCCACGGCACCGAAGCCGATTCCAACGCCGACTATGCCAAGATGCAGGAAGTGTTCAAGAACGAGGGCTTGACGCAGTTCTTCGTCGGCACCGTCGAGGCTGAACCGACCTGCGAGGATGTTATCGCCGCCGCGAGCGCCGCAGGCTACAAGAAGGCCGTGCTCGCGCCGTTCATGGTGGTCGCGGGCGACCACGCGAACAACGACATGGCAGACGAGACCGACCCTGACAGCTGGGCTGCGAAGTTCGTGGCCGCCGGCTTCGAAGTGACGTGCCTGCTCCAGGGTCTGGGACAGAACGTCGCGGTCGACGACATCTACGTCTCGCACGTGGACGACGCCATCGCCAAGCTGTAAACTCGCCGCGCACGGGGGCGCCGGTCGCGTCCCCGTGCAACGGGCATGCGCCTTCCCCGACCGACGGCGCATGCCCGTTGCATTCGCATCCCGCCCGCCCACCGCACGGCGCGGGCGGTCGAAGCGATTGAAAGGAACCCCTCCATGTTGAAGAAAACCCTCGTCTTCGCCCTGTCGGCGGCGCTTTTCGCGTTCTCGCTCGCCGGCTGCGGCGGAAATTCAATCGACAGCGCAAAGGCAAGCGATGCCGATTCCCAGGAAAAGACCGAACAGGCGGCCGATGCGCCCGAGGGCGCAAGCGCTGCCCCCATTACCGCCGACAAGGTGGCTGACGGCACCTATCCAATCACCGTAGATTCCAGCTCGAATATGTTCAGGATTGTGGACGCCCAGCTCATCGTGGAAAACGGCTCCATGCACTGCGTGATGACACTTTCCGGCACGGGCTACGGCAAGCTCTTCATGGGCACGGGCGACGAGGCTGCCGCCGCGAGCGAGGCCGACTTCATCCCCTATGTGGAAAACGCGGAAGGCAAGTACACCTACGACGTGCCCGTCGATGCGCTCGACGAGGACACCGCCTGCGCCGCGTGGAGCATTAAAAGGGAGCGGTGGTACGACCGCACGCTCGTATTCGAATCCGCCGGCGTCGATCTGCGCGCCGGCGCACTGAAGTAACGCCATGCGGTCGATTCTTCCCAAGGGGGAAAACAGGAAGCGCCGCAGCATCGCGGCGCGCGTAATCGCCTGCGTTCTCGTCGCCCTGCTCGCGCTTCCCTTCGCGGGGTGCAGTGCGAGCCCGAACGCGACCGGTGACACGGCGGGCTCTCAGGAATACACTGTGAGCGTCTCGCTTTCCGGTGGGTCAGGGCGCGCAAGCATCGCCTCACCAACCACAATTGTGAAGGATGGCGACACCTACACCGCGACCATCACCTGGTCGAGTTCGAACTACGACAAGATGACCGTCGACGGCGTGGACTACGCGCCCGTAAACGACGGCGGCAACTCCACGTTCGAGATACCCGTCACGCTCGACGAGGACATCGCCGTGTCGGCCGAGACCGTCGCCATGTCGACGCCGCACACCATCGACTACACGATCCACTTCGACTCATCCACCATGAAGGAGAAATCGGGCGACGAAGCAAGCGGCGGCTCCCCTGCGGGAACGGCTTCAAGCGCCGCGGCCGACTTCCACAACGCCGATTTGGGCTGCGGCTGGGAGCCGACGGGGGCGCTTCAGCTTGAATACGCCAAGCACTTCACTGTCGACGAGTACGAAGGCGGCCTGCGGCTTATCTGCGTTTCGAACGGGGAGCGCTTCCTCGTGGTGCCGCAAGATGCGAAGGTACCTGATGGGTTGAGCTCCGACATCGCGGTCATAAGGCGCCCCGCCGACAAGGTGTACCTCGTGTCGTCGGCGACGATGTGCCTGGTCGACGCGCTCGATGCGAACGACAATATCTTCATGTCGGGCTCGAAGGCCGACGATTGCTCGGTCGCGGGCTTCAAAAGCGCGCTCGAAAGTAGAGCGATCGCCTACGGCGGCAAGTACAGCGCGCCCGACTACGAGCGAATATCGGCCTCGGGCTGCACGCTCGCCATCGAGAACACCATGATCAACCACACACCCGATGTGAAGGAAAAGCTGCAGAAGCTCGGGCTCGTCGTGCTCACCGAACAGTCGTCAAGCGAGCCCGAAGCACTCGGGCGCGTCGAGTGGATTAAGCTTTTCGGCGTCCTGTTCGACAAGGAAGACGAGGCCACGCACCTGTTCAACGAGCAGAAGGCCCGCGTCGAGCAAACGTCGGGGCTCGCGTCGTCAGGTAAAACCGTGGCGTATTTCTACATTAACTCGAACGGGGCCGCCGTCACGCGGCGGGCGGGCGACTACGTGGCGCAGATGATCGAGCTTGCAGGCGGCAACTACGCGCTCGATGACGCGCAGACGGCGTCGACGTCAGGTTCGTCAGTAACGCTCGAAATGGAGCGCTTCTACGCGACGGCGAAGGATGCCGACATTATCGTCTACAACGGCACCATCGACGAATCGGTTGCCACCTTGAACGACTTCGTAGGCAAAAACGCGCTATTGTCGCAGTTCAAAGCCGTGAAGAACGGCAACGTCTGGGTCACAAGCGCCGACATGTACCAGCAGATGACTTCTACCGCCGACATTATCGACGAGCTGCACGGGGCGTTCACCGGCGATGACGCGAGCGACTTCCATTATCTGAGGAAGCTCGGCTAGCGCCATGAGAAGCCGGCTTTCCATGACATACGACGAATCGGGGCGCGCCGCGCGGTGTCGCGTCGTGACGGCGCTGCTCGCTGTTGCCCTCATCGTGCTCGTCGGGGCCAACCTGTGCATCGGGAGCGTGCTCGTGCCCGCAGACCATATCCCCGGCATCCTTTCGGGCGGCGCGGCCAATTCCATGGAAAGCCAAGTCATCTGGGAGATTCGCCTGCCGCGCGTGCTTTCAGCCGTGCTTCTCGGCGGGGCACTTTCGCTCTCCGGGTTCCTGCTGCAGACGTTTTTCAACAATCCCATCGCCGACCCGTTCATCTTGGGCGTCTCCTCGGGCGCAAAGTTCGTCGTCGCGCTTACGATGATCGTACTTCTGGGCGCGGACCAGGCCATGTCCTCGCCGGCCATGGTGGCCGCAGCGTTTCTGGGCTCGCTTATCACCATCGGCTTCGTGCTCCTCATCGCACGGCGCATAAGTTCCATGGCCATGCTCATCGTGGCGGGCGTCATGGTGGGATACATCTGCTCGGCGGCGACGAACTTCCTCATCGCCTTCGCCGACGACCAGTCCATCGT
Organism: Collinsella sp.; assembly: GCA_019425045.1. Taxonomy (GTDB): domain Bacteria; phylum Actinomycetota; class Coriobacteriia; order Coriobacteriales; family Coriobacteriaceae; genus Collinsella. Next base: position 37,321 of record JAHYYI010000006.1, read on the forward strand.
GAACCTGCACAACTGGTCTTTGGGTAGCTTCTCGGGTTCGAGCTGGGACGACATCGCGGTCATCGCGGTCGTGGTGATCACCGTGAGCGCATGCGTATTCGCGATATCGAAGCCCCTTTCCGCCTTCCAGCTGGGAGAAGCCTACGCGAAAAGCGTCGGCGTGAACGTCGCACGCTTCCGCGTGGTGCTCGTCCTTCTAGCGAGCATGCTCTCCGCCTGCGTGACCGCGTTCGCTGGTCCGGTGTCGTTCGTAGGCATCGCGGTTCCGCATCTCGTGAAGTCGGCGCTGAAGTCGTCGAAGCCCATCCGCGTGATTCCTGCGTGCTTCTTGGGAGGCGCCATCTTCTGCGCGGGTTGCGATTTGATCGCGCGCACGCTGTTCTCTCCCGTCGAGCTTTCCATCAGCGCCGTCACCGCCATCTTCGGCGCGCCGGTGGTTATCGCGCTCATGCTGAAGAAGCGGGTGAGGTAGATGGGGGGATTCGTGCCGCGGCCCAAAGCGCTCGGAGGGAACATTCCATGCTTAGACAGTCCTAAGCTCGCACGAAAGCGCCAGAAGACACTTTCGGCTCGTGCGGAACTGCGCGCGGAACGCCTCCTTCGAGCGGAGTCGAACCTCGAAACCCCGGTCGAAACGCAGGCTGACGGAGCGCCGCTTTTCCGCATAAGCGACCTATCGGCGGGCTACGACAAGAAGGTCGTAGTCGAAGGCGTCGATCTGGAGGTTCGCGCGGGCGACGTCGTGGCGCTCATCGGGCCGAACGGCTCGGGCAAGTCGACCATCTTGAAAACAATCACACGCCATCTGGCACCGCTTGCCGGCACGGTCGAGCTCGACGGGCGGGAAATTTCCCGATGGAAGACGGCGGAGTTCGCAAGGAACCTTGCCGTTATGCTGACAGATCGCCCCCGGACCGAGCTCCTCACCTGCCGCGATATCGTAGAGGCGGGAAGGCATCCCTACACCGGGCGAATGGGCACACTCACGCCCGATGACCATAATCGGGTCGACGAGGCCATGAAAACCGCACATGTGGAAGGGCTCGCCGAGCGCGACTTCATGCAGATAAGCGACGGGCAACGCCAGCGCGTCATGCTCGCACGCGCCATCGCGCAGGACCCGCGTGTGCTCGTGCTCGATGAGCCCACGTCGTATCTCGATATCCGCTACCAGATCGACCTGCTGCGAATACTTCGCCATCTTGCGAAATCGCGGAATGTTGCTGTCATCATGTCCATCCACGAACTCGAGCTCGCGCAGAAAAGCGCCGACAAGGTGATTTGCGTGAAGGACGGCCGGGTCTTCCGCGCCGGCGCACCCGAGGACATATTCACGCGCGAGACGATTGGCGAGCTCTACGGCCTTCAACATGGCACCTTCAACGAGCGCTTCGGCAGCGTGGAAATTGGGCGCCCGCACGGCGATGCGCACACGTTCGTCATCGCCGGCGCAGGTACGGGGTCGGCTGTGTTTCGCCAGCTCATCCGGCATGGCAAGGCGTTCTACGCGGGCGTTCTGCACGAAGGGGACATCGACTGCGAGCTCGCGCGCGACCTGGCGACGGAATGCGTGGCCGAACGCGCCTTCGAGCCTATCGGGGATAAAACCATAGCCCGCGCCAAAGAGCTCCTCGTCCACTGTGCGCGCCTCATCGTGTGCCCCACCGCCTTCGGCACCATAAACGCCCGCAACGCAGAGCTCGTCGAGTTCGCACGCTCGCATGGTATCGAGGTCATGCAAGCGTGCGAAGGCGCATTGGAGGATTCCAAATTGGAGTGGGAAGGACAAACTGGACTTTCTTTTAAAGATCCTCAGGCTACAGCTCCCACGCGGCGAGGTCTACAAGGCGCCAGAGAACCTCGTGAACAGGTATTTCCACGCCGACGAGCCCAACTAGGCCTAATCCAAGCGAGATTCCAGACTCGACAGACCATTGAGAGTTAGGTCGTTGGCGACCTCAGAGACACGCTCGATAGGAACCGAGCCGTCAGACAGTGCCCACGTGCGATAGATACCGATAATACCCGACAGCAAAAACGCCAGATAATAGTCGAACATCTCGTCCTTGAGACCTTGGGGCAGCAGATCGCGCTCGGCAATCTCATGTTCGAGCGGCGCACGAAGACGAGCCATGAAATCATCGAGCGGAATATTCTCGATCAGCTGACGATTGAGCACTAAGTTGTTGCACAGTGCCTCGTTAACGGTTTTAAAGAAGGTCGCCGCCGCGCCAAGAGCGCGCTCGTTGGTGTCACCGTCCATAGAAGCAAGCGTTTTCTCGACCGAGTCGACAATCATCTCCACCACATCGACGGCAATGGCATCGAGCAGGCCGTCAACCGTACCAAAGTGTACGTAAAAGGTCTTGCGGTCGACATTGGCCTCGCGCGCGATGGCACTCACCGTAATGTCTGCCAGCGGCTTTTCCATGAGCAGGCGCTCGAAAGCCGTAAGGATGGCATTACGGCTGCGAACGATGCGGCGGTCAAGACGCGGTTTGCTGGTTGCCATGGGCGTGTCCCTTCGATATGCGAGCATTCATCAACAGATGAGAGATAATCTACGTAAGAGGATTATCCCCCATACAGCACAAATATGCCCCGCATCATGAAGAACGCACGACTGCCCTACTGCGGCTTGGGATGCTTCTTCTTATTAAGTGCCGACGGAGATACGCGAATACCATCGCCTGTCTGGCGCACATAGGCTTTATGAGCCGGCTTAGCGGTCCCAGAAGCCTTCTGAGCGCGCTTCTTGGGATCAACGGTAACAGCATTGGTGGGGTGCGGCTTAGTGGGAGCAGAGGGCGTCTGAGGCGTACGGCCGAGCTTGCGCATCACACGATTCCAGCGCGCATGGATGCTCTCGTTGTGGGCGCTCTTAAGTCCCAGCAGGGGCGCAGCCAAAATGGTCGGCGCAATAAACGTAATGAGGCGCCACAGCAGATAGCCGGCGGTCGAAGCCGACCCAAAGAAATGACCCAAGAACAATGCAAAGCCGCCCTCAGCACCACCAGTTCCACCGGGCAAGGGAACCGCAGAGCTCAGCAGCTGGACAAAGGCGCTCGCGGCCATGACCGAGAAAAAGTCGACCTCGTGGTGGCCAAAGGCAAGCATCAGGAAATACGGCACCAGATAGAAAAACGCGAGCTGCAGCATGGTGATAAACACGGTGAGCAACATGGAAGAAAAATGTCCGGCCGAAAGCTTGAACTTCTCGGAGAAGGAGTAGATCTCGCCATCGACAAACGTGCGCCATCCCTCGATCTTAGTGGCCGAGACACCAATGCGCTCGAGCCAATTGATGATGCAATGGGCGACGCGCGTGACGGTCTTAGGCATGAGAGCGACGGCGAAGATGCCAAGCAAGATGCAGCAGTGTCCACCAAAGCTAAAGACGCACAGCAGCGTCATGTCGCCATAGCGCTCGGCAAAAAACGGCATGCGAGCAAGCAGTAGGATAGCGCCCCAGGCAACGAGGCCAAACTGATACACGATAAAGCGCGTGAACTGCGTGGCTCCGGCCTCGCCGACATTTTGGCCCGCTTTGGTCAGGCGGTAGATCTGGGCGGGAGTCGAGCCCATCATCATGGGCGTGAGGTTGCCAAAGAAGATGCCACTCGCCTCGACCGAAATCAGGTCGCGAATGCCGACGGGTGAATTAGGGTCGAGCCATACGGCGATCGCATAGGCCACAATGCCAAAGAACAGATACATGAACATGCAAAGACACGCGACAAAGAGCCATGACGCCTGCACGCTCGACATAGCGGCCCAGAACTGCCCCATCTGCCCGGTTACCACCAGATAGACGATATAACCCACCAGCACGACGCCGATAAAGATGGCGCCGCGGCGTGCGCTCTTATTGTCATCTCCGCCCGAGGCCTCAACCTCGACCTGGGGCTTAGACGTATGCTGAGAGGACTCCGTCATGAGACTCCTTCTAACAGTCAAAATATCTTGGATATTGTACCCGCAAGGACCATAAGCAGAACGCAAAGCTCTGGTTCAAACGGGAATTGCAGACGGTTGTTTGAAAATAAAAAACCCGGCCTTCCATGGGAAGTCCGGGTATCAGATGCGTGGTAGCCCGTACCAGATTCGAACTGGTGATCTCCGCCTTGAGAGGGCGGCGTCCTAAACCGCTAGACGAACGGGCCATAAGCCTCAGCAGAAAAGAAGTGGTAGCCCGTACCAGATTCGAACTGGTGATCTCCGCCTTGAGAGGGCGGCGTCCTAAACCGCTAGACGAACGGGCCACATGACATCTGCACTGCCGTGCTGCGAGGAAATATATTACGGGACAAAAAACATCAGCGCAAGAAGAAATTCCAAATTGCCGAAAAAATTGTCGGCAGGTTATGGAACGCGCAGGTCAACTGGTTAGCTAGTTCAAGTTGATATGAGCCAGGAGGGCTTCGCGGTTGTTGGGGATGTTGTCCTCGATCACGGCGTCGAGGGCGGAGTTGAGAAGCTGCCCCAGTTCCGGCCCCGGCTTCACACCGGCGCGGATCAGGTCGCCGCCGTTAATGGCGAGCATCTTGAGCGTATAGGGCTCCCCCGCCTTCAGCAGCTCGTGCGCCATCGCGCGCATCTCCTCAATCGTCTCGACGTAATAGAAGCACGACGGGGCCTTGCCAAGTGTGTCAGCACGCTTAAGATCCATGAGCTCGTCCATCAGACGCGGCGTGTCGACGCCCTCGCCCGAAAGCGCGCGCATCATATTGAGCAGGCAGGAGCGCTCGGGGCGCAGCGGCTTGTCGTGATATTTGATGAGCAGGCACACGTCGCGCACCAGGTCGTGCGAGAGCGCTAGGCGATCCATAATGACGCGCGCTTTCTTGGCGCCGAGCTCGGGATGACCGTAGAAGTGTCCGCTGCCGGCGTGATCGACCGTAAAGCACTCGGGCTTGGACACATCGTGCAAAAACGCTGCCCACATCAAGCTCGAAGAGGGCGCGACGCCGTCACACAGCGCCAGCTCCCCTGCCACCGTCAGCACGCGGGCGATATGCTCGTAGACGTTAAACGCATGATAGACGCTGCGCTGATCAAACCCGCGACCCGCCGCCAACTCGGGCACGGAGGCGCAAACAAGCTCGGGATAGCGCAGCATCGCGTCTCCCCCGTGGCCGGTTGACAGAATGCCCTCAAGCTCAATACCCACGCGCTCGCGCGCCACGGCATCGAGCAGCGGCGCGCACTCGGCAAGCGCGCGCTTAGTCTCGGGCTCAATCATAAAGTCCAGGCGGCAGGCAAAGCGCACCGCACGCAACATGCGCAAGGCGTCCTCGTTAAAACGACGCTTGGGATCGCCGACAGCGCGAATCAGCTTGCGCTCCAAGTCACCCTGGCCGTCGTAGCGGTCGACAAGCCCGCGCTCGGGATGCCAGGCCATGGCGTTGACGGTAAAGTCGCGGCGCGCCAGATCGTCCTCGAGCGAGGGGGCACGCTCCACACTCTGGGGATGGCGACCATCGGTGTAAAAGCCATCCAGACGGTACGTGGTGACCTCGATACGCTCGCCATCGGAAATAGCCGTGATTCCGCCAAATTTAATGCCCGACTCCACAACCGCGATGCCGGCGGCCTCGAGCGCCGCTTTGGACTCCTGCCACAGGCCGCTACAGCACATATCAACATCGTGGCTGGGGCACCCCATCAGGGCGTCGCGCACCCAACCGCCCACGTACCAAGCCTCAAGACCAGCCGCCTCAAGCGCGCGCAGGACGCGCAGGGACGCATCGGACGGTTGAGTACCGTTGAGCGAAACATTGCACATGCCTATGGCCTCCTGCGACTATCAAATTGGCTATCGATTGCGTCTGCAAGAAGTCTAGCAAGAAACAGCCTCCACTGCACACGCAAGTCCGATAAACAAAAACGCATCCGTCCTAGTCTAAGACGGATGCGAAATAATCAAACTATTCAGACAAGGTGCCGGAACTAGCAGACCTGGCGAACCTCGATGTGCTTCTTATATTCGTCCACCTTGGCAAAATCACCCAGACCGGGGCACTCGACCACGTTGGCGCCAGTGGCCATCGAAAGGCGCAGGGCGTCCTCGACGCGCTCGGGGGCGTCGTGCCACACGGACAGGAAGGCAGCGAGCGAGGAATCGCCGGCGCACACCGTCGACAGCAGCTTGACGTCGAAGGTGCGGTTGGCAAACCAGATATGCTCGCCGTTGAAGAAGTACGCACCGGCGCCACCAAGGGTCAGCAGCACGTTCTTGGCGCCCTTGGCGTGCAGCTCGGCCATAGCGCCCTTGACGGACTCGTCGTCGCCACCGCTCACCTTGATGCCAAAGATGTCAAGCAGCTCGTCGTCATTGGGCTTGATCAGCAGTGGCTCCAGAGCAATGAGGTCTGCCAGCTGATGGCTCGAGATGTCGAGGACGAACTCGGCCCCCTTGGCCTTGACACGGCGCAGGACCTCGGCCAAGAAGCCCTCGGAAGTGTTGGGAGGCAGCGAGCCGCTGATGACCAGGCAGGTCATGTCATCGAGCGAATCGATAAGTTCAAACATCTCCTGCTCGTTGGCCTCATTGATGGCGGCACCGGCATTGACCATGTTGTACTCGGTGTCGGGACCGGCGTTGAGGAACACATTGACGCGCGTAATACCGTCGGTCCACACGGGCTTGACGGGCACGCCCAAGGCCTCGGCGCCCTTAACGATAAACTCACCCGAGAAGCCGGCGAAGAAACCCAGGATCGTGGTGTCGACACCATAGTGGTCAAGCGTAAACGAGACGTTGAGGCCCTTGCCGTTGGGCGTGTAGACGGCATTGCGGGTACGCGTGACGGTATTGGCAGTAAGGCCGTCGCAGGCGATGTTGTAGTCAATGGCGGGATTTGTAGTGAGCGTGTAAATCATGAATGTTCCTTTCACGAAGCAACGTGTTAGTGAAAGTATATTCCACGCATCGGTAAAAGGCTAGGACAACTCGGCGAACGGTGTGGAAGCGATGAAGTACGGCGGGACACCTCTCCCCCGTGGCGGAACAAAAAGGCGCCCCAGCCGAAACCGGGGCGCCACATGCGCACGAATATGTCGCGTTTCGATTACTGACGATCGAGCTTGCGGACAGCAACACGCTTGCTGTACTCGTCGACGTGACCGAAGTCGCCGATGCCGACGGACTCGGCAACGTTGGCGCCGGTGGCCATAGCGAGCTTCATGGCCTCCTCGACGTTGTCGCGATCCCTGTACCACTTGTGCAGGAACGCAGCGAGGGTGCAGTCGCCGGCGCAGACGGAAGAGACCAGCTTGATGTTGAACTCACGCTTGGCGTACCAGATGTCCTCGCCATTGGAGAAGTAAGCGTCGCCGCGGCTACCACGGGTGAGCAGCACGTTCTGAACGCCGGCGTCGTGGGCGAGCTTCATGGCAACGCGGACCTCGTCGTCGGTGTCGACCGGCACGCCGAAGATGGCCTTCATCTCGTGATGGTTCGGCTTGATGAGCAGCGGCTTCTTGTGAGCGAGCTCCTTGAGCTTGTCGGAGGACAGGTCCAGGACGACGTCGGCGCCACGAGCCTGAGCATGCTCCATGACCTTAGCCAGGAAGTCGGGCGTAGCTTTGGGAGGCACGGAGCCAGAGACGATCAGGCACTCAAGATCGCCCGCGGTGTCCAGGATGTTGTAGAGCTCCTCCTGATGCTGCGGCGTAATCGGTGCGCCGGGGTTCAGGATGCCATACTCGTGCTGGCCATCATTGACGTAGGTGTTGATGCGCGTGATACCGTCGGTCCAGACCGGGCGGCACAGGCAACCCAGGTTCATGACCTCCTCGACGATAAACTTGCCCGTGAAGCCGGCGAAGAAGCCGAGCGCGACGGTGTCGACACCCATCTTCTTAAAGGCGAAGGACACGTCGAGGCCCTTGCCGTTAGCCGTGTAGCTGGCCGAACCGGTGCGGACGTTCTCGTCGGGCTCGAGCGGAGAGCTCGAAACCGTCATGTCGACGGCCGGATTAGCGGTTAGCGTGTAGAACATTTACAGTACCCCCTGTATATGTGAGGGCCGCGTGGCCGGCCCATTCCAACCACGCGGTTACCTCTGATACCAAATTAACGAGCTGCAGACTCGAGCAGCGCCTTGACCTCGGCGGCGGTGTTGCAGGCAAGCGCCTTCTCGGCGAGCTCGTCGCACTCGGCCTTGGTCCACTGGCTGATGGTCTTGCGGGCGCGCAGGATGGACGGAGCGCTCATCGAGAACTCCTCCAGGCCCCAGCTGATCAGCAGCGGCTCGAGCAGCGGATCGGCAGCGGCCTCGCCGCACATACCAACCATGATGCCGGCCTTCACGCCACTCTCGATGATGTTCTTGAGCGAGCGAAGCACGGCAGGATAGTACACCTGGTACAGGTTGGAGATGGTGTCGTTGCCACGGTCGGCGCACATAGTGTAGCCGATCAGGTCATTGGTGCCGATGGAGAAGAAGTCGGCGACCTTGGCCAGGCGGTCAGCGAGCAGCGAAGCGGCGGGCGTCTCGACCATAATGCCGACCTCGATGTTCTCATTGAACTTGCGGCCCTCTTCGGTCAGCTCGGCCTTGCACTGCTCGACGAGCTCCTTGACAGCCAAGACCTCCTCGACGCAGGTGACGAGCGGGATCATGATCTTGACGTCACCGAAGGCGCTAGCGCGCAGCAGAGCGCGGAGCTGGACCTTGTACTGGTCGGGATTGGCCAGGCAGTAACGCACGGCGCGGAAGCCCATGAAGGGGTTGTCTTCCTTGACCATATGCAGATACGGAATCTCCTTGTCGCCACCCACATCGAGCGTGCGGATGATGACCGGAGCACCCTTGAGCGCGCTGGCGACCTTACGGTAGGCGTTGAACTGCTCCTCCTCGGAAGGAAGCTCAGCAGAGTCCATGAACAGGAACTCGGAGCGGAACAGGCCGATGGCCTCGGCGTCGTGATCGAGCGCGTTGGGCACGTCATCGGGGTTACCGATGTTGCAGGCGATGATCTTCTTGATGCCATCGGCAGTCACGGACGGCTTGCCACGGAAGGCCTCGAGGGCCGCCTTCTCGGCAGCGAAGGCCTCGGCCTTGGCGGTATAGGCAGCGAGCGTCTCCTCGTCGGGATCGGCCTCGACGATACCCTTGCCACCGTCGACGACAACGGTCATACCGTTGCGCAGCGCGGTGCAGCTGTTGGAAACCGAAAGGACAGCCGGGATCTCGAGGGCGCGCGCGATGATCGCGGAGTGCGACGTGCGGCCACCGGTCTCGGTGACGATGCCGGCAACGTGGGCCTTATCGATCGTGGCGGTCATGGACGGCGTGAGGTCGTGCACGACAACGACGGTGTTCTCGGGCAGGACGGAAAGGTCGACGACCTCCTTGCCCAGCAGCTCGGCCAGAATACCGGTGCGGATGTCGGCGATGTCGGCCGCGCGCAGACGGAACATCTCGTCGTCCATGGACAGGAACATGTTCTCAAACATGGTCGAGGTGTCCATGAGCGCCTGCTCGGCGCAGGTACCGCCGTCAATGGCGGCGTTGATGGCGTCAGTCATGCCCGGGTCCTGAGCCAGGACAATGTGTCCGCTCATGATCTCGGCCTCGGCCTCGCCCACCGTCTCCTTCATATGGTCGGCCTGAGCCTGGGTCTTCTCGCAGAAGACCGAAAGAGCGGACTGATAGCGCTCCTTCTCTGCTGCCGAATCAGCAACCTCGTGCGGCTCAAACGTCAAGTCGGGATCGACGGCGACCATGACGGTGCCGATACCGATGCCCTCGGAAGCGTTGACTCCCTGATACATTCCCATTCCTCTCTCCGTGTCATGTGATAAAGCGTTTTGCCATATCCATGACAAAAGAGCGCAGCTACCTTACAACAGGTCACTGCGCCCCCAAATATGAACTTAGTTGTTCAACATGCGACCCGTTTGAGTTCTACTCGCCAAGACCGCTCTTGATGAGCTCGATGGCAGCAGCCAGAGCCTCGGCCTCGTCGGCGCCGTCGCACTTGACCTCGACCTCAGTACCGCAGGGGATACCAGCAGCCATGAGGGCCATCGGGGACTTGCCGTTGACCTCCTTCTCGGGGGTGACGACCGTCACGTCACAGGCGTACTTGCCCATGGTGGAGGCGAACAGACCAGCCGGACGCATGTGCAGACCCTGAGGATTAACGAGGGTAGCCTTCTCAGAAACCATAGTTGACTCCTTTTTGTGTTTAACCCCTGTCATGCATGTGGCAGGAGTCAGATTCACGACGTTGTTTATATTAACTCACATCAAACGGTTTTTCATTATGTTTCGCACGAATTGTTGGACAGATGTCGTTCCTGTACGCTTGCCTGCCGGGCGGGGCGGTTAAGTTTGCTGCTCTACAGTCCTGCGCAAGACGAAAAGCACATTAAGTGCTTTCCTTTGCGTGCGGAACTCGCGACAAACTTAACCGCCCCGCCCGGCAGGCAAGCTGCGGAAACTCGGTCGGCTCAGAGCAATATCGTGTGAACGGAATTCTGGCTGAGGATCTGTTCGCGACAAAGACTCAATGGGCAGTTCCCTCTATGCCCTTCTGGAAGTTGCGGTGAAATAGGGACTGATTTTGCGGTTGAAACGTTTAAACAATCCCTATTTCACCGCACCTTACAGAAGGGAATGAAAAAAGGCGGGGGCTCCGAGTGGAGTCCTCGCCTTTGTTACAGGGGGCGATGGTATTCGCGTGTTGCGGGATTAGACCAGACGGGCGTTGATCGTCTTGGCGATCTCGGCGGCGTCGGTGGAACCCTTGACGGTGGCACGGAAGTCCTCGTCCATGAGCGCCTCGGCGACCTTGGACAGGATCTTGAGGTGCGTAGTGCCGGCCTGGGCACCGGGGATGAGCAGGGCGATAGCCACGTTGACGGGAGCGCCGTCCATGGTGTCCCAACCGGTCACGCCGGACTCGTCCTTGACGACGATGACGGCAGCCTCGGTAATGGCGTCGGACTTGGCATGCGGGATGGCGAAGCCCTCCATCATGCCCGTGGTGCCCTCGGACTCGCGGGCCAGGAAGGCGTTCATCACGGCGTCGGCGTCGCTGGCGATACCGGCCTTGACGGCCTGGTTGGAAACGAAGCTCAGAGCCTCGTCACGAGAAGCGAAGTCCTCGGCGACAAAGACATTCTCGACCTTCACGAAGTCGGCAGCCTCGGCCTTGGGGGCCTCGACGGCAGCGGCCTTGGGAGCCTCAACCGGCTTGGCTGCAGGAGTGGCCTTCTGGTTCTTCTCAAAGTCGTACTTCTTGAAGGCCACGAAAAGGATGCCACCGACCACAGCGCCGATGAGGATCGCGAGGACCCAAAGCGGACCGTTCTCGACAACGGGCAGGACCAGGAAGCCACCGTGAGGCGCCGGATCGTGAACGTTGAACATAATGGTCAGGATCGAAGCGATAGAGGAACCGAGCATCATGATGGGCATGACGGGCCAGATGTTCTTGGTCATGAACGGAATGGCGCCCTCGGTGATGTGGGTGCAACCAAGGATGAGGTTGACGACACCGGCGTCGTGATCCTCCTGGCTGAAGTACTTCTTGCCGACAACGACGGCAAAGGTGGTGATCAGCGGCGGAACGATGCAGGCGGCGGAGACGGCAGCCATGAAGTTGGTGCCGAAGTTATAGGTATCGGTGCCAACACCGGCGGCCAGAGCCTCGGTGAGCATAGCGGTACCGGTGACGTAAGCAGCCTTGTTGACCGGGCCGCCCATGTCAAAGGCGCACATGCAGCCAATGGCAAGACCCAGGACAACGGCGCCAGAGGCGGACAGGCCCTTGAGGAAGTCCATCATGGCGGTGTTGATGGCAGCCATGGGGCCGGAAATGCCGAGCATGACCAGGCCGACGATAGCCGTCGAGAACAGCGGGTACAGGAAGATAGCCTTGAGGCCGTCCAGATTCTTGGGCAGACCGGCAAAGACCTTCTCGAGCAGCAAGATGACATAGCCGGCAAGGAAGCCGCCGACGATGCCGCCCAGGAAGCCGAAGCCCACGCCGGCGCCACCGGCATCGATCATGCCGGTCTCGGCGTTAACAGGCAGGCCCTGGATGGCGATCATACCGGCAACAAAGCCGGGGACGAGCGCCGGGCGCTTGCCGATGGATTCGGCGATGTAGGCGGAAAGCACCGGAACCATAAGGTTCATGGCGATGCCGCCGATGATCTTGAGCATCGCAGCAAAGCTGTTGTAGTCAGACGCCGTCGAATCGAAGGACGTAATGCCCCACAGGAACGAGACAGCGGTCAGAACACCACCAGCAACAACGAAGACCAGCATGTGGCTGACGCCGTTCATGAGGTGCTTGTAGATGACGTGGCCGATGGACTCCTTCTCCTCGACCTCATCCTCGACATCGGCAGCGGCTGCAACCGTGCTGTCGCCCTTGGCGGCGAGCGCGCGGTCAATCAGCTTACCGGCGGCCTCAACGGACAGGGCCTTGGAAACACCAACGGAAACCATGGGCTTACCGGCGAAACGCTCAGCCTGGACATCCTTGTCGGCTGCGACGACGACGGCCTTGGCACCAGCGATCTCACTCTTGGTGAGCTCGTTCTCGACACCGACCTGGCCATGAGTCTCGACCTTAATGGTCAGACCGCGCTCGGCAGCTGCCTTCTCCAGCGCCTCCTTCGCCATGAAGGTGTGCGCAATGCCGGTCGGGCAACCGGTCGCGGCGATGATGTCAAACTTAGCCATGTGTCCCTCCTTCTTGAGTACAGCGCCCGCGGGCGCTCCCCTACACGCGCTTCGATGCGCGTTTTTCCACAACTGAAAGATACCAACCTACCGTCCGCGTGAGAAGAGCTAAGGTGCAAATCTCCGGTGAAAGGTTCTTTCATAACCGTAAACGGTAAGTGAAAGTTTACCATCAACACTTGAAACGGCAAGGTGTATCTTGTAATTGAAAATGCCCGTATACTATGGCATTGCAAATCAAGCTAGTTTTTCATGCCAACCAGGAGCCATCCATGACCGATAGTAGCAAGAGCGCACTTTCCCTCATTAGCACCCATCAGGGATACAGCGAGTCCGAGCAGCGCATTGTCGACTATATATTGGAGCACCAGTCCGAGGCGCCACGCCTCACGGCCGCTCAGCTCTCGCGCGCCGCCGCCACGTCCGAGGCGACCGTTTCGCGCTTCTGCCGCAAGCTTGGCTTTGGTAGCTTCCGCAGCTTTCAGTTTTCGTTGGCGAGGGATTTGGAAAGCCAGCGTAACGAGGGCCTGACTGACGAGGTCTCGCTCGACAATATGGAGCAGAGCCTCAAGAATATCCTGGCTGCCAAGGTGAGCGAGCTTAATGCGACCATCGACGGGATCGACCACGATACGCTGGCGGCTGTTGTGCATGCCCTTAAGCATGCAGGGGTTATTGAGTTTGCAGCTGTGGGCAATACGAACGCGGTCGCGCTCGATGCGACGTTTAAGTTTTCGCAGCTGGGCCTGCGCTGCATGGCGAGCACCATTAGCGAGACATCAATCGGCTTTGCGCTCACGTTACGCCCGGGTGACGTCATCGTGCTTATCTCAAACTCCGGCAAATCGCGCCGATTGAATCGCATGGCAAAAGCGGCTCGCAACTGCGGCGCAACCGTAGTCGTCATCAGCAGTGACAGCAAATCCCCACTCGCGCGCCTGGCAGACTACACTTTTAATACCGTCAACCACGAAGCGCTGCTGACGACAGGCGACTTTGCGTTCTCTAAGATCAGCGCTACGATGATCATCGAAGTCATCTACAACTTCCTGCTGCCCGAGATTGAAGACGCCCGCGAGCATATCAGCTACTACGAGGAGCTCATCCAGCCGGACAAGGTCGTTGAGTAAAACGCGTAGTGGGACAAAAATTTCAGTCTATTTTGTCCCACCAACACCGCTGATACGATCTAGCCTCGAGCTTCTTCAAGCATCTGTTTGGCGTGCGCCAGGCTTGCCTCGGACTGATCGCCGCTCAACATGCGGGCGATCTCGGCGGTACGCGCTTCGCCGGTTACCTCGTCCAAATGCGTCTGGGGAACATCGCCCGGTTCCTTACTGACAACATAATGCTTGTCGGCCATGACGGCGACCTGCGCCAAGTGGGTTACGACAATCACCTGATGCGTAGCGGCGAGATCTGCCAGCACGCCCGCGAGCGCACGCGCCGTGGAGCCACCGACACCAGCATCGACCTCGTCAAACACCAGCGTATCGACACCGTCCGCGTTACCGAGGACAACCTTGCTTGCCAGCATGACGCGGCTGAGCTCGCCGCCCGACGCAATGCGGCGCAGGGGGCGTGGCGTCAAGCCGGCACCGCTGCGGTATAGCAGCTCGTAACTCGAAGGACCAACCGGCGTCCACTCAGCACGGGGAAGATCGCGCGACTCCCAGACGAGCTCGGCACTACCCATCTCCAGGCGAGCCATCTGGCGGCCAACCTCGTGACAGAAGCGCGGGGCCGCCGTATTGCGAGCGCGCTTAAGCGCCTTGGCGGCAGCAAACAGTTCGTGCTCCGCCGCGCCAAGCGCTTCACGCGCCATTTTGATCTGTTCATCGCCATTATCAACCAGCGAAAGCAGCTCTTGCGAGCGATCACGCATGGCAAAAACATCGTCCATGGTCGGACCCCACTGACGCAGCAGGCCCTTGAGGTCGGAATACCGCTCGCGCATGCGAGCGAGCTCGCGCGGGTCGAAGGCGACCCCATCGCGATAGGCGCGCAGCTCGTTGGCACAATCCTCAAGCGAGATGCAGGCATCCGAAAGCGTCTCGGCAATGTCGCCCAGTTTGCGATCGACGGTAGCCATTCGGGAAAGCTCTGCCACGGCGCTGTTCACGGCATCGAGCGCTCCCCCTTCGGCGGCAAGCGATGCATGGGCATCGTTAGCTGTGGCAACCAGTACCTCGGCATGTTCGGAGCGCGGCAGCAATTCCTCGAGTTCCTCATACTCGCCCGGCTTAGGGTCGACCTCGCCGATGCGCTCGAGGGCAAAGCGCGCCTCCTCGACACGACTCCCCTGCGCACGCGAGGCCTCCTCAACGCGACGGACCTCCTTGGCAGCCGCGCGCGAGGCTTTAAAGCAAGTACGGTAGTGCTCGAGTGCCTCGAGCGCAGAGCGCCCCGCCCAGGCATCGACCATGGCAACGTGATGCGCCGGGTCGAGGAGGCGCTGGTGCTCGTGCTGACCGCACAGATCCATCATCACGCCGACGCGCTCCGAAAGCTCGCGCACGCTGGCGATGCGGCCGTCAATCCTCACGCGGCTGCGGCCCTCGGCAGAAAGGCTGCGCTGGACCGTGAAGCCCTCCGTGTCGTGCGGGCCGTCAAACAGGCGTGCCTCGACGCTCGCCAGCGCCTCGCCCTCGCGCACCGTCGACGAATCCGCACGCTCGCCCAAAATAAGCTTAAGGGCCGAGAGCAGCGCGGTCTTGCCGGCGCCGGTCTCGCCTGTCAGGACAGTCAGGCCGGCACTCGGCACCAGCGTCGCCTCACGAATGAGTGCAATGTTAGAAACCTGCAGCTCATCGATCATGACGGACTCCGTAGAATACGCGGCTCACCGAGTTGTAAAAACTCTCGGGGCCGTAGTCGAGCAGCAGCACATCGCCTGGGCCTCGGCGCACGGCCACGCTCTCGACCGTGCCGTCGCAGGTAATAAACTGTCCATCGATAGCGATCGCCGGAACGCTCGGGCGATCATCGGACATAAAGATTTCGACGACATCACTCGGCGAAGTCAAGAAGGCACGGGCCTGAATGGTGTGCGGCGCAATGGGTACGCAGACCATACCCGTATAGTCGGGGCTCACAATGGGGCCACCGGCACTGAGCGCGTACCCCGTAGAACCAGTCGCCGTGGACACGACCACGCCGTCGCCACGCAGTCGATCGATATGGTGGCCCGACACCGTGATGTCGAACTCAACCATATCGGACAGGGGGCCGCGCGTGAGCGCCATGTCGTTGAGGGCGAACGTGCGCACGACATCCTTCGTGCCATCGTCGCGCACGGACACGATATCCGCGGCGATGGTGGCGCGACGGCTCACGTGCAGCTCGCCGGAAAGGGCGTCGCTCACGACCTGCAGAATGTCGCGCTCCTCGGGGCTCGCAGCAGTTAAAAAGCCCAGGTGACCATAGGAAAGACCGAGGATAGGAATCTCGCGATGGTTGAGGATGCGGGCAGCGCGCAGCAACGTACCGTCGCCGCCGAGCGTAATGACCAGATCGGAGCCGTCAATATCAGGCGTGCTTTGAATCTTCGATCGCTGGTCGGCAGCCCATGCGACCTCATAGCCCTGGCGCGTCAGCCAAAGCTCGAGCATCAGGCCGCTCTCAACCGCCTCTTGCTTGTAGTAATTGGGAACCAGAAAGACCTTCATAGCGTTGCAGCTTTCTCGCTCAAAACCGATACCTGGAATTGCAGCTCGTCTTGCGTGCGGTCGCCGGGGTCAAATCTCGTGCCGTACAGGAAAAACTCAACGTTTCCCTTGGCACCATGAATGGGCGACACGCACACATCGACCGGGAACAGCCCCTTGGCAGCAAAGAGTTCAACTGCCGCAACGAGTGTATCGCGGCGCACGGCGGGATCGGTCACAATGCCGCCCTCACCCACCAGCGCCGCCGGAGCCTCAAACTGCGGCTTTACAAGCGTGCAGAATGCACCCGTAGGCGCCAGGCACGCCAGCACCGCATCGATAATGTTCGCGATGCTGGTAAACGAGACATCACACACAGCCAGGTCGATGGCGCCGGCATAGCCAAGCTCAGGCAGCTGCGTCACGTTTGTGCGCTCATGCAGCGTCACGCGATCGTCCTGACGTAACGACCAATCGAACTGGGCGCGACCAACGTCCACCGAGACAACGGTCGCAGCTCCGCGCTTGAGCAGGCAATCGGTAAAGCCGCCGGTAGAGCAGCCCACATCCAGACAGGCAAGGCCCGTCGGATTGATACCAAACGTATCAAGCGCGCCTTCGAGCTTAAGACCGCCGCGGCCAACATAGGGAATGCGCCCCTTCACGTGCAACGGCAGGCCCGGGGTCACCTTAAGGCCCGGCGAAGTCAAGCGCTCGCCGCCACTCGAGACCAAGCCAGCCATAAGAGTGCGAAGGGCATCCGCGCGATCGGCGCAGATGCCCTGTGAAATCAGTTCGTCATCAAGACGCACGCGTTTCATGAATGCCATCAACCAATCGTATCCGGAGATGCGGCCTAGCTATCCTGGGATTCGTTTGCCGCATCCTCATCGTATTCCTGCTCGAGCTTGTCGGCCTCACGCGGCGTCAGCTCAAACTTGTCGACCATGTCGACCGCACGGGAGCCCAGCTCAATCGCCTCGTCAAACAAATCGAGCGAACGCTCCAAGGACGTATCCTTAGAGCGAACGGTAGCTATGATCTGGTCCAAGCGGTCCGAAATCTCGTCGAAGTTGCGGACGGAACCCTCTGGCATGGCTACTCCTCGACGGTACCGGTCTCGGCCTCGGCGACCTCAGCAGCGTCCACGTCCTCGGACAGCACGCCAGTCTCGGCCTGGGCAACCGCAACCTTTGCGGCAGCCTCGGCAGCCTGTGCCTCCTCGCGAGCGCGATCTTCGGCCAGCAGCTCCTGGTATAGGTCCTCGCCCGGCAGCTCCTCGCTGCGAGCGATCTTACCCAGCACGCCGTTGACGAACGACGCGGACTGGTCGGTGCCATAGGCCTTGGCAAGCTCGACGGCCTCGTTAATCACGATGGCGTCAGAGACCTCCTCGTCGGTGAGGAAACGCATCTCGTAAACGGCGATACGCAGCAGATTACGGTCGGCGCCGGGCATGCGCATAAGATCCCAGTTCTTGGCAACGGAGCGCAGAGCACAGTCGATGCGGTCGATATGCTCGTAGGCACCTCGGCACAGCTCCAGCGCATAGGGATCGAGGGGACCCTTCGAGATCAGGAAATCACCCTCGAGGACGCGCTCGAGCGGGCTGTCCGTGGCCTCGGCCTGGAACAGAAGCTGAAGCGCCTGACTGCGGGCAAGAGTTCGCCCGCGATAAACCTTAAGGCTCAAAGGTTACTCCTTGGGGAAAACGAGGCCGTCGATGCAAACGTCAACACGCTCAACCTCAACGCCAACCTGGGCATCGATGGCGGCGACCACGGCAGCGCGAACGGCCTCGGCGAGTTTCTTGAACGGATAGCCAAAGAACACCACGACACGCACGGTGAGTGCGAGCTTGTCGCCGACGACCTCGGCCTCGACCGCCGGCTCGGAAGCCGGGGCCTTGGACGAGAGCATCATGGAGACAAGGTTGGTGGCAAGGTCCTTGACGCCAACGGAGGCGATGCCCTCGACATCGGACACGGCGCGCGAGACGATGGCGGTCAGAACATCGGGCGAAATGCCGATGCCGTCAATCTTGATTTCCTGGGGCATGAGTCCTCCTAGAAAAGTTGGTTGCTAGACGCGGGAGACGAACTTGCCGTCGCGGGTGTCAACCTTGATGACCTCGCCCTCGTTGAGGTACATGGGGACCTGGATGACGGCACCGGTGTCGATCGTGGCCGGCTTGGTGGAACCCTGGACAGTGTCGCCCTTAAAGCCCGGGTCGGTCTGGACGATGGTGGTCTCGATGAACATCGGCGGGGTCACGCCCATGAGCTCATCGTCGGCGAAGAGCAGCTGGCAGATGTCGTTCTCGCGCAGCCACTTGGAGTTCTCGCCCACCATGTCCTCGGGAACGGGAACCTGCTCATAGGACTCGTTGTCCATGAAGATGTAGTCGGTGCCATCGTTGTAGAGGTACTGGAACTCACGGGTGGTGAGCATGACGCTCTCGAACTTGGTGCCGGCGTTGCAGGTGTTCTCGACGACGCGGCCGCTCTTGATGTCGCGGGTCTTGTAGCGCACAAACGCGCCGCCCTTGCCGGGCTTGACATGCTGGAACTCGACGATGGTGTAGACCTTGTCCTTAATGCGGAGACCGAGGCCGTTCTTGAAGTCGGCGGTAGAAATGGTAGGCATAGCGACCTTTCTTGTTATGGGCAGAACGCACAAGCGTCCAAATTACATACGAGCGAAATTATACACTTGCAGACGGCGCCTGCGGCGAGCGCATAAAAAGAGAACGCGGGGCGTCCGAATCGATCCAGACGCCCCGCCCCACAAAAGTAGATTTTAAGGCATGTCCCAAAAATCTACCGAGGTGTTTTAGCAATCGATGACGTGGAGGTCATGCGGGGTCTTGGTGAAAGGCTCGTAGCCGTTCTCGGTGACCACGCCGTAGTCCTCCAAGCGCACGCCGCCCACGCCGGGCAGGTACACGCCGGGCTCCATGGTGATAACAGAACCGACCTCGATGATGTTCTTGCTGCGGTTGAAGTTGGGCAGCTCGTGGATGTCGATGCCCACGCCGTGGCCCAGACCATGGTTGTAGTAATCGCCATAGCCGGCATCGCCGATGATCTTCTTGGAAAGCTTGAAAATGTCGTTGCCCTCGACGCCCGGATGGATAGCGGCGACGCACTCCTCGTGCGTACGGCGCACGAGCGCGTACAGGTCGAGCTGCTCCTGGGTAGGCTCGCCCATCACGACGGTGCGCGTCATGTCAGAACGATAATCGCAGTAGCCCGCGCCGTAATCCATGAGGACGAAGTCGCCCTTCTCGATCACGCGGTCGCTCGGCACGGCATGCGGGTTGGCGGTGTTGGGACCGCTCGCCACAATAGAGCCAAAGGCCAAGCTGTCGGCGCCGTTGGCGAACATAAAATTCTCGAGCTCGTTGCGGACCTGCTTCTCGGTCATACCGGGCTTGATAAAGCCGAGCATGTGCTGGAAGGCAGCATCGGTGATCGACTGCGCATGGCGCATGAGCTCGATTTCCTCGGCGTCCTTGATGGCGCGCATCTTGCGAATGTCGTCATGCATCAGCGGCAGCATGCAGGCTACAGAACGATCCTCCAGGCCACGCTGAATACCCTGGTAGAAGTTGATCTGCATGTCGTCCTCGACAGCGCAGACGCGGCACTTGTTGGCCGCGATCTTGCCGGCGACCCAACCGGGGATGGTACCCTCGTCCATGTCGTAGACCCAAGGGCTGCCGGCGGGCGTGTTCTCCTCAAAGCTGTTGAGGTAGCGCGAGTCGGTATGGAACAGGCACTGGTCAGCCGTAATAAACGCCGCGTGCGGGAACTCGAAGGTGTAATCGAAGACGCCCTTCACGCCCGTAAGCCAACGAAGATTGGCCTCGTCGCGCACCACGATAGCGTCGTAGCCGCGCTCGGCCATCAGGGCACGGACACGCTCGATACGACCGGCAGGACCGGCAGCAAACTCAGACATGCAGATTCCTTTCTTGTTGCCTCTATAAAGACGGGATGGGTCTCAACCGAACGACGGAATCGCATACGATCCGCAACCGATTAAAACCCGCCCCTCAACATGATACGAAAGACGATGGAAGTCAATAAATCTTAGAGAAGTTCTTTGCGAGAAGCCAAGTAGGCGTGAGCATGGCGCTCAAGAACCTCGTCCTCAACGCTCGTGAGACGAATGGCGCCGAGTGACGCGGGCAGCGGCAACATACTGCGGTTCGAGCGGACAAACTGCTGCCTGCGGAACTCCTCGATATATGCGGCGGGCTCCAGATCGAAGGCAAGCTCCTCGATACCAAAGTCCTCCAGGCAGTCATCGACCTCAAAGACGTAATCGATATCGAAGTCGCAGGCATCATGGGCTAGGCGTGCCTCAAAGCGCATGCCCTCGGACAACAGCTGGTAGGCAGGCACCGGCGAAGCGGCATCGCCCAAGCAGGCGCGCAGGGTGCGCTCCCCCGTCTTGCCAAAATCGAGCGCATGGCGGGCGCTCGGGTTCGTGGCCATCAGTACGTCCTTGCGGGCAGTCTGAGACCACTGAACGGCATTGACGAGCGCAACCTCCTCGCCCGAGAGAATCTCGGGGACGGTCTCAGTAAACTGATTCCAGCGGGACTTGCTGCTGGAGAGCATGGTGACAACGAGCACCGCATAGCCGAGCTTGAGGTCCTCGGGGTCCGCCTCGCGTACAAGGTCGAGGTCACACACGACCAAGCCCGGCTCGGGACGGAACGCGATAGCGGGAAGCGCATGCGCCGACGAGGCGACGAGCGGCTTCATGGTCGTCGCGACCGTGAGCATGGCGTCGAACGTCGTCGGCAGCAAGGCGCACTCGGTGCGACCGCACCACTGATTGGCACACCAGCAAACGACCGAGCAGGTCGCCGTGTCGCCGACAGCGACAACGAGATCGTCGCAGGTAATGCCGTTAGCCGACAGGGCGCCAAAGACGGTATCGGCATCGGCAAGAGTAGCACCGGCAGGGGAAACCTCGAGGACGAGCAGCGACACGGCAAAACCGGCGTCAACCAGTGCATGCTCGACAACCTCGCCAAATCGCTCGGATGTGGCGTCGTTCCAAACCACCATCGCGCGCTTGGGCTTGCCCACAGCCGAGGCAAACATGCGCGGCAGCTCCTCGAACGCGCCCAATCCGACGCGGACATCGACGCTGCGGTTTTGGAAATTGATAAGTTGACGGCGAATCATAGCAGTCCACGCTCCAAAAGCATCTCGGCACAAAGGTAGGAAACGTCCTCGAAGGACTTGTTGCGAATATCAAGGGTAATATCGGCGGCCCGGCGATACAGCGGACGGCGATGCTCAAACAGGCGCGCAGCGTGCTCGGGCGAGCGGAAATCTGGCCGGGTATCGGAGCGGCGAATCTGGCGCAACGAGTCCTCAAAGTCGCCTTCGAGGTACACACAGGTACCCATCTCGTGCATCAGCTCAATGTTCACCGGCGTCTCGACGATGCCACCCCCGCACGATACCAGCAGGCTACGCTCGCTTTGAAGCGAACGGAGTGCCGAGGTCTCGAGCTCGCGAAAACGATCCTCGCCCTCGGTCTCAAATATCTCGGTCACCGACTTGCCGCATCGACGCACAACCAAACGATCGGTATCGATAAAACGCCGCTTGAACATAGTGCCCACGTTGCGCGCAAGCGTCGACTTGCCCGCGCCCAAAAAGCCGATAAAGAAGATATGGTCGCAGCCGTGTTTGATGTGCTGAGACATGGCGAAACCTATTCCTCGCAGGGAAGGTCGCGCAGGGCCCGGCGCTCAAAGATACGGAAGATCTGCGTGTACCACAGGTCTTGGGTCGCCTGCGGCTTGACCAGAATAGTGTCAACGCCGGCAAAGTTACCGCTCCACACGTCCGTGTAAAGCTGGTCACCGATCAGCACGGCCTCGTCGGCCGTGGCGCCCAGACGCTTAAGACCCGCCTTCAGGGCAAACGGGGCGGGCTTCATGGCGTGGCTGATAGCCTCGAGCCCCAGCTCGCGCGCCGATGCCATGACCTGGTCGCGATGCCAGTTATTGGACACCATACACAGCTTAAAGCCCTTGACATGGGCGTCTTCGAGCCAAGCTGAAACCGCAGCGGGAACCTGCTCGGTATCGCGCGGCACCAGAGTGTTATCGCGGTCGAGTAGAATGGCGCGCTTGCCGTCGGCCCAGAGGGTATCGAGGTCGATGCGGTCAACTGAGGCAACATATCGTTTGGGGCTAAAAATCCTCATGATCAATTCCAAGACTGTTGGTGCTCTTCGTAGGTCTTCGAGAAATACTCCTCGTCCTGTGTAATGTAGAAATACAGGTCATCGGAGTCGGTCGGCTCAAGGGTAGCCTTGAGCGCCTCGAGAGACGGAGAGCAGATGGGCGTGGGCGGCAGGCCCTCGTGCTTATAGGTGTTATACGGGCTATCGCTCTGCAGGTCGTCGGCGGTAACCTCGCCGCCGGTGACATACATCATGGTCGCATCGCTGTTGAGATAACGCAGACCGTCGAGCTTGCCGGCAAGGCGGTTGTAGAAAACCGAGGCCACGTGCGCACGTTGGTCGGCGTTGAGGCCCTCGCGCTCAACAATAGAGGCCAAGTTGACGATGTCGTAGTCGGACATCTCCACACCGTAGCGCTCCTTGATCTTGGCCTCGCAGCTCGCAAAGTCAAGCGACTTGTACTCGGTCTTAAACTGATCGAGCATGGCGCGAATCACATCATCGGCCGTCGGCGAATCGCCCAGCGAATAGGTCTTGGGGAACAAGAAGCCCTCGAGCGAATCATTGGCCGCGCCCCTAAGGAAGCTATAGTCGTCCACGTAGTTGGAGGCCTTGGCCTGGTTGAGGAAGTCTTCCTTAGAGATGCTGTTGTAGACCTGGGCCACACGGTCGGCGACTTGATCGACCGTCAAGCCCTCGGGAATCGTCAGCGCATTGGAGCCAGCGTTGGGGCCTTCCATGAGTTGCTGAACCACCTTAGTCGCGTCCATGAGCGTGGTGAACGAATAAGTACCAGGCTTGAGCGACATATCGGCGTTGAGCTTTTTCACCGCCGCATAGTAGTCCTTGGGATTTTCGACGATATGGTTCTCAGAGAGAATCGAGGCGATCGTATCGCCCGAAGCTCCCTCGGGAATCGTGACGGTAACTTGCTGGCCAGCGGTGACGCCTGTCTCCTCCCCGCCAAACAGGCCCTTGACGGCCGGAACGACAAAGAAGGCAATGGCAGCAAGAGCAAGTACGGCAACAACAACGCCGATAATCATGGGCACCGGCGAGCTCTTCTTTTGGGTACCGCGACGAGCATGCGTGTTATAGCTCGAGCGCGTAGCCGGAGCTACGCCATGTGAGCCGTGAGCATGATGTGTACGCGTATGCGATTGAGGCGCCTGCACACGCTGCGTGGGCGTCTGCTGCTTAAAGCGGGTACCGCTTGCGGGCCGGGCTGCGCGGGCAGCGGGCTGTTGGGCAGGACGCTGAGCAGATTGTGCTGCACGAGAGGAGGACTGTGCGGGACGAGCAGCAGGCTGAGCCGCACGCTGCGTCGGTTGCATCGGACGCTGGCCGGACGATACAGGGCGCGTCGTAGGCTGCCCCTGGCGATTCGGCTGGCGCGGATCGGAAGCGCTAGGCATGCGAAACCTCCTCGTTTTTGCGATCGAGCCACGTCTGCAAGAACAGGCTGGCGGCGATCATGTCAATCTTGCCCCTCATCTGTTTTTCGTTGAGGCCCTGCTCGCGCAGGATGCGCTTGGCCTCTTGCGAGGACAAGCGCTCGTCCTCAAACTCCAGCGGAAGTTCGAGCTTGTCGGCAATCTTTTGGGCCACGGCGGCAACGCGCTCGGCCTGGGGGCCGGGCTCACCGGCCATGGTCAAGGGACGTCCGCTTACCAGGATATCGGGCTCATAGTCCTCGACCAGGTAGCGAAACGTCTTGGCCATACCGGTGACCTCGGCAGCCGGAAGCACCTTGACGGGCATTGCCATCTTGCCATCACGGCTCGAGACGGCAATGCCAATCCGGGTCTCCCCTATGTCCAGCGCGAGCGCGACCACAGCGACTACTTAAGCGCCGAGCGCGGTCTTGGCAGCCGCGAGGGCATCGGCGATACCGGCAGCGTTCTTGCCGCCAGCCTGGGCCATGTTGGGACGACCGCCACCGCGACCGTCGACCAGGCCCGCGATCTGCTTGATCACGTTGCCGGCGTGGAAACCGGCCTCCACGGCGTCATCGGAGCCGGCAGCGAGCAGGGCCGGGGTGCCCTTTTCGGTCACGCTAGCGACGACGCAGGCGACGGGGCCGGCGACCTTCTGGTGCACGGTATCCCACACGTTGCGCAGGTCGGCAGCCTCAAGGCCCTGGAGCTCAGCGACGACGAGCTTGTAGCCATTGACCTCGACGGCACCCTCGATGGCGCCGGAGATGGCGTCGGAAGAGCCACCGGTCAGAGCTTTCTTGAGCTTGCCGGCGGTCTCGCGCAACTCGGCCTGCAGGTTCTCCACGCGAGCGGGAACCTCGTCCGCGCGGCACTTGAGCGCAGCGCCAGCGGCGTCAACAAGTGCTAGGCGGTCGGCCATGTAATCGAGAGCGCCCTTAGAGGTCACGGCCTCGATACGGCGGACGTTCGAGCCCGTGGAGGACTCGGAGATAATCTTGAACAGGCCGATCTCGGCAGTGTTGGCAGCATGCGTACCACCACAGAGCTCGCGGGAGAACGGCTGATCCTCGGCGCCCACGGAAACGACGCGGACGACGTCGCCATACTTCTCGCCAAACAGGGCGACGGCGCCGGCGGCCTTGGCCTCGTCGATGCCCATGACGCAGGTCACGACCGGCTTAGATGCAAAGATCTGCTGGTTGACCAGGTCCTCAACAGCCTTGAGCTGCTCGGAAGACAGGGCCTCAAAGTGCGTGAAGTCAAAGCGCAGGTGCTCGGGCGTCACCAGCGAGCCAGCCTGGGAGACATGCTCGCCCAGGACCTGCTTAAGGGCGGCGTCAAGCAGGTGGGTGGCGGTGTGGTTGCGGCGCAGGAAGCCACGGCGCTCGGCGTCGAGCGCGGCGGTCACGGTAGCACCGACGGTCAGCGTGCCCTCGGCGACGTGCGCAACGTGGGCATACAGGCCGTTGTGGTTCTTGGTATCGGAAACGGTCAGCGAAACGCCCTCGGCGGAAAGCTCGCCGGCATCGCCCTGCTGGCCGCCCATCTCGGCATAGAACGGGGTGCGGTCGAGCACAACCTCGACATCCTCGCCCGCTGCAGCGGACTCGACGGACTCGCCGTTGCGCACGATGGCGACAACCTTGGCGCCTTCGATCACATCGTTGTCATAGCCATCGAACTCGGTCGCAGCGACCTTGTCCGAAAGCTCGACCCACACGTCGTTGAAGCTGCCCCAGGCGTCGCCCTTGGCATTGGCGCGAGCACGGGCCTTCTGGTCCTCCATGCAAGCGGTAAAGCCGTCCATGTCGACGTCGTGGCCGGCGGTGCCGGCAATCTCGACGGTCAGGTCGATGGGGAAACCAAAGGTATCGTGCAGCTTAAAGGCGACATCACCCGGGAGCACGGCGCCATCGGCAAGCGCTGCCAGGGCCTCGTCCAGGTAGACGCGACCGTTGTCGAGCGTCGTGGAGAAGCGCTCCTCCTCGGAAGCGACGATACCCTTAACGAGCGCGACGTTCTTAAGCAGCTCGGGATAGGCCTCGCCCATCTGGGCGTTGACCTCGTCGATGAACTTGGTCAGGAAGGCGCCCTCGATGCCCAGCAGGCGACCGTGGAACACGGCGCGACGGAGCAGACGGCGAAGGACGTACTCGCGACCCTCGTTGCCGGGAAGGATGCCGTCAGAGATCATAAAGTCGACGGCACGGGAGTGGTCGGCGATGATGCGCAGGGAGCGGCTGGCGCCGGAGTAATCGTCGGCGTCATAGGTCTTGCCGCTGATCTTCTCGCCCAGCTTGATGAGATGCTGCATCAGATCGCCGTCGTAATTAGCGGTCTTGTGCTGCATGATGGCGGCCATGCGCTCCAGGCCCATGCCCGTATCGAGGTTACGGTGCGGCAGCTCCGGCATGGAGCCGTCCTCCTGGCGGTCGTACTGGGTAAACACGAGGTTCCAGAACTCCAGGAAGCGGTCGCAGTCGCAGCCGGGCTTGCAGTCGGGGCTGCCGCAGCCGACCTCCTCGCCCATGTCAAAGTAGATCTCGGAGCAGGGGCCGCAGGGGCCGGTAGGGCCGGCGGCCCAGAAGTTGTCGTCCTCGCCCAGGCGGGAGATGTGGTCCTCGGCAACGCCCAGAGAACGCCACACGTCGTGGGTCTCGTCGTCCTCGGTAAAGACGGTAAAGTACAGGCGATCGAGCGGCAGCTTGAACTCCTTGGTGATGAGCTCGAAGGCCCAAGCGCAAGCCTGCTGCTTGGAGACGCCGCCAAAGGAGAAGTCACCGAGCATCTCGAAGAACGACAGGTGACGGCCGTCCTCGCCGATGCAGTCGATGTCGTTGGTGCGGACACACTTCTGGCAGGAGATCGCGCCGATCTCCTTCATGGTCTTCTTGCCCTGGTAGTACTCCTTAAACTGGTTCATGCCGGCGTTGGCAAGCAGCAGCGAGGGGTCGTCGGGAACAAGGGACGAAGAAGGATAGAGCTTAAGACCGCGCTCCTCAAAGAAGTTGAGGAACTTGGAGCGAATCTCGGCCGTAGTCATTGACGGGTAGTCAGCACTCATAGAGGGAATCTCCTCGGTTTCACATCGAAACAGTTCAAACGTAACGATATTACCATCCCGCCGCGCCTGTGCAAAAAAGAGGGTCGCCAAACAGCGACCCTCCAGCGAAAGTGCACGTTATTTAGTACTGCGCGATCCTTTGAAAAAGGACTGCTGTATAATTGCATATAAGATTCACCCGGAAGGAGCGATCGATGAAAAGCAAACGATTTGTCCTGAATGCACTTCTGGTTGTAGCACTTTTAGCGCTCTTAGCCTTCTCATGCTGGTACGCAAACCAACCATCATTTGGATACGTATTGTATACAGTAATGTCCGGCGATAAGGCTTATTACACTCTACGCGCAATTGACGTTCTCTTTTTCTATGTAGCCGGCCCCTTATCAATCGCTTTGGTCGCGTTTCTTGTCATTTACAACTTCAAGAAACGTTAATAGAACCTATTTAGAATCCGAATCGTCCATGGAGCCGTCGATGCCGGTTTTGGTGTCGTCGTTCATATTGAAATCGTCGTCTTTGGCGAAGGGATTCTTGAAAAAGCCCGTAGCATCGGGCTGAAGGCCCGAGAGCTTCATCCAGGGATTATCGAGCTCGGGTTTGGGCATGGCCTGGGCCTCGGGCGCAGTCTCGTTACCGATGAGCTCGGACTCATAGATGAAGGTGTCGTCGCCGAGCGCGTCGTAGGCGGCGACCGGGTTGCCATCGGCATCGCGGTACGGCGTGCCCTTAAACACGGCTCCGTCATAGGCCACAAGCTGACGGCCGGTCTCATTCTCAAAGTAGTACACGAAGATGCCCTTGAGGGCCGCACAAAGCGGGATGGCAATAATCATGCCGATGGGCCCCATGAGTGCCGAACCAATAACGAGCGCCGTGAGGCTCATAATGGGATGCACCTGCACTGAGCTCTGCATGACCTTAGGCGAAATCACATTGTCGGTGACGTTTTGCGCGACCATCGTCACGATGAGCGTCCATAACGCCAACATGGGGCTGAACATAAAGCCGAGTACCGTGGCGATTGCCGCGCTCACCCAGGGACCGACGACCGGAACCAAGTGCATGATGCCAGTGAAGATAGCCATGAGCGCCGCATACGGATGACCGATGATCATAAAACCGATAAAGGCGAGGAAACCACCGCAGATGGACGTCACGACCATACCGCGCATGTAGCCGCCGACAGAGCGAGAAAGGATGGCGACCATAAAGCGGTACGAGGTCTCCTTCTCCTGACCGATGATGGTGCAAATCTCGTGATGCATGCGAGGGTAGTCGCAGGCCATCCAGTAGGCAAGCACCAGACCAAGGAAGATCACGAACAACTGCGAGGCTGTATTGGTGATGAGCGGGAACACACCGCGGCCAAGCTCGGCAGCAATCTGAGACACATACTTCGATGCCACGGTAACCAGCGACGAAAGATTATCGTCCAAATACTCCTTGAGCGGCGTGTTATTGAGCGTCTTGGCATGCGAGATCATCTCATTGAGATCGCCACCCGCAACACGAAGCTGCTCGGGCAGGCGGCTCAGGACTTCCATGATCTGACCAAAGAGAATCGGCGACAAGATGCAAACGACACCGACGAGCACGGCAACAACAACAATAAGCGCGATAAGCGAACCGATGCCGCGATTCACGCCATGGTGCTCGAGCCAGTTGGTGATCGGGGACATCACAAAGGCAATGATGGAACCGACGGCAAGAAACTCGATAACCGGCGCCAGGATGCCCATAAGGTTAAAGATGACAGCGGCGATGACAATGCAGCCGACAACAGCCCAAATGCGAAGCGTCAGAATGCGGGTGTCGCGCAGCACGCGATCGGTTTGTTGGGGGTGTTCACTCATGAACGAATCATCACTCCGTCGGGGTCGATCTTGTCCTGAATCTTCTTAAGCGTGCGGCGCAGCAGACGCGAAACCTGCACCTGAGAAATACCCAGCTTCTTGGCGATCTCGATCTGGGTCATGCCCTTCACAAAGCGCAGCTCGATCACCTCGCGCTCGCGCGGCGAGAAATCACGGATGGCTTCCTCGATCACTAGGCGGTCATCGGTAAAGTCGAGCTCGTTGTCGTCGTCGGCGTAACGGTCGAGAATCGAAGGGGCATCGTCGGAATCGGACGCACCAGGAGCCTCGATGGGCACCGAGGTATAGGCCGAAGACGATTCCATAGCCTCGAGGACCTCATCGACAGTCACATCTAGATACTCAGCGATCTCCTCAACCTTGGGCGAACGCTGCAGCTCGTTGGTAAGTTTGTCAGTAGCCTGGTTGACCTTGGCCGAGAGCTCCTGCAGACGACGCGGTACGCGCACACTCCAGCCCTTGTCGCGAAAATGGCGTTTGATCTCGCCCAGGATAGTGGGTGTCGCAAACGTCGTGAACTCGAGTCCGCGCTCGGGATCAAAACGGTCGATAGCCTTGAGCAAGCCCAGATAGCCGACCTGCATGAGGTCGTCGAGCGGCTCGCCGCGATTCTTAAATTTGTTGGCAAGAAACCTTACCAGGTTCATATGGGACATGACGAGCTGCTCACGGGCGTCCGGATCACCGGTCTCCTTGTAACGACGAAACAGCTCGCGGGTTTTCTCCTTGTCCCAAGCGGTCTTGCCGCTCCGGGAACGTTCGGTCATATTAGATATCCGCCTTGAGGTCGAGGGAAAGCGTCAGGGGCGCCGTAGTCTTTTCGTAGGAGTCGCACACGCTCGCGAGGATGAGCTCGGCATACACCGCAGCCTGGTCGTCTTCATCGACCGTAGCCTGGTCGCCAAAGGTAATAGTCATGCCAACGTGGGTCTCATCGACATCGAATTTGATGGTGATGTCATCGCAGTCGACCGCGGTGCAACCAAAGATGAAAGCCTCCTCAGCAGCCATGCGGATGTCCTCGATGCGATCGACAGACATAGAGCACAGGGCACCAACGTTGGCTGCCGTCATGCGCACAAGGCGAGCGAGACGCGGGTCACCGGCAACGGTCAGCGTGATAGGGCAGGTTGCTTCGCTACTCATCGCAGGACTCCTCAGAGGTCTCGGCGGGCGTATAGGTGTAATACTGAGCCGGCTTAGCAGCGGGCTTCTGAACATCATCGTCGTCAGCAGCGGCATCGTCATCGCCAATCAGAACGCGCTCAGTAGGCTGCTCGGCCTCGGCGGCGGCAGCGGCGAGCTTGCGATCGGCGTCGGCTGCAGGAGCCTTCACCTTATTGAAGAGCTTCTGCACGGCGCCAGCAGCAGAATCAGTCACGCTCGATACGGCATTGCTGGCCTCAGCCACGCTGCCCGTGACCTCGGAGATGTCGCGAACGACCGCCTCAACCTCAACGAGGTTAGACGTCAGAGCATCAACGGCAGTCTTGCTCGACTTGAGGAGCGGCTCAACCTGTGCCAGCGCGGGGGTGAGCTCATCGACAGCGCCGTCGAGCTTTGCCACCACAGGCTGTGCCTCGGCGAGCGTATTGTTAAGGTCACTCACCGTCTTGTCGAGCGAATCAACGACGGTGCGGGTCTTGCGCAGCGTGAGCGCGAGCTCGACAACAGCCCACACGCCGGCAACGGCGAGCAACAGCAGGGCGATTTGAATGGGACTCATACAAGCCTCCCAAAGGAATCGAAATACAGACGCTGTTCATGGTACCCCAAAGGGGACCGAACATGCCAAGCGTGAGATCCTGGGACAAAATAATCAGCAGTTACTTCGGAGCATTACCGCTACGGTCGCGTTCGCTTTGCTCAACACGCCACTCTTCCCAACCGCGGCCGGCAGGATGCCAGAAGGCGCCGCGCTCCAGCCCCTCGGGCAAATAGCGCTGCTCGACCCAGCCTTCGGGATAGTCATGCGGATACTTATACACACCGTATTCGTCGCTGCCCGGACGATGACGATCGCGCAGATAGCTCGGCACCTCACGAAGCCCACTAGAATGGATATCGGCCAGCGCCGCATCGATTGAAGCCTCACACGCGTTGGATTTAGGCGCCAAGCACACATAGAGTGCAGCCTGAGCCAGGTTAATGCGGCACTCGGGATAGCCAATGACCTCGGCAGACTTAAACGCGGCATGCGCCACCAAAAGCGCCTGCGGATCGGCGTTGCCAACATCCTCAGAAGCCTGAATCATAATACGGCGTGCAATAAACTTGGGATCCTCCCCTGCATCGATCATGCGCGCGAGCCAATAAATGGTAGCATCGGGGTCGCTGCCGCGCATGGACTTAATGAACGCACTGATAATGTCGTAGTGCATGTCACCGTTTTTGTCATACGAAAACCCACGGCGCGGATTGGCGATCTTCACATCGTCGACCGTGATGGGATACCGCTCCCCCGCCGCCGGAGCCGGCGTCCCCTCGGTATCGGGACGCGTGACGGCAATCTCGCTCGCCAACTCAAGCGTCGTCAGGGCCGAGCGTGCATCACCCGCTGCCAGCGTGCAAATGGTCTTGACCGTATCATCATCGGCCGAGAATTTGCCGTTCAGGCCCTGAGGCGCCTCGAGCGCACGCTCGATAAGCATGGCGATATCCTCGTCCTTTAAATGCTCAAGCTCCACGACTCGACCACGTGAGAGCAGCGCCGAGTTGACCTCGAAGTACGGATTCTCCGTCGTAGCGCCAATCATAATGACGGTACGGTTCTCAACTGCATGCAGCAGGGCATCCTGCTGCGACTTAGAGAAGCGGTGAATCTCATCGATGAATAGAATGGTGCGGCGGTCGTACGTATTCAGGCGCGTCTTGGCCTCATCGATCACGCGGCGCAAGTCCTTTACGGTGCCCGTCACGGCGCTGACCTCGACAAACTCGCTCTTAGTATGGTTGGCGATAATGTGGGCCAGCGTCGTCTTACCCGTACCGGCCGGCCCGTACAGAATCACGCTCGAAAGCACGTCGTGCTCGATCGCGGCACGCAACCATGAGCCCTTACCGACGGCCTTTTGCTGACCCACATAATCGTCGAGCGAATTGGGGCGCATGCGCACCGCAAGCGGCGCATTCTGAAAGGAACGCTCGCGCGTCGAAGCAGAAAAAAGGTCGTCCATAGCCATCCCGTGCATCAATCAAAAACGTTTTCCACAAACAGTATACCGAATAAATACGAACTACCGTTCGTTAATATAGGTGCGGTGCGGAAACTCCAGACCAGGGAATAGCTTGCTCGTCAGCTCGCAGAAATAGCCGTCCGTCATGCTCGCGATGTAATCCGCCACCGCTTGATCCTTGTCGTCCTGCCAAGCATAGATGCGGCCATAATAGGAAAGCTGCTGCTCAATACGCGAAATGTGGTGCTTAAAGATGTAGGAGGACTCGTCACCCTCGTTTATATCCTGCAGGCAACGGTCGTAGAGCTTTTCGAAGGCCTCGCGCAGTTCCGCTTCGGAGTCGCCTTCGATACCGCCCTTGCTATAGATCTTCTCGTAGTTCTCGCGCTTGGCTCGACGGATCTCCTCAAACAGGTCCTCGCTCATCTCGATACGCGGTTTGCCGTAGCTATGCTCAACGATATCGATGGAAGCGTGCGTGAGAATCCAGCTGTTATAGGCGCCGCCCCGACCATCGTCAAAAGTGTCGGGCGACAGCAGGCCCGCCGCAATGGCGTCCTGACGATCACGACCGACGTAGGCGAGGATATCCGAGATACGCACCACACAGCCCTCGAGCGTCATGGGACGCAGGTGCTCAATCGCGCTATAGCCTGTGGCAATGCATTCCTCGACGGTTCGGTCGAACTGGTCAAAGGAACCCATGTCCGAAAGCTCAAAAACACGCTGTTCGTACTCGCCGTTATGGCATAGCAAGCCGTCGAGCGTCTGGAGCGACACGTTGCGACCATACAGGGCGTCGAGCACGCGGACCGACTGAACGTTATGGAAAAAGTAGCGACCCGTGTGCTCATGATAGATATCGTTGAGAAAACGCTCACCGGCATGGCCGAAAGGCGTGTGGCCCAAGTCGTGGCCCAGGCCAATCGCCTCGATCAGATCGCAATTGAGCCCCAGGGCGCGACCGATATCGCGCGCAATGCGGGAGACAAGCTGCACGTGCAAACCGCGGCGTGACAGATCGTCATTGCTACGGAAGCTAAAGACCTGCGTTTTGCCTGCATAACGGGTGTACGCCGGAAGATGAAGTATCTTTTCGGTATCGCGCATAAACGCCGGACGCATAAGCGTGCCTTTGTCGGCGGCGCGATCAATACGACGAATGACCTGATCGTCACCGCATCGATAGGGATTAACGACACCAGAGGCGCGGTCGGCAGCGATACGCTTGACCAGTTCGGGCGACAACGCCGCAGGAATGCGATCCATACGCGCCTTAATGACGGCCGTTTCTTGATTAGTTGCCATGGCATGCTCCTTAAGAAGGATGCGCAATCAGTTACAATGTGCAGCCCACGACCTCGATTATGGCAAAAATCGGCACCAAAAACGGCAGCAAAGGCAGGGATCGCGATTTTGCGATGAGACAGGCGGCGGCAAGGGCCAGGAGCGCGACGGCAAATGCCACGATGCCGCCCATAGGGTCGAGCGTGCAAAGCGCGAAGAGCGCCTTGGCGTCCCCCATGCCAATGCCGGGAGCGTGGCGAACACGACGCCAAAGCAACTCAGGAAGCACAAGGGCAAGGCAGACGATGACCGCAAGACCGACATGGTCAAGCGCCGTGCTAACGCCCTTGTCGAGCCAAACGCCTGCAAACGCCGCCACGGCACACGTGCCGGCAAGCGCATTCGGAAACCGCCGCTCACGGACATCAACCACCGCACCGGCAAAGACGCAGATCCAAAATGGGATATAGACCATCGAACCTCCCGACTGAGCGCTCAAACGTAAAAACCACCACAAAGGTGCCTGTCCCCTTTATGGTGGTTTTGATCGTGGTTATTTGGCGCCTTGCATGACCTCGTCGAGGGTAACGCTTACGGCGTGCTGCGTCGGCACCCAGTCGACCTTGAGGAACAGAGCAGCCACCGTGATGGGGATATAGCTGAACATAAAGATCGGGAAGGTAAACAGGTTTGTCACCAGACGCCACTTTTGCGCACAGTGAATGTGCTTGTACTCAAAAATGGTCGTAAGCAGCGCCAAGATAAAGAAGGCCTGATACATCATGGCGAAGGTCATAATGAGCGAAGCGGCGCACGCCTGCATCTCGACTTCGGTAGCCAGGAAGCCGTGCGAAAGACCGCCCACGATGAGGAACGTAGCATTGGCGAGCATCGAGATCAGCGATAGCAGCATACCCGGGGCGATCGTCATGAACATGTCGTAGGCGGCAAAGCGATGGTAGCGGAAGGTCGACTTGACCAAGTGCTTACCATACGTAAAGAACACCTGGTAGAAGCCCTTAGTCCAACGCATACGCTGTTTCCAGGACGCCTTAAACGTCACGGGCTGTTCGTCAAAGAACTCCGCCGGCGCATAGCCAATGCGAATGCCGTGAATGGCGCAGAACGTGGTGAACTGGATGTCCTCGGTCAGTGTATGGAACTGCCAGCCGTGCATGCCCTCAATAACACTGGCGGAGATAAGGTAGCCCGAGCCCGAGACGGCGCAGGACGTCTTGCAGATATTACGCGCGTTGTTGAGGAAGCGGGCCTCACGCAAATACCAGGTGGCGTTGGCAGAGGAAATCCACGAACTGCCGAAGTTCTTGGAGTTACGATAGCTCGTGACCACATGAAAGCCCTGGTCAAAGGCATCATTCATCTTGGAGACGTAATCGCGGGAGATAACATTGTCGGCATCGAAGATAAAGTAGCCCTCAAACGTGTCGGGATACTCGTTGAGAATGCGATCGAAACCAAAGTCCATGACCCAGCTCTTGCCCTTGCGGGCCAGGTCATTGCGCTCGTAAACAATGGCACCGGCCTCGCGCGCGAGCTGCGCCGTGTTGTCGGTGCAAGCATCGGCGACCACGAAGACCTCGATGAGCTCGGACGGATAGTCCTGATCCTTGATAGAGCGTACGAGATTGGCGATCACGGCCTCCTCGTTATGCGCCGCAATGAAGAAGGCATAGCGGTGGAGTTTTTTGGCCTTGGGAGGCGCGACCTCGCCACGAAGAGCGCCAATGACAAAGAAGACCACCTGGTACAGAAAGCAGACCGTGAGCAGCGTAACCACAATCTGGTTGAAGATCACGATGGGTGTGTTGGTTTGTAAAAAGGCGAGCATGCAGGCTCCCGAGAACGCGTTACGTAAACAACCGTATATCTTACCGTAGGCTAACCGAGTTCAAGAAACCACCTAATACTGGTTAGGCTTCGAGCAGACCGAGCTGCGGAACGATTTCGTCGCCGGCGGCAGTGCGGCCGAGCGAGC
This sequence comes from Collinsella sp., assembly GCA_019425045.1. Taxonomy (GTDB): domain Bacteria; phylum Actinomycetota; class Coriobacteriia; order Coriobacteriales; family Coriobacteriaceae; genus Collinsella. The sequence continues at coordinate 72,730 of JAHYYI010000006.1, forward strand.
GCGGGGCTAGGTCATCCAGAACGGCGGCGAGATCCCACGGCAGCTCATCGCGGCACTCAATGTGCTCCCCCGTCACGGGATGATCGAACGCCACACGCCAGGAATGGAGGAATTGCCTGGTCAAACCCTGGTCGGCACGCGCATCGCACTTACCGTAGAGCGGATCGCCCACGCAGGCGTGGTTGATATGGCGCATGTGCACGCGAATCTGATGCGTGCGACCCGTAAACAGGTGGCACTCGACGAGCGTATAGCCATCGTCAAAACGCGTGGAATCGAAGCGCTCGAGGACCCTAAAGGTCGTAATGGCCTGGCGCGCGAAAGGATCGTCCGAAACCGCCATCTTGACACGGTCGCGCGTAGAACGGGCAATGCCAGTGTTAATGGTGCCCTCGTCCATGGCAATGTGGCCGTGGACGAGCGTAATGTAGCGGCGGTCGAGCGTGCGCGTGCGGATGAGATTCTGGAGCGCGCGCTGGGTGTCGTCGTCTTTTGCCGCGAGCATAAGGCCCGAGGTGTCACGATCCAGGCGATGCACGATGCCGGGGCGGTCCTCGCCCTGCACGGTGCCCAGATGGTCAATGCCACAGTGATAGACCAAGGCGTTCGCAAGGGTGCCGCTCTCGTGGCCATGGGCGGGATGGCACACCAGACCGCGCTGCTTGGAGAGCACGATGAGGTAGTCGTCCTCGTAGCGGATATCGAGGGGAATGGCCTCGGGAATCACATCGGTGGGATCGTGCGGCTCGGGCAAATCGACCGAAATACGGTCGCCGGAGCGCACGGCATACTTTTTTGACAGGCATATCTCGCCGTTGACGGCAACGGCACCGCCCTCGATCAGATGCGCGCAGGCAGAGCGCGTAGGGCAGCCGTCATTAGCGCCCAGATAGGCGTCAAGACGCTGACCAGCGGCATCGTCGGCAACAAGGATATGGATGTCGGCCATTAGCGCTCGCTCCTTTCGCGAATCTTGCGGGCACGCTCCCCACGCTGCTGGGCCTTGCGCTTAGCGCGGGCCTCGTCACGGGCGTTGAGCTCGGCGGTCGCGTCGACCTCACGGGCGGCAGGGCTCAAGAACATATAACCGATGAGCGCCAGCACGACGCCGAGCGTAATGCTGATATCGGCCACGTTAAAGACGGGGAAGTCGATGAAGGTGGTGGCAATAAAATCGGTCACGAAGCCAAAAGCCAGACGGTCGATCGCGTTGCCAATGGCGCCGCCCGCGACCATAGCCATGCCCACAACCTCCAAGCGAGCAAGCTGGGGCGAGCGAAGCAAGTACACCGCGATCGCAACGATAACGACAAGCGCCAGCACGGCAAACGCAGCACCGTGCCCCTCGCCCATGCTAAAGGCAGCACCGATGTTACGCACGAAAAGGAAGTCGATCACACCGGGGATAACAGTCACATGCAGAGCATCGCCAACGGCACGAACCGCAAGCTTGGTCAGCTGGTCAACAAGCAGCACGGCCAACGCCACGCTACCAGCAACACCCAACCGCCAACGCAAAGGCGGCGTCATATCCGCAGAACGACCCAAATCAATCCCCTACCCTCAAAAACATCGAATTACGTTTAACGCAATTAACCATCTTATATTGCCACACGCAGAACGCACGACATATCCACCAACGCAAGCTAAATAACCAGCTAAAAACGAAAGCGGCATTCCGAAAAACAGAATGCCGCTTTTATTCAGCGGAGCAAATGGGCCGAAGGCGCCCAAATTCTCCCTATAACTAAAATGCCGAGTTACCGTGCCTTAAAGGGCATTCGCACACCTCTCGCAGATGTGAGCGTGACCGTTGTACTCGCCGACGGTGGTGCGGTAGTTCCAGCAACGGTCGCAGCACTCGCCCTCGGCAGCCTCGATGGCAACGGAGAGCTCCTCGCCCTGGGTCAGTTCAACAGCGGAGACGATGTAGAACTCGGCCAGGTCGACGGCCTTGTCGCCGGTCAGCAGCGCATACATCTCGGCGGGAACGACCGCCTTGACGCGGACCTGCTGGCTCTTAGTGAAGGTGCCGGCGGAGCGGGCATCCTCAAGGGCCTTGGTCACGGCGCTACGGAGCTCGAGCGAAGCCTCAAGCACGCCCTCAAACTCATTGGCCTCGTCGACCGTAATGGGCGACTTATACCAATCGAGCAGCGCGGCGTACTTCTGGTGATCGACGCATCCGGCGGGTGCATAGGCCATGGCCTCGTCGACCGTGTAGGACAGGATCGGCTGCAGGTCGCGCATGAGCATCGAGAAGAGCTCGGCAAGCACGGTCTGGGCGCTGCGGCGCTCGAGCGAGCCGGGCTTCTCGCAGTACAGACGGTCCTTCAGGGCGTCGAGATACACGTTGGAGAGCTCGGTAACCACGAAGTCGTAAAGCGCACGGTAAGCGCGCGGGAACTCGTAGCAAGAGTAAGCGTCGTCGACCTCAGCCTGGACCTGGGTCAGACGGGCAACCATGAGCTTGTCGAGCGGCAGCAGGTCGGCAAAAGCGACGCCGTCGGTCTCGGGCTCAAACTGGCCCTCGAGCTCGGAAAGCAGGAAGCGCAGCGTGTTGCGGAAGCGACGGTAGGCATCGGACGTACGAGCGAGAATCTCGTGGTCGATGGAGACGTCGGAGCTAGTATCGACGGAGGCGACCCACAGGCGGATGATGTCGGCGCCCATCTCGTCACAGACTTTGTTGGGGTCGATGACGTTACCGAGCGACTTGGACATCTTGCGACCCTGGCCGTCGAGCGTGAAGCCCTGCGAGACGACCGCCTTGTACGGAGCGTGACCGTTGGCGCCCACCGAGGTGAGCAGCGAGCTCTGGAACCAACCGCGGTGCTGGTCGGAGCCCTCGAGATACACGTCCGCCGGATACTCCAGCTCGGGGCGATACTCGCAGACGGCCTTCCAGGAGACGCCGGAGTCCCACCACACGTCGAGGATGTCCTTATCAGCCTTGAGGTGATGGCCGCCGCACTTGGGGCAGACGCAGGCCTCGCCCAGGTAGCTCTCGGGAGCGTCAGTGAACCAGGCGTCGGAGCCCTTCTCGTGGAAGAGCTTGATGACGGCGTCGAGCGTGGCGTCGTTCATGACCTTCTCGCCGCAGTCGGCGCATGTGTAACTGGGAATAGGCACGCCCCAGTTGCGCTGACGGCTGATGCACCAGTCGGGACGCTGCTCGACCATGGCACCGATGCGGTTGGCCGCGTGGGCCGGATACCACTTGACGATCTCACGGACCTCCTTGCCAGCCTGCTCGCGCAAACCGGTCTTGTCCATCGAGACAAACCACTGGTCGGTAGCACGGAAGAGCACAGGGTGCTTGCAGCGCCAGCAGTGCGGATAGCTGTGCGTGATCTTCTTCTCGAGGACCAGGGTGCCGCGCTCGCGCAGGAACTCGATGATGTGCGGATTGGCCTCATCGGTATCCATACCGCTGAAGGGGCCACCGGTGCCAAACTCCTCGCCGGTGTAGAACTTGCCGTCGTCATCGACCGGCATGCAGATGTCGGTGATGCCCTCCTTGAGGCAGGCAAAGTAGTCGTCGACGCCGTGGCCAGGCGAGTTGTGGACGATGCCGGTACCGTCGTCGACACCGACGTAATCGGCCAGCAGCGCCACGCCCTCAACGCCGTCAAAGATCGGCTGCTTGTAGTGGATATGGTGGAAGGTCTCGGCGGGAACCACGTAGGGCTTGCCGTCGACCATGACCGGGGTGTACTCCCAGCCAAACTCCTCGCAGCACTTGGGAGCCAGGTCCTCGAGCATGACCTCGGCACGACCATCGTGCTCAACGGCGACGTAGGCGGCGCCGGGCTTGAGAGAAACTGCCTGGTCGGAGGGGATGGTCCACGGCGTGGTCGTCCAGATGATGAAGTCGACCGGCCCGTCGAAGTTCTCGAGGCCGGCGGGCTTGGAGGTCACCTCAAAGCGAACGAAGATGGAGGGGCTCGTCTCGTCGGAGTACTCGATCTCGGCCTCGGCGAGCGCCGTGTGGCAGTGCTTGCACCAGTGAACCGGCTTGTGGCCGCGATAGATCATGCCCTTATCGAACATGGCCTTGAAGACCTCGATGTCGGCGGCGTCATGCTGGTGATAGAGCGTCAGGTAGGGATTGTCCCAGTCGCCGAGCACGCCCAGGCGACGAAATCCGGCCTTCTGCAGCTCGATGTTCTCGACAGCGAACTTGTTGCAGAGCTCACGGATCTTGGCCGTGGAAGTCTGGTTGAACTTCTCGGTGCCGAGCTTCTCCTCGACCTTGTGCTCGATCGGCTGGCCGTGGCAGTCCCAACCGGGGACGTAGGGAACCTCATAGCCCTGCATCATCCAGTAACGGTTGATCATGTCCTTGGAGATCTTGTTCATGGCATGGCCGATGTGGATCGGGCCGTTGGCGTACGGAGGACCGTCGTGCAGCACGAACTTCTTGTGACCCTCGTTCTTCTTCAGAACCTGCTCGTAGACCTTGTTGTCCTGCCAGTCCTTGAGTCGCTTGGGCTCGGACTTGGAAAGACCGGCACGCATGGGAAAACCGGTCTTGGGCAGATTCATCGTCTGCTTGTACTCGTTTGCCACGGTACCCCTTTCTTGTCATGGGCGCGCACGCCCTCTGGGCACCAAAAAAGCGCCCGTCCCTACAAGCTGGGACGAAGCGCCACAAAAACGGGCTGTAAGCCCGCAAAAGCTCTTCGCTTAACCACCCAGCTTAGATGCCCTCGCCCGCGTGATAGCGCGCTCGCATCCGTTACTCGGCTGGCCTGTATCGACGACCATCTCGGCGATGTCTACTAAGACGTGCCTATGCGGCTCGTCCGTTGGGACCGCAGCTCCGGGGTGATTTTCATCGGTCGCATGCACGGGATCTCAGCGCTCCCCGCTCTCTGTGGCATGCGGACGGCCGACTACTCGTCCCCATCAACGCTTATGCGCTGTATGGTAGCACGGTCAACGCCGGCGAAAAACCCTCAACACTGGTTTTATACTTTAGAAATTTCTCGCGGTCGCAAGCACTCACTTGGAGCAAAATACCTGAAAGCACTTTATCTAACGAAAGAAGGCTGCTATGCGTACGATTGGAATGAGCGACTACACCGTCGGCGAGGACTGCTTTGACGAGCTGCCCGGCGTGCTGGACGAGTACGGAGCGGCCAAGGTCGCGATTATCGGTGGTAAACGAGCACTGGCCGCGGCGCTTCCCAGTATCGAAGCGGCACTGGAGGGCACCGACATCGAGATTCTGGAGACACGCGTCTACGGCACCAACAGCACGCGTGCCAATATCGCCAAGGTCGTGAACTCCCCTGCCTGCCAAGAAGCCGACGTTCTTATCGCATGCGGCGGCGGCAAAGCGCTCGACACCGTCAAGACGGCGGCCATCGAGCTCAAGAAGATCGTCTTTACGGTACCGACGATCTGCTCCAACTGCTCGGCCGCGACCGCCATTGCCGTTGTCTACAACGACGACGGCTCGCTCGAGGGCTATTCGTACCCCAACCGCCCCGCGCACATCTTCATCAACCCCAAGATCATCGCCGAGGCTCCGGCGGAGTACTTCTGGGCGGGCGTGGGCGATGCCCTGTCCAAGCAGCCCGAGGTCGAGTACGCCACGAGCGCCGGCAACCTGGAGCACACCGCAGGTCTTGGCCTGGCGCTCGCACACACCTGCTCCGAGCCGCTGTTTACCTATGGCGTGCAGGGTCTTGAGGACGTTCGCCAGAACCTGTCGACCGAAGCCGTCAAGCAGATCGCGCTCGATATCGTGGTCAACACGGGCTACGTCTCCAACCTGACCAACCAAAACGATTACTACTACAACTCGAGCGTGGCGCATGCGTTCTACAACGCCACCTGCAGCATTCCGCGCGAGGGCACCTACCTGCATGGCGAGGTCGTGAGCCTGGGCGTGCTGGTGCTGTTTGCCTACACGGGCGATACCGAGAACCTTGAGCGCTACGCAGCCTTTAACAAGGAGATGGGGCTGCCCGTGACGCTTGAGCAGGTCGGGCTTTCCGAGTCCGATATCCCCGCCCTGTGCGAGTATGCGCACGCCACCAACGAGTGGAAGCAGGGAAACCCCGAGCCCTTCACGGACGAAAAATTCGCCGCCGCCATCAAGGCCACCGACGCTTACGGCCACACGCTCTAGGACTGACCCAAAACCACCACAAATGGGACGGGCACCTTTCTGGTGGTTTTTTATTGATCCAGCATTCAGTTCGTACTCGAACCCGATTCTTTACGAGAAAGGGTTCGGGTACGTTTTTTGTTTATCGGAAATTCTGCGGAAGGACTACTCGGAACGGCAAACAGGAACGAACAGAGGCAGGGTATCATCGTGGTGATGGTATCCTGCCTTTTGTTTTGCGGGATCAAGGTCGCTTTATGCGAACTTGATCGCCACTTATATAGCGCATTGATGGCAATTGCTTCGTACGTGCATACCGGGAGCCTGTACACCTCTGGCAAGGCGTAACACACTAGACTTTGTTCCAAAGTCCGTGTGCTAAGGGGGCAGGCACCTTAGAATTCCTGTGGAGTGTGTACGCACGTACGCAGGAAAACGGCAAAATTTC
>JAHYYI010000060.1 GCA_019425045.1 Collinsella sp.
GTGATGGCGCAATTATGCTCGCGAGCAGCGCTGGCGATGCCGTCGATCATTGAGAGGTTGCCAAACTTGGTGACATCGTTGACGCACAGGCCGACCGAATGGTAGCGACCGTCGCGCAGCGAGCGACCGGCATAACTCGGACGAAAGCCGAGCTCTTGCATAGCGGCCTGCACACGCTGGCGCGTCTGCTCGTTAACGTTGGGCAAGCCGTTGGCGACGCGCGAAACCGTCTGCTGCGAAACGCCAGCAGCGCGGGCGACGTCGGCCATGGAGACCGGACGCGAACTGGTATCGTTGGACGGACGCCTTGCCACAGGATCACCTTCACCCTTGCGAGATCTGAATAGCGTGCATGCCGGCCCGGGCAGAGATACACTCCGCGCCGAGGCCCGCCATCGTCGGACGCATGTTAACGTACTCTACTTTTTCAATCCGCAACTCTTCTGCTTTATAAGTCCATACAGCAGTACCGTTCACGGCTGTATTTCTACCGATTACCAGATTCTCAAAAAGTGACAAGCGTTGTGTTATGAGTACGTTAACATAGCCCGTAACGTGCGGTATCGTGAACACTTGGTTCACTCCGCTTCAAGTTGTTAACGTACTCATAACGACGCAAAACTCGCCCGTGCGCACCAAGGAAAGGACTCCCATGACCACCCCCGACGAAAAGACATTCGCCACGCTCACCAAACTGTTTGAGGAGGAGTTTGGCCCCATCGGCGACCGCCAGGTGCTCTATGTGCACGCGCCCGGCCGTTCCGAAATCAGTGGCAACCACACCGACCACGAGGGCGGCCACGTCATCGCCGGCTCGCTCGATGTCGCCGTTGACGGCATTGCCGTAGCGACCGACACCAACAAGATTCGCGTCGCCGACGAGGGCTACCCCACCTTTGAGATCACGCTCGACACGCTGGATATTCAAGCGTCCGAGAAGGGCACGTCCGCGAGCCTCGTCCGCGGCATGGCCCACGAAATCGCTGCTCTGGGCGTTGAGCCCCAGGGCTTCGACTTCGCCTTCACCTGCTCTGTCCCCTCGGGCGGCGGCCTTTCCAGCTCCGCTGCTGTCGAGGCGGCATACGGTCGCGCCATGGAGACGCTCTGGGGCGCACCCGCCATTGAGCCCGTCGCGCTCGCTCAGATGAGCCAGCGCACCGAGAACAACTACTACGGCAAGCCCTGCGGCCTGATGGACCAGGCCGCCGTATGTCTGGGCGGCCTCGCCTACATGGACTTTGAGGACCAGGCTCAGCCTAAAACCAAGAAGCTCGAGCTCAACTTTGAGGATCACAGCTACGCGCTCGTGCTCGTTAAGGTCGGTGCCGACCACGTGGCCGCCACCGACGACTACGCCGCCGTTCCGCGCGAAATGCAGGACGTTGCCGCCGAGTTTGGCAAGGAACGCCTGTGCGAGGTCGATGTTGCCGAGTTTGACGCCAAGCTCCCCGAGCTGCGCGCCAAGCTGGGCGACCGCGCCTGTCTGCGCGCCGTTCACTACTGGTACGAAAACGGCCTGGTCGACAAGCGCTGGGCTGCCCTGAACGCCGGCGACATCGATCAGTTCCTGGTCCTGACGCGCGAGTCCGGCGCCAGCTCTGCCATGTACCTACAGAATGTCGTTGCCAAGCTGGGCTCCGAGCAGCCCTCGATGTATGCCCTGGCACTGGCCGAGCACGTGCTCGACGGCCGAGGCGCCGTCCGTATCCACGGTGGCGGCTTTGGTGGCACCATCCAGGCCTTCGTGCCGCTCGACCTGGTCGACACCTTCATCGCCAAGATGAACGGCTGGCTGGGCGAGGGCTCTGCCCGCCACTACGCAATTTCTGACAAGGGGGCCTACGCGGCATGGCTGTAATGACTGACGTGCGCGAGGCCGCGCAGAACCTGATCGAGTACGCCATCCACCGATCGATGATCGGCCAGGACGATCGCATCTGGGCGTATAACACCATTCTCGAGTGCATCGGTGCTACGGGCCCGGCGCTCGACATGGCCTGGGCGCTCCAGGTCGAGAAACTCTCGCTCTTGCACCCCGATACCCTGCCCAACTTTGACCTTGAAGGCACACTTGCCGCGCTTGCCGAGGCGGCTGTTGCCAACGGCGCCGCCGAGGACACGGCATCGGGCCGCGACCGCATCGCCATGCGCATCATGGGCGCGCTCATGCCGCGCCCGTCTGCCGTGATTGACGAGTTTACCGGCCGCATGGGCGTCAACGAGCCCCGCGCCGCGACCGACTGGTTCTACGGCCTGTGCTGCGACGCCGGCTACGTGCGCCGTGCCGCCATCGCGCGCAACATCAAATGGAGCACCCCCACCAACTGGGGCGATCTTGAAATCACCATCAACCTGTCCAAACCCGAGAAGGACCCGCGCGATATCGCCGCGGCCGGTGCGGCCAAGAACACGGGTGAGAGGTATCCCGCCTGCCAGCTGTGCATCGAAAACGAAGGCTACCCTGGACGCTCCGCCGCAACCGACGGCGGCGCCCACCCCGCCCGTCAGAACCTGCGCGTTATCCCCATCCAGCTCGACGGCGAGCGCTGGGGCTTCCAGTACAGCCCGTATGCGTACTTTAACGAGCACTGCATTGCCATGAGCTCCAAGCATCGCCCGATGCACGTGGATCGCAAGAGCCTGACCTGCCTGCTCGACTTTGTCGACCTGTTCCCGCACTACTTTATTGGCTCCAACGCCGACCTGCCCATCGTGGGCGGCTCGATTCTGTCGCACGACCACTTCCAGGGCGGCGCACACGAGTTCCCCATGATGCATGCCACCGAAGTCTCGCAGTTTAGCGTGCCCGGCTTTGACCAGGTCAGCGGTACCGTGTTGCAGTGGCCGCTTTCGGTGCTGCGACTGCGCTCGCACGACCGCGCCCAGTTGCTCGACGCTGCCGAGAAGATTATCCTCGCCTGGCGCGAGTGGACCGACGAGTCTGTGGGCGTTATCGCGCACACGGCCGACGGCGTAGCGCACAACACCGTGACGCCCGTCATCCGCCGCGTCGACTCCCGCGGCAACGCCGGCGGCGAGATCTACGAGGCCTACCTAACGCTTCGCTGCAATATCACGACCGGCGATCATCCGCTGGGCGTATTCCACCCGCATGCCGAGTATCACCATATTAAAAAGGAGAACATCGGCCTGATCGAGGTCATGGGCTTGGCCATTTTGCCGCCGCGCCTGGTTCCCGAGCTCGGCGCTGTCCGTGAGCACCTGTTGGCGGCCAAGACCGATGCCAGCTACGACCTTGCCGGTGCACTCGAGGGCGACGACCTTTGCCGCAGCCACGCCGCATGGGCCGAGGACGTCTTTGCCCGCCGCGCCGACGAGCTTACGGCGGACAACGCCATCGACATCCTGCACGAGGAGGTCGGCGTGGTGTTTGGCCACGTGCTCGACAACGCCGGCGTCTTTAAGTGGGACGAAGCCGGCCGCGCCGCCCAACAGCGCTTTATCGACTCACTGTAATGATCCCTTGGGGACGGAGGAAAACGGATCACTTCGTCTTCAAGACAACGGCGCCCGCCGGCAACATCGCCGGTGGGCGCCGTTTTATTGGTTAGTCATTGGGGATGTTCTTAAACGACTGGTCATTAAAGAACGTCCCCGACGACTAATGACTCGAGCGTGGAAAATCTCCCACTTTGAGCTCGTATGGGCACCAAAAGCGGGAGATTATCCACGCTCATTCTATTAGGAGTCGCAACCGCTACAACTCTACGACCTCAACGCCGTTGTAAATCTCGTCCCAGCGGTCCATGACCAGGTGGCCAGTCTTGGGATCCATGGCGTTGAGCTTGCCGCAGGTATTGGCGGTCTTGAGCACCGTGATGTCGTCGGCACCAGCAGCAATGGCATGCGCAAAGCCGGCGATGGTCGAGTCGCCGGAACCCGTCGCGTTCACTGCCGCAATCGCGGGCGTCTTGGCACGGAACGCACGGCCCTCATGGAAGCCCACCGAACCGGCAGCGCCCATCGAAACGACAACCCAGGGGATACCGGCAAAACGGTCATCGGCGGCGAGCGCCTCGCGCAGGGCATCGACATCATCAGTCGTAAAGGACGTACCCAGCAGGCCGTTAATCTCGGTCAGGTTGGGCTTTACGAGCTCAGGCTTAGCGTCGGACTCCAGCGCGGCCTCCAGCGATGCGCCCGAGGTGTCGAGCAGCACCTTGGCGCCCGCCTCCTCGGCGATCTTGACGAGCTCGGCATAGTAGCCGGCATCGACGCCACGCGGCAGCGAGCCCGAAAGCGTCACAACGTCCGCCTTCGCTGCAAGCTCGGCGAACTTGGCCGTAAAGGCCTCGAGCTCGGCCGGGGCGATCTGCGGGCCGCTCTCCAGCAGCTCGGTCTGATTGCCCTCGTGCAGAATATTCAGGCAGATGCGCGTCTCACCGGCGATGGGCACAAAGTCGTTCTTGACGCCATCGGCATCCATGAGCTCGGCCATATAGGCACCCATGTGACCGCCAAGCAGGCCGGTCGCGAGCACGTCGTCGCCCAGCTGCAGCAGCACGCGACTCACGTTGAGGCCCTTGCCGCCAGCGGTCTTTTCGGGCGTCACACGGTTCACGTCGTCGATGATCAGCTTGTCGAGCTGATAGCGCGTATCAATCGACGGGTTCATGGTAACGGTCAGAATCATGTTGGACTCCTGTTTAGAAAACCGGCCCGCGCCCCTCACAGAAACGCGAGCCGTCAATTAAAAAGCTGCAGAATGCCGGGTACCGCCAAAAACGAAGCACCCAAGCTCAGCAAGCAAAAGTTTTATCGGAGCAGCTCGCCCGCCAGATGGCTTCGCAGCGTCGACTGGTCTGGCGTTCGGTAGAACGCCGGAACCTCCTTAGTCGTGGTATTCGCCACGGTCCCACTTCTCAAGGAACTCGTCAAAGAAGCGCGGGTCAGCCTGAGCCTCGGCGTCGGCCTTATTGCAGGCATCGATCTTGGCAATCAGGGCATCGTGCTCGGGGGTCTTGTCGTAGGGCTCCTCCAGGAAGGCAAGCATGATGTCGGCCATCAGGAACTCGCCAGTGATCTTGCCGCCAAAGCCCACGATGTTGGCGTTGAGCTCGCGACGGGCATACA
>JAHYYI010000061.1 GCA_019425045.1 Collinsella sp.
TTCGATCGCACGGAGAGCATTTCCCAGTTGACAAAACTATAGGAACACCCCCCTGGCATGGAAGGTTTAGGTCTGTGTGATTCGCGAGCTAGCGGGCAAGCTTAACCTTTGCCGCTGCCTCGACAAACGACTTCCACAGGTTAAAGTCGGTCTCGAGCGTCTTCCACGTGTACTCAGGGTGCCATTGCACGCCCAGGCAGAAAGGCTGGCCTTCGACTTCGATGCACTCGGGAACGCCGTCGGTTGCCTTGGCGACCAAGCGCGTGCTCTTACCTAGACGGTCGACGCAGCAGTGATGTGCCGAGTTGGTCTGGATCAGTCTGTGCCCGCCAAGTGCGCGCTCCAGCAGCGAGCCCGGCATGACCTCGACAGGATGCACGGGATCGTTGAGCACGTGGGTATGGCGCCACTGCGTGCGGCCCTCGCGCGCACCCAGGCTCGGCACGTCCATGCACAGGGTGCCGCCAGTGGCGACATTGAGCAACTGCGTGCCGCGGCAGGTGGTAAAGAGCGGCTTTTTGGCGCGGAGCACCTCGCCGACCAGCTTAAACTCAAAGCTATCGCGGATCTCACAGCAGAGGGTGGGGTCGTAGGGTCGATCATCGCCCCAACGTTTGGGATTGACATCGGGGCCGCCGGGAATGGCGATGCCGTCGGCGATATCGACGTAATGACGGATGACCTCAATGTCCTCGGTGATGGACATCTGCAGCGGCAGGCCGCCGGCGGCAAGGATGGCATCGACAAAGACACTTGCGATTTCCTCGTTGGGGGAGAGCGTCTCGCTTAAAAACGGCTTTGCCTCTTCCCAACGCGGCGCGACGAGGATGAGCGGGCGGTCGGCGGGATCGACGTCGACGTGCGGGGTGTATGACGATGAAGTGCGAGTTCCGATCATAGGTGTTGCTTTCGAATCTAAAGGTGACAGGGCGCATGAGAGACGTAGGACAACACTTTCAATGGATTTGTCCCACGGGGTGGCTGGCTAGTGGCCCTTAATGGAGTTGAGGAAGTCCTGGGCGCGCTTGGTCTGGGGGTGGTCGAAGAACCCGTCGGGCGTGCCGGTTTCCACGATCTGGCCATCGGCCATAAACACGACACGGTCGGCCACGCGGCGGGCAAAGTTCATCTCGTGCGTAATGACGATCATCGTCATGCCCTGCTGCGCCAAGCGCACCATGACCTCGAGCACCTCGTTAATCATCTCGGGGTCAAGGGCACTCGTGGGCTCATCGAAGAGCATGGCCTTGGGCTGCATGGCAAGAGAACGGGCGATGGCCACGCGCTGCTGCTGGCCGCCCGAGAGCTGTGCGCCCACCTTATCGGCCTGCTCGGCAACGCCTACGCGGCTCAGCAGGTCCATGGCGCGCTCGCGGGCCTCGTCCTTGGAGACGCCCAGCACGTCGACCGGTCCCAGCATGACGTTCTGCAGCACCGTCATATGTGCGAATAGGTTGAACTGCTGAAACACCATGCCCAGCTCGGCGCGCATGCGGGCAAGATCCTTGCCTTCCTGCGGCAGGGGCTCGCCCTCGATGAGAATCTCGCCCGAGTCGACGGTCTCCAAGCGGTTGATGGTGCGGCACATGGTCGACTTGCCCGAGCCCGAGGGGCCAATCACAACGACGACTTCGCCGCGGTCGACCGAGAGATTGATGTCGTTGAGGACGTGCAGATCGCCGTAGTGCTTATCGACGTGCCTGAGCTCGATCAACGGCTGATTGCCGGTGGATGAGGTGCTCTGTGCCATGGTGCTCGGCTCCTTATGACTCGAAATGGTAAATCGTTAGCGAATGATGGTCGCGCCGGTCTTGTGCGAAACGTAGACAGCGGCCTTGTTGATTGCGACGTTGATGAGGATATAGATGACCGCGATCACCAGGTAGACCGACACGAGGGCGTCGTAGTTGGTAATGAGCACGCGGGCGTTTTGCATAAGGTCGGGGTAGCTCACCACGTAGGCGACGGTGGTGTCTTTGACGACGACCACAAGCTGCGAAATCAACGATGGAATGATAAACCGAATGGCCTGCGGCAGCACGATTTTAAAGGTGATTTTAGCCTTGGAGAGACCGAGCGCCTGGGCGGCCTCGACCTGGCCGCGCGGCACGGCATTGACGCCGGCGCGGAAGATCTCGGCGAGTACGCCGGCCGCGGCGAGCGCGACGGGAAGCGTGAGCATCCAAAACGACGGCAGCGCGATCTTGTACTGGGGCAGCACCAAAAAGAAGAAGTAGATGAACAGCAGGCTCGGCACGCCACGGAAGAAATCGGTGAGCACGCGGCAGACCAGCTGCAGCGGCTTGATGTCGCTGGTACGGCCGAGCATGAGGGCTAAGCCCAGTACCAGCGCGATGGCGCCGGCGGTGAGCGCGACCTTTACTGTGCCCTCAAAACCGGCAAGCAGGAACTTCCAGGTGGTGAGGTGCGTAAAGAAGTACCAGTAATGGACCGAAAGCTGGCCGGTCACATAAAAGCACTGCAGTACCAGAGCGATGAGCGCGGCCACGGCAACAAGTGAGATGGCGGTGCCGACGCGAATCTTGGCGCGCATCTTGGGGCCGGGAGCCTCGTAGAGCGCATCGCGCATGGTGAGCGCGGAGGTGGAGTGCTTGCTCATCGGAGGATCCTCACCTTCTTATCGATATAGTTGCCAATGTGGCTCACCACAAAGGCCGTGCCCAGGTAGCCGAGCGCCGAGATAAAGAACGCGGCGACGCCGCCGAGCGAGCGTGTGTTGATGTAGCTCACCACGCCGGTGAGCTCCTGCGGTTTAAGCGGCACCTGACTGCCGAGCGCGGTGGTGAGCATGACGGCGATAAAGAGGTTGGTCATGGGCAGCACGCTCGAGCGCAGCGCCTGCGGAATCACGATCTTGGCGAGGATACGGCTGAAGCTCATGCCCAGCGAGCGGGCGGCTTCCACCTGGCCGACGCCGACGGTGTTGATGCCGCTCATAAAGTTCTCGGAGCCAAAGGCCGAGCCCAGCAACACCGTGGCGACGATAACGCAGGTGCGGTAGGGCAGGACGACCTTGAGCGGCGGCAATGCGTAGACGACGATAATGAGCAGCGCGATGCCGGGGATGTTACGGAAGACCTGGACATACAGGTCGCCAAAGACGCGCAGCGGCTTGAGCGGCGACACGCGCATCACGGTGACGGCGACGGCCAGCACCATGGCGATGGCAAACGACTCAAGCGTCATGCCCCAGGTTGCTAGCAGCGCGTCAATGTAGTTCTGGCCATAGAGCGACCAGAGCTCGGAGAGACTCATGCGGACCTCCCGCCGATAAGGAAAGGGGCTCCCGTGTGTACGGAAGCCCCGACAACTCAGTAAGGAAACAGTTTAGCGCAATAAAGCGCACCGTGCGTTTCCGTATGGTTTCGTTGCGGCCGTTACTAGGCGCGTTGCCTAGGCGCCGATCTCGGGCAGCTCGGGAACATTGGTGTCACCCGTGCGGTCACCGATGCAGATCTGCCACAGCTCGGTCCAGGTGCCGTCGTCCTCAATCTTCTTAAGGAAGTCGTTGACAAAGGCGACGCCGTCGGAATCGAGCGGCAGGCCGATGCCATAGGGCTCCTTGCTGCCGAAGGGCTTGCCGGCGATCTTATACTTACCGGGCTCGCGGACTAGGGCGCTCTGCTGCATGTTGTTGTCGATGACGTAGGCGTCAACGCGACCCTGCTGGAGTGCCTGGCGGGCCTCCTCGTCGGTCTTGAACTCCTGCTGGCTGGCCTTGGGAGCGAGCTCCTCCAGGATGGCAGGGCCGTTGGAGCCGGACTGGACGGCGACGTTCTTGTCGGCCAGGTCGTCGACGCTCTTGATGTCGTCGTTGTCGGCGAGCACCAGGATGGCCTGCTGGGTGTAGTAGTAGGGACCGGCAAAGGAGACGAGCTTCTTGCGATCGTCAGTGATGGTGTAGGTGGCAAAGACGGCGTCGACCTGGCCGTTCTGCAGGACGGACTCACGCGTGTCCGAGGTCACCTGGGTGATCTCGACCTTGTTCTCGCCCAGAATGTAGTTGGACAGGAGCTGTGCGATACCGGCGTCGAAGCCGCGGGTCTGACCGTCCTTCTCGTTGAGGAGGGAGAACAGCGTGGAGGTCTGGACGCCACCGATCGTAAAGACGCCGGCATCCTTGACGGCCGTAGCCCAGGTGCTGGCGGCGATGGCGTCATCATCGGCCTTGGGGCCGTCGTTGACGAGCTTGTCGAATGCCTTGGCGTCGAGCGTGGCGGAAACCTCGGTATCCTCGGAGCTCTTGGAGGAACCGGCGGAGCCCTTGTCGGCCTCGGTACTGGTGTCGGAGCAGCCGGCAAGACCAAGGCCGGCGACGGTTGCGAAGGTGGCGGCGACGAAGCCGCGGCGGTCGAGAACGACCTGCTGGGAGAGGTTCTTGCTCATGGTAGAACACCTTTCTCAATAAAATCCCTAGCGGTTGAGTAGAGTTATACCCTATCGCGCTCAAATGGGTCAACACGAAATAACTCAGAAACATACTTACCTTATGGGTTATTGTACCTACTAAAAAGGGACAGGTTTATTTTGGCAGGTTTTATCTGGGCAAACGTCGAATATTGCAGCTGAAATAGCGTTTTGCAGACGGCATGATCGATCACAGCGGTCGCTATAATGGCGGCAACGCGACGCATATATAAGTAAGGAGATCGCGTATGAACGGTTATTCGTTTTTCGCACCGACCATGACTTAAAACCACTACAAAGGGGACAGGCACCTTTGTGGTGGTTCTTGCAGATGTGGCGGCCCGCCTCGCTGTTTTGTCTCAATCTGTAACATCTGGAGGGCCAAAAGGTCTCTATCTGTTACAGATTGAGACAAAGGTCTGGGACTAAGACGTCTTATCTAGATCTGTAACAGTTAGACGGGAATTCGGGCCCTAGAT
>JAHYYI010000062.1 GCA_019425045.1 Collinsella sp.
CCGCCATCGGCGTGCGCGGGCGCGTGTACGACAAGGCGACCATCGACATGCAGCTGTTTATTCGTCACGAAGAAAAGAAGGTGCGCCGCGCTGGCGGTCGCACCCGCGGGCCAGCAGCCTTCACCAGCGAAGACCGCGCCCGCTTTAAGCGCAACCTCACCGAGCTGCTGCGCTAACCAAGGTAGATTTTTGGGACATGCCCGGAAATCTGCCTTTTTGTTTTGGACGGTGTGAGCGCTCAGGATCCGTGGCTCAACAAAAAAACGGGCTTCAAAATGCCATGCGTCGCCGCATTGTGCAGACGCCGTGCATGGCTATTTTGAAGCCCGTTTTGTTAGGCCTACTTAGAGGCCGAAGGCAGATAGGGCGAGGCCCCAGCCCACGCCGATGACGTACATCATGATCAGGAACACGGCATTTTCGCGGGCGCTGCGGTTGGTGCGGAACAGCACCAGATAACCCACGCCGGCGGAAATGAGCGTGCCGGCGAGCATCGGCGCCAGTTGCAGCGCGCCTTCCAGATACAGCTGTGTAATGACCACGCTCGCCGAGCAATTGGGAATAAGCCCGACAAGCGCCGAACCCAGGACAGCGAGTGTCTCGTTGCCGCGCAGGAACTGCTCGATCGCGGACTCGCCGAACGTCTCGAGCACGGCGACCAGAATCAGCGTCACCAGAAAAATGAATACCGAGACCTGCACGGTGTGCGAGATCGCACTGCGGATGATCGACAGGACAGGCGTCCCTTCGTGGGAGTGAGAGTGACCGTGACCATCATGGTGTTCATGTTCGCCCTCATGACCGTGATCGTGGCCATGTCCGTGTTCGTGCTCGTCCTCGTCTTCATCACAACCGCAATGGTCGCGCTCGCACAGCTCGTGGATGTGGTCGGCGCTCACGCCTGCCTCGGCCACCTCGTCGATGATGTCACCGCCGCTGTGGTCGTCGTGCGCGCAGTTCACGTGGGCCGGGTTGGCCGCGGTTCCCAGCACGGTACGGCGAATCGCCGCGTGCGCGCGGGCGTTACGGCGCAGGCCGCGAATGGCAGCGTCCACGATAAAACCCGTGACCAGTGCGATCAGCGCTTTCGAAGCCAAAAGCATCGCCATAGTCTGCACGGGAACCTGCTCGGCAAGCAACAGCGGCAGCATCTCATCGGAGGTCGAAAGGAACACCGCCACCAACGTGCCCAAGGTCACGACACGGCCGGCGTACAGCGTTGCTGCCATGGCCGAAAATCCGCACTGCGGCACCATGCCCAGCAGCGAGCCAACCACGGGACCCGCAGCGCCGGCGCGCTTGATAGCGCCGTTGACGCGGTCGCCCGCAACGTGCTCAAGTGTCTCGAGAGCAAGATACGTCACCAACAAAAACGGCACCAGCGACAGCGTGTCCTTGCCGGCGTCGAGCAGAATATCAATCAGTAAATCCATGACGGATGGAACCTTTCGTGTCTTTCGGCAGCATTGTAAAAGTCCTAGCGGTCAACTAGGGTATTGTAGTTGTCCCGGGCGCGGTGCCAATAGTTGCCTATGGTAAACTATCATCTCGCCATAACTCAGTAACCTCGAGCCGCACAACGCGGCCCGTCCAAGGAGTAGCATATGAACGTATCGCAAGCACTCGAATACGAGCGCCAGCCGTTTATCCCCATGTTTATCTACGGCGACCACGGCGCCATGGAGTCCGAGCGCCAGAAGGGCGAGGAGGCCCTCAAGGTGCTCGAGACCGAGTACTTTACCGCCGAGGGCGACCCCGGCTTCGACTTTGCCACCGTGCGCGACCTGGCCGACCGCAACCGCGACCTGTGCGACCAGATTGGCGAGGCGCGTCTGCGCAACGTGACGCCCGCGACGCTCTCGCGCGGCCTGTCCGATGCCGACACCTGCGCCGCCATCGGCAAGATGCAAAAGCGCACCGCCGCGTCCGTTATGCGCGAAATCCGCGGCGACCGCGACGCACTCGGCGTGGCCTACGCCCGCAAGCCCATCCAGGGCACCGTGCTCGGTATCGACATCGAGACCACCGGCCGTGCACCCGAGCGCGGCTATATCATCAACGTGGGCTGGGAGATCATGGAGCTCACCAGCGACGCCGTCCCGCATGACGCCGAGGCACACTACTGCGGCCTGCCCGACATCTACCGCGGCGAAGATGTGCCGCTGTCGAATATCCACCACATTACCTGGGACGACATCGACGGCAAAACGCCCTTCCGCGAGAACAAGGAGCTGCAAAAGCGGCTGCTCAAGCTTATGAAGAAGTACCCGTACATGGCGCATAACGCCGCCTTTGAGGACAGCTGGTTCAAGATTCACCTGGACGGTTACGCCGAGGCACGCCGCGCGGGTAAGATCATCGTCATCGACTCGCGCCAGATCTGCCGCAGCCTGGACGCCGACGTGCGCTCGCTCCCCCGCGAGTCCGCCCCCGCCGCGCTCGAGAACTGGGCACGCCGTCGCGGCACCCTCGCGCCCGACGCCAACGAGCAGCATCTGGGTCTGGACGACACCGACCTCATGCTCCGCACGGTACAGGCCGAGTTCAACCTCAAGAACCTGTTTGCGAAATAACCGATCCATCTGCGGGAGCGCCTGCCAGGCACAGTGCAATCCGTCTGGACGCACCGGCACGCAGTAAACTAGGGCGCAGTCTTATGGCTGCACCCTAGTTTTAATCAAAACGAGCAAATACGCATGCTTCACATAGTCGGCAGATTGGCCCACCTACTTTTTTCGAGTTGTTCGGCCAGCTGAACCACTAGTCGAGGCCCCTTGAACCGCAATCGAGCGCTATAGTCGCCCCAATTTCGCAACCAAGCCCTATAAATCTACCTGAATCAATTCGAATAAGACGTTGCGATCACACCATTCGTATAGGATAAGGCCGAATAACTCAAATTATGTTGGTGAGGCATCTGAGTGGTCGGCAAAAACGCTTAGAAGCTACGAATCCGCAACTAAAGTTCACCAAAATGGGGCAGCCGACAGAAACCTCCCCAGCCGAAGCTGCCCCCCTCAATACGACAGCTCAAAAACCCACCGTTCGCAGAAGATAAGCCGCGCCCCAATACCGTTGCCCGAAGTTTCGAGCGTATATGGCGTCCGCTATGCCATCATGCGCGTATGGGAATCGTTCTGTCACATACCACGGCACGCGCTGTATACCAAACAGTCAACTCGCTCGCAAGCCACGCGACCGATCCCATATCTATGGAAAAGATCAAGGTGTCTGCGCCGACCACGTCCAACCTGGAAGCGGCGCGAGCATGGCTCAACAGAAAGAATGTCGATTCTGAAAGCATCCATGTGCTGACGTTTTCCAATAATGCCAAAAGGCACCGCAAGGGCTGCATCTGCCACTGCACGCGCTATACGTTTGATGCAGAAAGCTACCTAGAACTCGAGCCGAACGTCTACATCGTCGATATCAAGCCGTGCGCGTTAGAAGCAGCAGCCGACCTCAACCTTTCGGAGCTCGTTGAGTATTACTTTGAAATCTGCGGCTCCTACGCGCTTGGAACGTCCGACGAAACTCAATATCGCGAGCGCCCAGCCCTAACCAGCGTTGAAGAGCTCAGAGCCTTCTTTTCAGAGGCATCGGGGTATCGTGGATCTAATAAAGCACTTAAGGCACTTTCTTATGTACGCGAAGGCTGTCGCTCCCCACTCGAAACGGCGTTTGTCATGATGCTGACAATGCCCAAGTCAATGGGTGGCTTAGCCATACGCGCTATCAAAACGGACTATCCGATCCCAGTCCCCAAAAGATACGCCGCCCTAACGCGACGGACGGTTTTCTACCTCGACGCGCTGCTCGAAAATTCGATGACCGATATCGAATACAACGGCTTTTACCACGACGAGCCCGAACAGCAATCAATTGACGAGGAACGCCGAAACACGCTGCGAAACATGGGATATGCCGTTATCACAGTTAGTCGTCATTCGTTTTTCAAGCAGTCCGCTTTTAGGCGGGTCATGGAAGCGATTCGCATTCGCGAGAAGATATGGCCCGGTCGACTCCCGGATAACTTCGCCATCCTGCAAGAAACTCTTCGTCAATTTGTCTTGCGGCGCTACTTCGAATACGGTCGCCGCGTCCTGGAGACACTCAAAGAAGAAGAGGCCGCCAAGCGCGAAATTGCAAGCCAATATCCGCAAGCTGATGACCCGAGCATCAACGATGTGCCAGAACCCGACGACATGCAACACGTCGGGG
>JAHYYI010000063.1 GCA_019425045.1 Collinsella sp.
CGGGTGCCCTACAGGGAGTAGCCCCGACGGTTGACAAAACTATAGGAACACCCAACGACTAGTCATTGGGGACGTTCTTCAACGACTAGTTGTTGGGGACAGTCTTTGCCGAAGGCCCCGTTGGGCGAGATGTCGAACGGAAAGGTGCCGCAACGATTGAACGCGGCGATAAACATGCGGATGGCGTTGGACGGCGTGGTGCCCACGAGCTGGGTTGCCGCCGCGAAGGCTGCCTTCTCCTCGGGCAAGACCTTCGCGACAACCGGGGTCATGTGTTCTGCCATGGCGCTTCCTTTTTGAAACGACGGTGGTGCGGATAGATGCGGGCCACGCGGCTGGGCGACGGGCTGTGAAGGCAACCCGATTGGCCCGCATCCGGAGTTTGTTTCTGCGGCGTTGGTATTACTTGGTATTCCTAAGTATTACCCCGCAGATAGAATACCACACCCGACCCCATGGGGACGGAGGAAAACGGATCATTTTGTTGCTGAGTTAGTATTTAGAGCGTGATGATGTCCGAGATATCGAGGGCCTGAGCATCGGCGACATCGTGCGTGGCAAGCAGGAGCATGCAGCCGTCGAGCGCCGGCGCCCAGGGCGCGCGATCGACCACGGCAAGCGCAAGCTCCGCCGCAGCCCCGCCATCAGCAGGGCCGCCCGCACGCCCATAACTGCCCTCGCCTTTTGATTCGCGCACGGCGCGGAAGGGACGCGGCGAACGTCGGCGTATGGCGCGCCCAATCTGGGCATCCGGCGCATGGCGCCCTATTGTCTTGCATATTCTCGCTTGTGCCATGCATAAATAGACGGGGGCGCCCCTTCCCGTCCCAACGTACCCCCGCTTGGACCGTGCAAAAACCGGAGTTTTCAGCATCGCGGCCCCCGCCGGCGACGCCGCGAACCGGGAGCATCGCGCGGCCGGCGTCGCTTTGGGGCACGGCACGGCGCGAAACGCGCGCTATCGCCACGCCGTACGCCGCCTGCCGACCCAAATCGCCCGTCGAGGGATCTCGCGAGATCAAATAGACGCTTCCGGCGCGTATGCAGCCACCCCGGCTTGCTGAAAACTCCCGAAAATGCACGGCGCACCCCGGGGGACCCGTGCGTGCCGTGAAAAAACACGCCCGCATCCAGAACAATGCGAGCGTGAAAGTCAGATGGCAGCAAGGGCGCCAGGCAGCGAGCGGAATCCCGAGTGTGTCCGCCCGGGCACTGCGGCCACCGTGCGTCAGTAGGGAGCTTCACGTTCTCCGTCTATGCCAGAACCCCGCATACGCGAATCTCCAACTAAGCCGATAACCCACATCTCTTGCCGCGACCGCCTCCGTGCTTTTTCGTGAGGGGGCCGGCCCACCTCAAACTGCGCCCAAAAAAGGGCCCCGAGCATAGTCTGCTCGGGGCCCAAACTCATCTCGCCTTACCGCGCGACGCGCGTGTTATTTGCGCTTGCCGCCGCCGTCACCGGGGCGACGGGAGCTGCCGCCGCGTTTGCCGCCACGGCTGTTGCCATAGCTGCCACGGTTATCGCGACCGCCGGCGCGGCCGCCACGAGAGCCGGCCTGGTTGCCACCACGACCGCCACGATAGCCGCCGCGACGCTCCTCGCGGGTATCGTCGTAGTTGCGCCAATCATCGCGACGATCGCGGCTGGCACGCGGATCACGACGATCGCGCGATTCACCAGAACGCCCGGCGCCACTGCGCCCGCCATTACCGCGAGCACCCTCGCGACGCTCGCCGCCACGGCCGCCGTGCTCTTCAAAGCGCTTGCCACCACGGGACTCACCGCTGCGGGTGTCACGCGAACCACGACCCTCGCCGCCACGGCGCTCATCACGACCGCCGCGCTCGCCATCGCGACCGGAGCGACGACGATCACCCGGGCCGCGCTTGCCGCCACGCGAGCCACGGCCCTCGTCCTCGCGCTCAACACGGCGACGACCGCCGCGGTCCTCGTCCTCGCGGCGACGGCGATGCGCCTCGCCCTGGAACTGCTTGGCACGGCGCTCGGCACGGTTGCCGCGCGGGACCTGCTCGACGGCACCAGCACCGCCGCGCTCCTCGGCAGCCACCTCGCGGGCCACGCTCTCCACGGCCTCATCCACGCGAGCCTGAACGCCCTCGCGCACGCGAGTCTTGCCGCCGCGCTTGGGACGGCTCGGACGCTCGCCGTCGCCGCGACGCTCGTCGCGACCGCGGTTGGAACGACCGGCCACATCGCCGTAGTCATCGCCGTTGCGCTTGCCATCGCGACGTGCCTGCTCAAGCTTCTTCTTGCTCTTGGACTTGCCGCGCTTGGTCTTCTTCACCTTGAAGGCCGCAGGGTCGCGCTCGGGGTCAACCGCGGGCGGATTGGGACCCACATGCAGGTCGCCGGCCTCGTAGATGTCGGCCGTCTTGTCCATGAGCTTCTCGATCTCGTAGAACTCATCGACATCCTGCTCGGTCACAAACGTGATGGCCCAGCCCAGCTCACCGGCGCGGCCCGTACGGCCAATACGGTGGATGTAGTCGGTCGGCTCGGCCGGCACGTCAAAGTTCACGACGTAGCGCACATCGCTGATGTCGATGCCGCGGGCAAGCACGTCGGTCGCCACCAACACGTCGACGGTGCCGTCGCGGAAGGCCGAAAGCGCGCGTTCGCGCTGGGCCTGGCTGCGGTTGCCGTGAATCGCAGCGGCCTTGATACCCTTGCGCTCCAGACGACGGCAGCAGCTGTCGGCGCGGTGCTTGGTGCGCATAAAGACGATCGTGCGCTCCGGACCCTCCTTCTTGAGGAACTCGGGCAGCAGGTTGTTCTTGGCCTCAATGGACACCGGGAACACAAACTGGTCAACGGTGTCGGCGGTCGACGTGGCGGGCGCGATCTCCACGCGGGCCGGGTCGCTCACCAGGTCGGTAATCTCGCCCACGGCCTCCTCGTCGAGTGTGGCCGAGAACAGCAGCGTCTGGCGCTCGGCCGGCGTCTCGCGCACAATACGGCGAACGGCGGGCAAAAAGCCCATGTCGAGCATGCGGTCGGCCTCGTCCAGAACCAGCACCTTGACCTCGTTCAGGTGGCAGGCTCCCTGCTCGATCAGATCGACCAGACGGCCCGGCGTGGCGACCAGGATGTCGCAGCCGTACTTGAGGGCCGCGGTCTGGGGCTTGTAGCTCACGCCGCCCACGACGGTCACGGCGACATGGCCGGTGACGTCGGCAATCTTGCCGGCGACCTCGTCGATCTGCTGTGCGAGCTCGCGCGTGGGGGTGATGACGAGCATCACAGGGCCACGGCCGTTGCCCTCGGGCTTTTTAGCACCGCGACGACGGCTGCGGCCGCCACGCTCGCGCACGGGCTTGGGCGGAGCAATGTGCTCCAGATTGTTCATGGTCGGCAGCAAAAAGGCAGCCGTCTTGCCGGTGCCGGTCTGAGCGGCGGCAAGCAGGTCGCGGCCCTCGAGCACCACGGGGATCGAGCCGGCCTGCACGGGCGTGGGCGCCGTGTAGCCCAGGTTCTCGATAGCACGAAGCATCTCGTCCGAAAGTCCCAGCTCGTCAAAGGCAGGCAGGCTCTCGGTAGCGGACTCAACGGTCTCGGCGGCGCTGGCCTCGTCGGCAGCATCAAAGGCAGCCTGGGTCATGGCCTCGCGGGCCTCGTCCAGAATCTCGGCGTCCGTGACGTCGGATACAGAATTACGCATATGTTGTTGTTCCTTATCTGCACGCGTTATGGGCACGGCATGCAGCCGCGCGGGGCGTGCTTGGTAGTGCGCTAATACATACAAAACAGGTGCGCACAGAGAGGACGTTGCTCAGCACGCTGGCGATCGCTTTGGCAGCCCTATCACGCGCCGTCCAGACGCAGCGGCCCTAAGCGATGGAGCAGATTCGCCGCCGGTTAGTATACCCGTACTCCGCATGCCCCCACGTAAACCACAGATGACGAGGCGGGTCTGGGCCGATTG
>JAHYYI010000064.1 GCA_019425045.1 Collinsella sp.
GGTAGTCAAAATGGCCCCGTCTCAAAAAGACTGGTTATTGGGCGTTGACAGTTGGCGAGCCGTAGGTAAAATATCAACTTGTCCTGGGGACGTAGCTCAGTTGGGAGAGCGCTGCCGTCGCATGGCAGAGGCCGAGGGTTCGACTCCCTTCGTCTCCACCCTTGGATTTGATAAGCCGCTGACATTGTGTCGGCGGCTTTTTTTAAAAAGAAAGGGCGGTACCATGGCCGAGCTTGAGTCCCAACCATTGTCCGACGAGGAGCGCGCCGAGTTGGAAGAGCTCCGCGCCGAGAAGGCCCGCCGCGAGGCCCAGGAAGAGGCCCGTCGCGAGCGTGAGGAGCTGGCTGCCCTGCGCGCCGAGCTCGCCAAGGCCGAGGAGACCGCCGCGAAGGCCGCATCCGCACCGGCGCCCGTGCCCGCACCCAAGCCCGCCGCCGCGAAGCCTTCGCCTGCCGCACCCAAATCTCAACCCAAAAAGGTGGCTCACCCCAAGCCCGCTGAGCCCAAGCCGAGCCGTGATGAGATGACCTTTGCCCAGCGCATGGTCACCTCCAAGGAGCCTACGGGCGAGAATGAGATCCCCGGCATGGCTCCGGCTCAAAAAATCATCATCGTGCTCGCCCTCATCGCGTTTATTGTCTTTATGGTCTACACGATCACGGGCAGCATGGGCCTGCACTAACCTGTTCGCGCCGGGCTCCATGCCCGCACGTCCGCCTCGTCCAACCCTCAACTTCTGCACAACGCATCCGAAAGGTCGCCCCATGGCTTTGACCGACATCTCGCATCCCACCGACATTGCAATGCTCACCGATCTGTACGAGCTCACTATGGCCCAGGGCCTGTGGGAGAGCGGCAAGGCCAATGAGCAGGGTTGTTTTACTGCGTTTTACCGCGACCATCCCTTTGGTAGCGCCTACGCCGTCATGTGCGGTACCGCCGAGCTGCCCGAGCTGGTCGAGAACCTGCGCTTTACGCCCGAGGACATCGACTACCTCGCCTCGCTCCAGGCCCCGGCCGGCGGCGCGATGTTCAAGCCTGGATTCCTCGACTACCTGCGCGATTTTCGTGCGCATGTAAACATCGACGCCGTCCCCGAGGGCGAGCTCGTCTTTCCGCGCGAGCCCATGGTGCGCGTCACCGGCCCCGCGTTGGAGTGCCAGCTGCTCGAGACGGCGCTGCTCAACATCGTCGGCTTCCAGACACTTGTCGCCACCAAGACTGCGCGCGTGGTGTTGGCGGCGGACGGCCGTCCCGTGGCCGAGTTTGGCCTGCGCCGCGCCCAGGGTCCCGATGGCGGCCTGGCCGTCGCGCGCGCGAGCTATGTGGCCGGCTGTTCCTCTACGTCCAATGTGCTCGCCGGTCGCCGCTACGGTATTCCCGTCTTTGGCACGCATGCGCACAGCTGGGTGATGAGCTTCGATTCCGAGCTCGAGGCCTTCCGCGCCTTTGCCAAGTCGAGCCCCAAGAACTGTACGCTGCTCATCGACACCTACGATGTGCGTGAGGGCTGCGAGCATGCCATTACGGTTGCCAAGGAGATGGAGGCGGTGGGCGAGCGCCTGTCGGCTATTCGCATTGACTCGGGCGACCTCGCCAAGCTCTCCAAGTATGTGCGCGGCCGTTTTGATGCCGAGGGCCTGCCCTATGTGGGGATCTCGGTTTCCAACGATCTTGACGAGTACACGATTCAGTCACTGCTCGACCAGGGTGCGCCTATCGATAGCTTTGGCGTGGGCACCAAGCTCGCGACCTGCTATGACCAGCCGGCGCTGGGCGGCGTGTACAAGCTTTCCGCCCGCCGTGCGAGCGAGACTGACCCGTGGACGCCGGTGGTCAAGCTCTCCGAGCAGCCCTACAAGCGCACGATCCCGGGCGTGCAGCGCGTGCGCCGCTATTACGACGGCTTTGGCGGCCCGATCTGCGACATGATCTATGACGAGGATCATCTGGCGGGGGAGGGCGCCGCGCGTGGCAATACCCTCGTGGCCGTGAACGATGCCGCCCTGGTGACCGACGTTTCCGAGCTTGAGTATCGCGAGCTGCTGGCGCCGATCGTGCGCGATGGCAGTGCCGTTGCCCCGCGCGAGAGCATTGAGGACGCACGCGAGCGTTGCACCTGGGCACTGGACCATCTGGATCCGGTCTACAAGCGCTTCCTGTACCCGCAGACTTATGTGGTGGGCATGGAGCAGGGCCTGGCACAGGTGCGCGACGAGCTCGTGCGCAAGAACATGGCCGCGGCTTCGGCCTTCCCCTGGGCAAAATGATCCGAAGGGGACGGAGGAAAACGGATCATTTTCTCGCCCGCCTGCTCAACATTCGATTGGTTTGACGTATGACGACTTCTTATAAAACGATGGTGGTAAAGATCGGTTCGTCCACGGTGGTGGGTGCCGACGGCAAGGTCAACCGCGCCTTTATCGGCGGGCTTGCCGACCAGGCCGCAGCCCTGCGCAAGCTCGGCTGGCGTCTGGTCGTGGTGAGCTCGGGCGCTATCGCCTGTGGCTATCCCGTGCTGGGCTTCGACCGCAAGCCGGTCGGCGACCTGCCGAGCCTGCAGGCCTGCGCCTCGGCCGGTCAGTGTATCATCTCGTCGGCCTACGACGAGGAGTTTCATGCGCGCGACCTGCTCACCTCGCTCGTGCTGCTCACACGCCACGACACGGCCCGCCGCACATCCTACCTGCATGCGCGCGACGCCCTGCTGCGCCTTGTGGAGCTTGACGTGGTGCCGGTCGTCAACGAGAACGATACCGTTACCGTCGATGAGATCAAGTTTGGCGACAACGACACGCTGGCGGCGCTTGTGAGCTGCCTGGTTTCTGCCGATCTGTGCGTGACGCTCTCGGACATCGATGGCCTCTATACCGCCAATCCGCATGAGGACCCCACGGCCGAGTTTGTCCCGGTCGTGCATAAGATCGATGCCAAGATCATCGCCTCGGCGGGCGATTCTTCCACATCGGTGGGCACGGGCGGCATGATTACCAAGATCCGCGCAAGCCGCATTCTGATGACCGCGGGCATTCAGAGCGTGATTTGCTCGGGCGAGGAGCCCGATGCGCTCGTGCGCCTTGCTCGCGGCGAGAGTGTGGGCACGCTGTTCGATCCACCGGCGGAGCGTCTGGACATTGCGCCCCGCAAGCTGTGGATCGCGCTGGGCGACAAGGCGCATGGCTCGGTGACGGTCGATGACGGCGCCGCGAAGGCGCTGGTCAGCCGTGGCTCGTCCTTGCTCGCGGTGGGTATTCGCGAGGTCGATGGCACGTTTGGCGAGGGCGATGTGCTTGACGTTTGCGACCCGAGCGGCATGGTTGTCGCGCGTGGTATTGCCGAGGCCGATTCGGACGTGCTGGAGCTTGCAGCAGGACGTCGCCAGGACCAGATTGCCGGCAACCGCCTGCTGGCAGACCTGGCCGAAAAGCCCGCGATTCATCGAGATAATTTGATCGTCTTCGCCTAACGGGTCGACGCTGTGCGCCGCCCAGAGCGACAATTTGTCATTCAAAAGGTGAGGCATGACCATCAGGTCTTCGCCTAACCAATTGACGCTGCAAACGCCCCTAAGCGGCAATCTGACGTTCAATCGTCGGGCATGACCAAAAGG
>JAHYYI010000065.1 GCA_019425045.1 Collinsella sp.
CCCTGTCGGGGGTCCCGGGCCGCGGCGAGGCCCTCGAGGCCGCCCGCGCCCTCTCCTCCCAGCGCGACCACGTCGTGGCCTGCGCGACCAGGGACAAGAACCGCCTGCGCGCGGTGCTGCTCGAGTCCTGCCCGGCCCTCGAGGCCGCGGTCGACCTGTCGGACCGGCGGTGGCTGGAGCTGCTCGCCGGGTTCGGCGGGGCGTGGGGGATCGCCCGCTCCGGGGCCGGGGGCCCGCGGGCCGAGGCCGCCGGGGAGGCCGCGGCCGCCTCCACCGCGCCGCCGCCGGCGCTCATCGAGGCCGAGAACAGGCAGGTCAGGTTCCTTGCCGCCCGGATATCGGAGGCCCTCGACGAGGCCGGGGCCCTCGAGGCCGAGACGGCGGCGCTGCTCGAGGGCGACGAGACCTACGCGTGCCTGCTCACCGTGCCCGGCGTCGGGCCGAGGACGGCGGCGCAGCTCGCGGTATCGGTCGACATCGCGAGGTTCCCGGACCACGACCACCTGGCCTCGTACTGCGGCATAGCCCCGAGGGTGAGGAGCTCCGGCACGTCGGTGAGGTCGGTCAGGGCGTCCAGGCGGGGCGACGCGAGGCTCAAGTCCCTGCTGATCTTCTCGTGCAACAGCCTGGTGAGGTCCTCGGGGCGCTACGGCGAGTACTACCGGGCCTGCAGGGCGCGGGGAATGGGTCACGGGCGGGCGCTCAAGGCCGTCGCGAGGAAGCGGCTCAGGGCGATATACGCCGTGATGCGCGACCGGGTGCCCTACAGGGAGTAGCCCCGACGGTTGACAAAACTATAGGAACACCCAATGACTACATCAGGAGTGTCCCCAGATGCCGCATCGCCAGCAACGGGAGTGCCGATGTCTTGGCAACGACAGCGAGCGGGCCGCATTTGAGACAAGGTGACGTGAAACGAAAGGGCGCTGACCTTCTGGTCGCGCCCTTGAAGTTGAACGTCAGATTGTCCAAATGCGGCCCGCGCAGCGTAGGCCGGTTACGGCGTTTGGTAAAACGCCGTAACCTACTTAACTCCGTACTGCTCGTAGTAGGCGTCGATGGCGGCCTTGAGCTCGTCATCGATGACGACCTTGCCATCGATCTCGTGGTTGTAGAGGGTCTCGACGACCTCGGCCATGGAAACGATGCTCGCGACGGGGAAACCGTACTTGGCCTCGATCTCCTTCTGCGCGGTGGTCACGCCGCCCTTGCCGACCTCCATGCGGTTGAGGGACACGATCAGGCCCTTGATTTCGACGTCGGCAGCAGCCTTAACCTTGGGATAGGTCTCGTCGATGGACTTGCCGCTGGTGGTGACGTCCTCGACCATGACCACGCGATCGCCGTCCTGGGGCTCATAGCCCAGCAGGTTGCCCTTGTCGGCGCCGTGGTCCTTGGCCTCCTTGCGGTCGCAGCAGTACTTGACCTCCTTGCCGTACAGCTCGTGGTAGGCAATTGCGGTCACGACGGCCAGCGGAATGCCCTTGTAGGCCGGCCCAAACAGCACGTCAAAATCGTCGCCAAAGTTATCGTGGATGGCCTGGGCGTAATACTCGCCCAGCTTCTTGAGCTGATAGCCCGTCACGTAAGCGCCGGCATTCATAAAGAACGGAGACTGACGGCCGCTCTTGAGCGTAAAGCTGCCGAACTTAAGGACGTCGGACTCAACCATAAACTTGATGAACTCTTGCTTGTAAGCCTCCATGCGGGCTCCTCTCGTAATCGCGTACGTGCCTTCCAGTTTAGCGCAGGCGAAGCGTCGATGCGGGCGCGCTTTGGGGCCACGGCATTCTGTAAAGGCTTTGTCAGAGGGAATGGTTTTCCGAACAATGGGGTTGACATGTCAAACCCCCTCATCAAGAATACGGGCGGATTAAAAAGGGGTACGAGATACCCAAAGCGCGCTGCGCTCAGCCTTTAGGAGGTGTGCCATGGAAGGCAGTCCTAGTCGAAAAACCTGCATGTCGCCCTCGGCACGCCGCGAGGACTCCGCACACGCATAAACGCCACCGGCAGATCGTCAACCCCCCCACAAAGGTGCCTGTCCCCTTTGTGGTAGTTCGTGAGCTTGACGTGAGCGACATCTAGGTTTTTTGCAACTCAATACGACACGTACGCTAACTCCCTTCAACAAGGAGGACCCTATGCTGATGCTCAAAACCGCCACGGTTCTCGAAGCCATCTCCAAGCGCCGCCGCACGGCGCGCCCTGCCGCTCGCACCGGCCTGTCCAAGAACACCATATTCGCCGCCACCCATAGCGCCGAGGACGCTCTCGTACTGCTTGACGCCACGGCAAACGGCCTCACCGCCGAGCAGGCAACCGAGCGCCTGGATGCCGCCGGCCCCAACACCATCGAAGCGCCGACCAAGACGCTCGCCCGCCGCATCGCCGACGCGTTCATCGATCCCTTCGCCGGCATCCTCGCCGCGCTCGCGCTGGTATCGCTCTACATCGACGTGCTCGCCGTGCCCGAGCCGCAGCGCGACCCCTCCACGG
>JAHYYI010000066.1 GCA_019425045.1 Collinsella sp.
CAGTTGGTAGAGCACAACCTTGCCAAGGTTGGGGTCGCGGGTTCGAGTCCCGTTGTCCGCTCCAACTATCTTACGCGGTTCTAACGAACCGCGTTTTTTGTTGACGCTGCGCGGGCCCCGGGCACCCCATCTTGCCCCTCAATCGTCGGTCGCGTACATAAAGTACGCTTCCCTCCTCTTTCGCGGCAACTTGGGGCACCCGGAGCCCGCTCGCTGTCGTGGCCGGAGGAGTGGGCCTTCCGTTCTTTTCACTGATCGATCGATTCGTCCCAGGAGACTCGAACCCGAGAGGGAGCGAGCGTTTGGGGCGTGGCTGTGGCGTTGTTTGCCGCGAATGTCCGCTTTGGGCGTATCATCGTGGGCATCTCGCAAAACCTCGTTGCAAGGGAGACTCATCCCATGGCTACAGAAAAGTCCTCTTCGCGCCCATGGATGTCCGATGCCGCGATTTATCAAATCTACCCGCGCTCGTTTAAGGATTCGACTGGTTCGGGTCTGGGCGATATCGCGGGCATTACCCAGCAGATGGACTATCTTGAGCGGCTGGGTATCGAGGCCATCTGGCTGAGCCCGTTTTACCCATCGCCTCTTGTTGATGGCGGCTATGATGTGGCGGACTACTGCGATGTCGACCCACGTCTCGGCTCGCTTGACGACTTCGATGACATGATCGCTGCGGCTCACGCGCACGGCATCAAGGTCATCGTCGACATCGTGCCCAACCATTCGTCCAACCAGCACCCCTGGTTCAAAGCCGCTCTTGCCGCCGGCCCCGGATCGCCCGAGCGCGCCCGTTATATCTTCCGCGATGGTCGCGGCGAGCACGGCGAGCTGCCTCCCACCAATTGGAATGCCAACTTTGGCGGCCCCGCCTGGACGCGCGTCGCGGACGGTCAGTGGTATCTGCACATGTTTACGCCCGAGCAGCCGGACTTTGACTGGTCGTGCCCCGAGGTTCACGCGTTCTTTTGTGACGTCCTGGCGTTTTGGAGCGATCGAGGCGTCGATGGCTTTCGCATTGATGTGGCGCACGGTCTCGCCAAGGATCTCGACCGCGATGACCTCGACCGGTGGCATCTCGCCGAGGGCGATGACATGGTTGAGGACGGCACCCATCCGCTGTGGGACCGCAACGAGGTCCACGAGATCTATCGCGAGTGGCGCCGCGTGTTCGACCGCTATGATCCGCCACGCAGCGCCGTTGCCGAGGCGTGGGTGCTGCCCGAGCGCCAGTATCTCTACGCGCGTCCCAGCGAGCTTGGCCAGACATTCAACTTTGAGTTTGCCAAGGCCACTTGGACCTATGATGACATGCACGCTGCAATCGAGGAGGGCTTGAAGGCAGCTATAGAATCCGATTCCGCCTCGACCTGGGTGCTCTCCAACCACGACGTGCCGCGCGTGGCGACGCGCTATGCCCTGCCGCAGATCAAGGCGACGCGCTACCACCAGATTGCGCTCGACTGGCTCTTACGCGACGGGTCGTCTTATGACGAGGAACGTGAACTCGGCGAGCGCCGCGCGCGGGCGGCCCTTTTGCTCGAGCTGGCGCTTCCGGGCTCGGCATACGTGTATCAGGGTGAGGAGCTCGGCCTTTTTGAGGTGGCTGACATTCCGTGGGCTGTACTCGAAGATCCTACTGCGACCAATACGCACGGACCGAAGCGCGAGAAGGGGCGCGACGGCTGCCGTGTGCCCCTGCCGTGGGTGGCGGCGGACGATCCCGCGCAGGGCGGATCGTTTGGGTTTTCACCGGCGGACGCCGATGCGGCGCCCCATCTGCCGCAGCCTGCATGGTTTTCCGATTACGCTGCCGATAGGGAAGAAGCGGACCCGACATCGATGCTTGCGCTCTATCGTGACGCCCTCTGGCTGCGGCGCAAGCTGCGCGGGTGCGCCAACGATCTCGCGTGGCTCGATCTTGACGGGCGCACCGGCCTTGCGGATGGTGCCGAGGGCGCTGAGGGCGGCGTCATCGCCTATCGCCGCGACAACGGCTGGGCGTGTGTGACGAATTTCGGTGCAGCGCTCGTGGAGCTGCCTGCGGGCAGGGTCCTGCTCGCCTCATCACCGCTTGCAGACGGTAAGCTCGCGCAGGACAGCTCTGCCTGGATCATGCTCGGTGAGATGTAGGGGTCTCTTGCGGCGAGCTTGTGTTTGCCTGCGCCTTCCGCGGCGGCTGATGTCTTCGCGAGGTTCGCGAGGGCGT
>JAHYYI010000067.1 GCA_019425045.1 Collinsella sp.
CCAGGCGGCCGAGCATGGCGAAGCCCATGGCCGGCAGGATGTTGGCGGCAACGCCGCAACCGTCGATGATGAAGGGCGGGATGAAGTCGAGCAGGCCCTGGATGGCGTCGGAGCCCAGGTAGAATGCGCCGCCGCACAACAGGAAGTACTCAAGGCAGCCAAAGAGGCCCATGCTCCAATGTGCCGCGTAGATACCCTTGAGGTTGCCCTTGGCAGCGCACTTGTCAGCAATGTCAACAATGATCGAGAATCCAGCATCCGTAATGTTGCCGATCGTCAGCGAAAGGACGGCGATGGGCATGGCGAGCGCGATGGCCGTCTCGGTACCCTGACCGAGCTGAATGGCAAACGCGCAGGCGAGCACGCCACCGACGGTTTCGTTAGGCGGTACGTAGGCGCCGATGGAGATCGAGCCCATGAACAGCAGCTCCAGGCTTGCACCTACGGCAAGGCCAGTCTGCAGGTCCCCCAGCACCAGGCCCACGAGCGGGCACAGGACGATGGGGCGGAACGCATAGAGGGTGCCGAGCTGGTAGTCGAGACATCCAAACGCTCCGACTAAGCCGACGAGGATTGCTTGGACAAGCATGGTTCCTCCCAATAAGGAATCTCGAACCGTCGTCCCTCCCGTCGCGCGCGTTGTTGATATCAATTCCGGGAGTTCGATTACACGGCTCGAAGCGTACCTGGTGTGCTGCTAACACCCATGCCAGGTACAAATGATTTGATACCAATTATAGGTATGCAGGTTCTTACTATTTAATACCACTCGCTCAGCGGGGTGTTTTTTACCGTAAACGGCAAACGCATCCCATCAGGCATGTTCCTTGTTTCGATGGCGGACAAGCGCCACCAGAAAGCCGTCGCCAAAAGCATCGGATGCCAAGTTGGACACAATCACCAAAACGATCATCGCCGCGCCCAAGAACTCGTTCCAGCTAAAGACCTCGCCAAAGAGGAGCGCCGACCAGCAGGGAGCGAGCACGACCTCACTCATGCAAACCAAGTTGGCCGCAAACGCGTTGGTGCGCGCAATCCCCTTGGCATACAGCACACTCGCAAGGCCGCTGCAAAAAAGGCCATGCACCAGCATAAGCCCCCACTCAAAGGGTTTCACGGAGCCTAGGTCGCCGGCAAAATAGACGATCGGAAGTATCGAGATGCCGCAGGAGATGAGCGAGGACACCATGGGCGACGCATCGGGGCGAGAGTTTAAAAAGAAACACAGCCCAAAGGTGGCGCCCGAAATGACGGCAAGCAGATTTCCGAGCATGCCCTCGGCGCTCAAATCACCTAAAAAGAAAAGTCCCATACCCGTAAAAGCAACCACCACGGAGGCAATCTTCGCAGGCGAGGGCAACGTGCGAGTTGCGAGCGATTGATACACGATAACGAAAATCATCGAGGTGTACTGCAGAACGATCGCGTTGCCGACCGTCGTGAGCTGGTTGGCAAAGTTAAACGTGGTGCCCGTCACGAAGTTGCAGACGGCCACAAGGACAATAAGACGGCTGACGCGAAGGACGGGTCTGCCGACGAGCAGGATAAAGAGCGCCATAAATATTGCCGTGACGGCACCGATCAAAAGAGCTGACTGCGAATTGGCGCGAACGAGGATGCCGATAAAACTCCACAAGAGCGCCGTGCCAAATAGATACATCGCCCCGCTCACGCCATTATCGGGTGGATTGTCAGATCGAATCACGAAGCACCTCCAACTAGCTTTCG
This sequence comes from Collinsella sp., assembly GCA_019425045.1. Taxonomy (GTDB): domain Bacteria; phylum Actinomycetota; class Coriobacteriia; order Coriobacteriales; family Coriobacteriaceae; genus Collinsella. The sequence continues at coordinate 1,729 of JAHYYI010000067.1, forward strand.
GTAATAAAAAACGGCGACCGCAATGGGTCGCCGTTTCCCTTGGGGGCAAATAATAGGCCGGGCCCTTACGCCAGCACGCCGAAGAACGCGCCGACGATGCCCACGACCATGGTGGCCACGATCAGCACCATGGGGTTGATCTTCTTGGAC
>JAHYYI010000068.1 GCA_019425045.1 Collinsella sp.
GAACAGGCTCGCGACGGTCACGGACAGCACGTTGCCAAAGTTGGAGCTCACTGTGGTCTTGAGGTACTTGAGCAGGTTGCCGTAGGTGCGGCGGCCTTCGATGATTCCGCGTTCGAGCACGCCCAGGTCCTTCTGAAGCAAGATGATATCGGCGGATTCCTTGGCAATGTCGACGGCCGAATCGACTGAGATGCCGCAATCGCTCGCACGCATGGCGGCGGCGTCGTTGATGCCGTCGCCCATAAAGCCCACGGTGTGGCCGAGTAGCTCGCGCATGACGCGCACCAGGCGCGCCTTCTGCAACGGCGAGAGCTTGGCGAAGAGGTGGGTTTTCTCGGCGCGCTCGGCAAGCTCGGCGTCGTCGAGCGCATCGATCTCGGAGCCGAGCAAGACGTTGCTCGCATCGATGCCGATCTGCGCGCAGACGGTGGCGGCGACGCGGTCGTTGTCGCCGGTCAGGACCTTGACCGCCACGCCCTTGGCCTCGAGGGTGGCGACGGCTCCCGCGGCACTTGCTTTGGGCGGATCGAGGAAGGCCAAAAAGCCCATCAGCACCATGTCGCATTCGTCGGCGATGCCAAACTCGCCCACGCAGCGCGGATCGGTCTTCTGTGCCACGGCAATCACGCGCAGGCCCTCGGCGTTAAGATCGGCGACCTGCTTGCGAATCTGGGCGAGCTTATCTTCGGTAAGCGGCTGGGCGGCGCCATCGACCTCGACAAAGGAGCAGATCTCGAGCATTTCCTCGGCAGCTCCCTTGGTGACCATCTGGGTTTTGCCCTGGGCGTCGGCGACAACTACGCTCAGGCGGCGGCGCGAGAAATCGAAGGGCACCTCGTCGACCTTGGTATAGCGGTCGCGCAGGCTCTGGCCCAGCATGGAATCGGGCACGACGGTCGAGGGCGTCACATCGGCACGGTCGATGACGGCCAGGTCGATAAGGTTTTTGAGGCCGGTCTGGAAGAAGCTGTTCAAAAACGCATGGCGCAGCACGCGCGCATCCTCGTTGCCGTCGGTGTTGAGGTAGCGCTCGAGCACGATGCGGTCTTCGGTGAGGGTGCCGGTCTTGTCGCAGCACAGGACGTCCATCGCGCCGAGGTTTTGGATCGCCGGCAGCTCCTTGACGATAACCTGGCGGCGGGCGAGGTCCTTGGCGCCCTGCGACAGGCTCGTGGTCACGATGACGGGAAGCATCTGCGGCGTGATGCCCACGGCCACGCTCGTGGCGAACAGCAGCGCGTCGATGACGTTGCCCTTGGTGGCGGCGTTGATGGCAAAGACGGCCGGCGCCATAACGAGCATGAGGCGTACGAGCAACATGGAGACGCTCGAGACGCCGCGGTCAAACGCGCTTTTCTCGCCGCGCCCGTTGAGTATCTTGGCGATGCCGCCCAGGTAGGTGTCCGAGCCGGTGGCAACGACAAGCGCCATGGCGGTGCCGTTTTGCACGGAGGTGCCGGTAAAGACGATGTTCTTGCAGGCAGAGAGTGGTAGCGCGGAGCCGTCGGCACCCTCGACGACGGTGATGGCAGCGGTCTTCTCGACGGCCTCGCTCTCGCCGGTGAGTGCGGACTCGATCACAAACAGGTCGCGCGCGGTGATGATGCGGGCATCTGCCGGCACCATGTCGCCGGCAGAGAGGCGGATTACATCGCCGGGGACGAGCTCGTCGAAGGGGATCTCGACGCGCTCGCCGTCGCGCAGGGCACAGCAGGTGCTGGAGACCAGGTCCTTAAGGGCCTCGGCCGCATTGCCGCTGCGGGCTTCCTGGATAAACTTCATGCCGCCCGATACCAGCAGCATGATGCTGATGACGATGACCGTGGAGGGGTCGCGCTGCGGCTCGGGCACGGCGAGCACGTCGATGTAGAGCGA
>JAHYYI010000069.1 GCA_019425045.1 Collinsella sp.
ATGCTCATGGGCTTTTCGAGGGTCGAGACGTTTGTGACGGCGTTTATCGCCAAGATCGATCTTAGGGCGGGTCGCGCTACCTATTGCTCTGCGGGACATCCTCCCACTATGGTCATTCGGCCGTCGTCGACGCCGCTTGGTGGCGGCGAGACCTGCGGGGGAGAAGTGGAGCTCCTTGGGTGTCAATCGGGCGTGATCGGTGCCTTTGAGAGCATGGTGTACGAGACGGGCGTCTTTACGTTCGCTCCTGGTGACATGCTCTTTATGTATACCGACGGAACGATCGAAGCGCGCGATCGCTCTGGTGCTTTCTTTGGCGAGCAACGCCTTCGCGATCTTTTGCTCTCTGTTTCGGGTGAGGGCGTATCGGGAATCTGCGGTAAGGTCTTGAGCGAGCTTGACCGCTTTACCGAGTCGGCGCTGGACGATGATATCGCGTTGGTGTCCCTTGAGTTTTTACGGGGCCGATCGTAGGCTGCGACGCTTGAGGGGGCGAAACCTACGCGGTTGTAGATATGTGTGCATCGAGCGAGCTCTTTTGGGGAACCATGGTCGTATGAATGAGTGGAATGACATAGCGGTTTTGACGCCACCGGGTGATGTCGACATCGCCTCGGTGCCCGCGCTGCGCCGACGGTTGGATAATTTGATCGACCGGGGCGTGCGCCGCGTTGTCATCAATTGCCAGGCCGTGGGCTTTATCGACTCGACGGGTTTGGCGTTTTTGCTTACACGCGCCAGAGAGCTCATGAGGCGAGAGGGCCTGCTTTCGCTCGTTAACGCCTCCGATGAGGTCATTCGCTTTTTGGAGATTGCCCGACTTGTCGACATCCTCCATGTTGCGGGCTTCGCTCGGGAGTCGATTCCTGCCATTCCGGTGGGGGAATTGCCTCGCTGGAGCAAGAGTGTCGAGGTGCGCCAGGGTATCGAGAACCTTCCATACTATCGTCATCGTATTGCCGAGCTACTCGAATCGCTTCCCCTGAGGCGTGATGAGCGCTATGACGTCGCATTGGCATCGGGCGAGGCGCTGGGCAACGCGTATGACCATGCGGGTGGTATCGGATGCATCCTGACGGTTCAGGCCTATGGCGATCGTGTCGTGATTGAGGTTGTCGACCGTGGGGCGGGCTATTCGATCGACGGGTCGAGTGAACCGGTTACGACTGAGGAACGCGGGCGTGGAATCAAGCTCATGCGCATGTTGGTCGACAACGTGGAGGTTGCCCGTCGTACTGATGGTGCCGGTACGCGCGTTCGGATGGTAAAGCTGTTTAGCGGAACGTTGGAATCGTGCGCCTAGTAAATCGTTTTGGCATGTTTATCTGCCAAGAGCATGTGGCGAACAACTTTTTTGAAAAAAGTACTTGCGTCTTTTGGGTAACTCGCGTAAATTAATAACCCGCAAGCGGACATGGCTCAGTTGGTAGAGCACAACCTTGCCAAGGTTGGGGTCGCGGGTTCGAGCCCCGTTGTCCGCTCCATTGCATTTCCGGACCGTCTCAAGCGGTCCTTTTTCGGCGAAGTGGCCAAGTGGTAAGGCAGAGGCCTGCAAAGCCTTTACCCCCGGTTCGAATCCGGGCTTCGCCTCCAGGCAACATCCGGGCGCTCCGGCGCCCGTTTTGTTTACATATGCGGACATGGCTCAGTTGGTAGAGCACAACCTTGCCAAGGTTGGGGTCGCGGGTT
>JAHYYI010000007.1 GCA_019425045.1 Collinsella sp.
GGTGCGGGAACGGCCTATTTGCTCAATGTGTTCGGCTGAGATCGGAAATCAACCATACGGTGAACGGTACGTATCAGTAGGCGAGCGGCAATTATTCAAAACTATCTACCGAACGGTAGGTATAGTAGTACTATAGCAGGTGAAACCCCGCTATTGTCGCGGCCGGACAGCATCGCGGGAAACCCGACGGAAGGACCAACCATGTACGAGAACTATCGTATGCCGGGCGAGTTCGAGAAGCGCTCCAACGTCTATGTGACATGGCTTCCCGATTACATCCGTGCAGAGGGCTACGATAACCGCCAGCCCTGCGTTGACGTGATCAAGGCTCTGCTCGAGTATGGCGACGTTACGGTCAACCTCAATTGCGGCACCCCCGGCTCCTATGAGGAGGCTTGCTCACGCCTGAAGGAGGAGGGGGTTGATCTCGATCGTATCGAGATCACGCAGTTCGAAGACTCCAACTTCTATGTCCGCGACAACGGCCCCAGCATCATGGTCGACGACAAAGGCCATTCTTATATGGTCAACCCTGCTTGGACCTATTACGGCGTGTGGGACAAGAACTCCCCGGAGTGCCAGTCCGCACGTAAGGCAGCCGTTCACATGGCGGTTGCGCTCGGTTGCTTCGATATCGTCAATTCCGAAATGGTTTCGGAGGGCGGCGATCGTGAGTTTGACGGTCACGGCACCCTGATCGCCATCGAGGACACGGAATGCCGTAAGCGCAATCCCGAGTTCACGAAAGATGAGGTAGAGGCCGAGTATAAGCGCATCTACAACCTCAACAAGGTTATCTGGCTTCCTCAGCCCATGCTTGAGGACGACGATTATCGACTGGGCATCCTCGACGAGAAGGAAGACGGAACCCCCGTCTTTGGCATGAGCTTTGCCGCTCACATCGATGAGATGTGTCGCTTTATCACTCCGAACAAGATTCTTCTTGCCGAGGTGTCCGATGAAGAGGCAGCCTCGAGCAAGGCTGGCGCAGAGTCTCGTCGCCGCATTGAGGCGGCCTACGAGATCCTGAGCAACGAAACGGACTGGGAGGGCAAGCCCTTCGAGATCGTTCGTATGCCCACCGCCGAGCCGATTGAAGTCGTTATCGCCCCTGGCGATGAGGATTACGAGCTCTATAAAGGCTTCATCGACGAAATGGGCGGCAAGTTTATGGATGGCACCCCCTGGCCCGAGGGCCCCGTCCACTTCTACGCTGCAGCGAGCTACTGCAACTTCCTGATCTGCAACGGCGTCGTTCTTGGCCAGCGTTATTACCACGAGGGCATGAGCGAAGTCGTGAAAGAGAAGGACGAGCAGGCCAAGGCGGTTCTTGAGAGCTGCTTCCCCGATCGCAAGGTCATCATGATTGATTCCCTCGCGCTTAACCTGTCCGGCGGCGGCGTGCACTGCTGGACTAAGGACGTGGCGGCCAGTCGTTAGTGAGCCTTAGAGCCTGCGCTCTTTGGCTTAGGCGCCACATGTACCGCTCCCCGAGGGATATCCGTGTTTCCTTCGGGGACACATTTAGCAATAATTTTGATAATAATTCGAAAGGAAAATAGACATGAACAACAGCCTCCGCGGTCGCGACTACATCAACATCCATGATCTCTCCTCCGAGGATTTCCGCTATCTCATCGATCTTGCCTGGAACCTTAAGGCTCAGAAGAAGTCTGGTGTCGACCAGCGCTACTTCCCCGGCAAAAACGTCCTCGCCAACTTTGAGTGGGGCTCGACCCGTACTCGTTGCGCATTCGAGACCTCCTGCAACGATTTGGGCATGGGCTTCACTTATCTGACCAACTCCCACATGGGTGACTGCGAGACCGTCAAGGATGCCATGCGCGTCTTCAACGGCATGTATGATCTCATCGTCTACCGCGCACAGAAGGACGAGCAGTTCCTCTATGACGTCGCCGACCTGGTTGACATCCCGGTCATCAATGCCCTTACTCTCGGCGATCACCCGACTCAGATGCTCGCTGACGCTCTTACGATGGAAGAGCAATGGGGCGGTCTGCGTACGAGCCGCGGCAAGAAGATGGCTTTCGTTGGCAACTGCGCCGGCGCCCCGGTGTGGTATGGCCGTCTGTGCGCGATGCTCGACATGGACTTCCTCGCCATCGGTCCCGACGACCTCCGTCATCAGATGTGCAAGGAAATGGTCGAAGAGGTGGAGGCCTGCTACGCCAAGTACGCTCCCAATAGGACCTTTACCATCACCTCTGACCTCGATGCCTTGGATGGCGTTGACGTTATCGTTACCGAGGAGTGGCGCTACATCAACCCCGAGTGCGGCGAAGAGGTTCTGGATCCCGACGACTACAACTCCTGGCTGGGCGATGCCGAGTCTCTGTACCCCTATCGCGTCACCAGCGAGCTGTGCAAGCGCACCAACAATCCCGACATCTTCTGCATGCATGAGCTTCCTTCTGTCCACAACGCAGATCACCGTGTTGGCAAGATGCTCCTCGACCAGTGCAAGAACGACCTCCATCGCGAGATCATCACCGAGGGTTTCGAGATTGCCGACGAGTGCTTTGAGGCCAACGCTTCGGTCATCTTCCGTGAGGCAGAGAACCGTCAGCACACCATCAAGGCCGTTATGTGTGCCCTTCTAGGTCTCTAGGAGTTGTATCAATGGAAAATGCAAAGTTAAAGAGCAGCAAGGTCTACGCATGGGTTCTCGTAATCGCGCTTGGCCTCATGTCTGCTGGTACGACCGGATCCTATAGCGTAATCGCCGGCTCCTTCGTCGCGCCCGTGTGCGAGGAGTTCGGGTTTGACTATTCAATCTTCTCGTATTACTTCACCGCGACGCTCATCGGTCTTGCGGCGGCGCTTCCGTTTGTCGGAAAACTCATCCCCAAGGTTGTTGGCAAGGTTTGGCTCCCCGTCGTCGAGCTTATTCTGCTCGCCGCCGGCGCAGGCATGGCTTTCTACACCGAAGTTTGGATGTTCATCGCCGCTGGCGCCCTGATTGGCATTTGCTTCGCCTTCACCACCGGCGTCGCCATGTCCGACGTTATTGACCAGTGGTTCAAAAAATCTGGTGGCCTGGCAATTGGTCTTGCTTGGGCAGTGAACTCGATTTACATGCTCATCATGAGCCCTGTCATCACCTCTGTCATCGAGGCCGCTGGCTGGAGGACTGGTTATCTGGTGCTCGCTGGCGTCTCCGCCGTGCTCATTCTCCCCGCTTCCGTCCTGATTATCCGCTATAAGCCTCAGGACAAGGGCATGCTGCCCTATGGCTACGTCGAGGGCGAGACGGTCGCCGAGACCGAGGAGACGACCGAGGATAGCACGCGTGGCGTTAGCTATGCGCGCGCCATTAAGTCGCCTGCCTTCTTCTTCTGCATCGGCTTCCTCTGCCTCGTTCAGCTCACTTGCTGCATGAACCAGCTCTTCCCGACGTATGCTTCCGAGGTTGGTTTTAGCCCCATGGTGGGCGGCTTCATGGTATCCGCTGCATCGCTCTTCGATCTGTTCCTCAATCCGATCGTCGGCACCACTTGCGATAAGTTCGGCAGCACGAAGGCCATTCTGGGCTGGCTCGCTGTCTCCATCCTCTCCTTTGTCATGCTCATGATGAGCAGCGGCAACTCGACGCTCAGCATCTTCGCAGCAGGCGTGAACGACGTAATGTACGTCATCGCTGGCACTGCCCTGACCGTTTTGGTTATGGATGTCTTTGGCTCCCGCGATTTCGGTCGCATCTTCGCGCTGATCTGCTCCGTGGGCTATATCGTCGGCGCCTTTGGCATGCCCGTTATGATGAAGGTCTATGAGCTTGTCGGCTCCTTCCAGGGCGTCTTCATCTTCTGCATCGCATGCAACGTTATTATCGGCCTGTTCTTGCTGCTGGCAAAAAAGACTGGTAAGAACCTCTCCTGGGACGAATAGTCCGATTCGTCTTAGACATACGCTGTAGGGCTTAACCTGCAGCCGCTTTGGGGCATCGACTAACGTCGGTGCCCTTTTTCATCGAATGTGACAAAGGGACAGCCCCTTTGTCACATTGAGTGGCTTGTAAATCGAGGTCTAATGCTTTTCCCGAGAAGTGAACGAGTCAAAATGGACCCCCGAAGCATCGACACTTTTGGCGAGCAATTTCCTGCGGTTTTGCAGTCGAATCCTGCGGTTTTGATGCCTAAAAATGCCAATGCTTCGGGCGTCCAAAAACAGTCGTTCACTTCTCGGGAAAAGTATTAGACCTCGAGATATAGACGATGTTCGCGAGCGGCAATTAGAGCGTAAGCCTTTAGTTCTTTTTTGCAGAGAGCATGAGCCTAATTTCCGGATGGGTGTATTCGTCGAAATCTTCTGCGGCTTCGGTGTCAAAGGTGTAGTACGACTTGATAGATTCGTCCTCCGTCTTGATGCTGATTTCTTTATATAGGGATCCGGCTAAAAATGTCTGTTTAAAATCATCCGACAGGCTGCATGGCGTGAGGAGGCCCGGTGTGGCAACGGAAATGTCCAACCCGTTGAGCGGGGCGCAGAGCGTCGCGATGTCCTGCTCGGCGCGAGCGAGGTTGTCTGCAAGGCTTTCCTCGGGGTTGACCTGACTGGTGTAATCGACGTCCGTGAGCATGCCGTCTGCATCAAAAGAAAGGTAGACATAGGCTGCTTGAGCGCCAAGGTCATTGTCGCGCAGATAGCCGATAATGCGGTAGCCGTAGTCGTGATACGACTCGTATGGGTCGTCTGCCGCGACGCGTTCACACACGGGCTCCAGGGCATCTTGCGCGATGGCGAGCTGCTCGGCAACTGCAGCCTTTCTCGCCTGAAGCTCGTTATTTCCCTGGACAAACTGCGGGATGTAGACGCCAAGCAGCACAATGGCGGGCACCACTGCGAGAGCTATGGCCTGCTTCTTGACGCTTGGAATCGTCACGCCGTATGCGTTTGCCATGGCCTCGGCATTGCTCGAGGTCTCGGCTAGCACGTCTGCCGCGGTGGCAACTGCCCCTACGGCGCCGGCGACCTCCGCGGCGCCGCCCAGGTTGCGCGCGAGATCGTTATCACTGTTCTTGAGCAGGCGGCCGGCAGCTTGCGTGGCGAGCACGCCGGCGACCTCCGCGGAGCGGTCTTTGTTGGTTTGGGCTACCGCAAGCCTGCTCTGCAGCTCCTTCCACTGTTTGCCCTGCATTCCAAAGCGCGGCGCAAGAGCGCAATAGCAAAAGACGACGAGTTCGATTACGGTGAGTGCGATGGCGGTATATATGCCCGCGGGTTGGAATTCCTTTTGGTGGAACGCGATATCGTTGATCATTTGGAGCGGCAGCATGAGCAGACATGCTACGAACGACATGACGAGTGCGGTCGCTGCGATCTTGGGGTACGCACAGTACCGCTGAATGCGTTTCTTTTCACGTTCGGTGAGCTGATGCATGGGGGCCTCGACTCTCATCGTTTTTCGGGGGCGATGCGCACACGCTCTTGAGTATAGATGAGTGGGGGAGCTGCTGCGGGACGGCCCTACTTGCTGTTCGTGGACACCGTTCACCTTCGTTGCACAGGGATGGTTGGAGGGCTGGTTGGCGTCAAGTAACCGCCTCCGCCTTGTGGGCCGCCTCGAGGACAAGGCATAATGCATGTGACAAAGGGGCAGTCCCTTTGCCACATTGATTTGAGAGTAGATGTTGATGATTCTATCGCTTGCCCCTATGGAGGGGATTACCGGGCATGTGTTCCGTCGCGTGCACGCGGAGTGCTTCGGTGCGCTCGATTGCTATTACACGCCGTTCTTGCCGCCGCCACGGGTGGGAAACCGCTTTGGCGGCAAGGCGTTTAAGGAGGTCGACCCTGTCAATAACCAGGGGCTCAACGTAGTGCCTCAGCTGATGTCCAAGAACGCGGACGAGTTTGTGTGGGCGGCACAGGTGCTCGCCGACATGGGTTATCGCGAGGTCAATCTCAACTTGGGTTGTCCTTCGGGAACGGTTGTCGCCAAGGGCAAGGGTTCGGGTTTCTTGCGCAATCTCGACGAGCTCGAGGTGTTCTTGAGCGACGTGTGCGAGCACTCGCCGCTGCCGGTGTCGGTCAAGACCAGGCTGGGGTTGGAAAGCGACGACGAATACGAGCGCGTACTCGACCTCTATTGCCGCATGCCGCTGGCAGAGCTGATCGTGCATCCGCGCGTGCAAAAGGACCGTTATACGGGCTCGCCGCGCAAGGAGTTTTACGGCGAGACGCTGGAGCGGGCGCCGTTCCCCGTTGCCTATAACGGTGACATCTTTGATCTTGAGGACATGGATGCGCTGGTGGAGGCCTATCCCGGAACGCGTCACGTAATGTTGGGGCGCGGCTTGCTTGCGAACCCCGCGCTGGCTCGCATGGCTAAGGGCGGTCCTGCTGCCACGGCAGCCGAGCTGCAGCGTTTCCACGACACGCTGTTTGCGGCCTATGCGGACGAGATCGGCGGCAACGCGGTCTTCCGCATGAAGGAGTTGTGGTTCTACGCCAAATGCGCCTTCGCCGATCCCGCGACCGTTCACAAGCTCGTACGCAAGACCAAAAAGGTCGACGAATACCGCGCCGCCGTCGATCGCGTCTTTCGCGAACAGCCGCTTGCGCCCGTTGCCCGCTTCGACGGCTAGCCAGTCATTGGGGACGTTCTTTAACGACTAGCTATTTAAGAACGTCCCCGATGACTATGTTCCCAACGACTATGTTGCAAAAAGCTGTACACCAGCATCCAAAGATGTCGAAAAATGTCGACTTTGGATGCTGGCGTACTTGTTTGGGCCGTATGGGGTGGAGCCTTGGACGGACGGGGTGCGCGTGCTAGAGCAGGTTCTTTTGTGCCCACGCGATGATGTCGCTCGATTCGTAGAGCGGCTTTCCGTCAATGAATAAGCAAGGAACCTGGCGCTTTCCGCCGACGGTGATGAGCGTCTGCTCGGCATCGGAATCGGTCGAGATATTGCGCTCGGGAATGGTCACGCCGTTATCGGCCAAAAAGTGCTTGACCTTTATGCAATACGGGCAGCCGGTCATAACGTAGAGCACGAGCTCGTGATCAGTAGCCATGGGTCTCCAATCGGTTGAGGTTTCAATTGAAATACCCAAAGCCGCCGCGGTCTATGCGCGGGCCAGTGACGACTCGATGGCATGGACCAGAAACGCCGTGGCTCCGGTGCCGCAGGGCTTGTCGTAGTAGTCGATAAAGCGCTGATCGGCAAGATAGCCGTGGGCGAGGCCCAGGTATGCTTCGTCTTGGGGTTCGTGTCCCCAGTTAAGGCCAATCCATCGACGGTGCATTGCGACAAGCTTGCGCGCCTCGCTTCCATCCGGTTCGCCGTCGCCCATGGCGATCGAGAGCTGGCCCAGAATAGCGCGTTCAAGTTCCTTCATGTCGTTCCATGTCTCGGGGTCCATGTCCAGCAGTGCCTCGTTTGCTGCATCGACGGCCTCGTCGCCATAGCGCGCCCGCGCCTCGGCACCGTAGCGCTCCTCGTTTTCCTGCACGGTGCGCCAGCGCTCCAATTGCGGCAGCACGGCGCCCATGAGCGAGACGGCTTCGTCGAGCGACATACCGGTGTTTTGTGCCAGGCGCGGGGCGCAATCCTCAATCATGGCCTCCATCGTGGTCTCGTAGGTGTACTTGCCGTGGTCGTAGCACCACTTGCAGTAATGGTCGGTCGTTGCGCCGTGAGCATCGGTGCCGCAGTCGTCGGGCGTGAGTATCATGCCGCAGCTCTGGCAATAGTGCTCGGGCATTTCGAGCAGGTGGGACAGCGGTTCTCCGGTTATGGCGGCAATGAGCTTCATCATGTCGATGCCCGGCGTGACTTCGCCGCGTTCCCAACGGCTGACGGCTTGGCGTGTGACGAAGAGCTTGGCGGCGAGTTGCTCTTGGGTGAGATTGTTGTCGCGGCGGATGGCGATGAGCTTTTCTGCAAAGGCCATGACGGCTCCTTTCTGCTGTTTGTTGCTTTAAGCATACGCGGCGGCCGGCACCCTTCCAAGCAACCGTTGGTTGCACGACGGGGACCGCGGCGAAGAATTGCGCGCAACACCCCACGCCTCCATGCTGTACAATGACCGGCATGGAACCTATTGCACACATACATACCGACCTGCCGCAGAAGTTCGGCATTCCGCGCAACAGCTTTTTGGCGCCTCATCTGCAGGGACGCATCGTTTTTGAGCCGGAATTTGCCTCCAACGCAGCGGTTGAGGGTCTGGACTCCTTCTCTCACCTATGGCTGCTCTGGCGCTTCGAAAACGGCACGCCCGGCGGCACGGCTAAGGACATAGCTGCCGATGCCAAGACGCAGGACAGGTCCGGCACTAATGCCAAGTGGTCGAAGACCGTGCGCCCGCCGCGTCTGGGTGGAGCCGAGCGCGTGGGCGTGTTTGCCACGCGCAGTCCGTTTCGCCCTAATCCCATCGGGCTCACCTGCGTCAAGCTCGATCGTGTCGAGCTCACTGACGAGGGCCCCATCATCCATGTGCTGGGGGCCGATCTGCGCGATGGCACGCCCATCTACGACATTAAGCCCTACATTCCGTTTGCCGACTGTCACCCGGATGCGACGGGCGGCTGGATTGAGGATGCTCCGTGGCAAGAGCTCGACGTCGAGTTTCCGCAAGCGCTGCAGGATATGGTCCCGCCCGCAAAGCTCCCCGGCTTGGTCGAGGTCCTTCGCCAAGATCCGCGCCGCGCGGGTAGCAAGTACGAGCCAAACCGCATTTACCACTTGGCTTACGCCGGGTTCGACATATCCTTTACGGTCGACGGAACCAGGTTGACGGTAACCGCCGTCAACGACGCGCAAGACTAACCTGCCATTCGTCCGCACCCGTCAAATTAAGCGCCAAACCCCGCGCCAAAACCGCCCGCGCTGGTGGACAATAACGCCTACCAAAACAATCACTTTGCACGGGAGCTCAGCATGAAATACGACTTCAGCTCGCTTATCGACCGCCACGGCATGGACTCTATCGCTGTTGACTCTTGGGGTGAGATCCCCGGCATGGCTCCGAACGCACCCGATGAGGGCTTCGACCGCATCCCCATGTGGGTAGCGGACATGAACTTTGCCACGGTGCCCACGGTCCAGGAGCACATCATTCAGCGCGCCCAGCATCCCATGTTTGGCTATTTCGATCCGCGCCCCGAGTACTTCGACCGTATCATCGAATGGCAGAACCGCCGCAACGGTGTTAAGGGCCTGCTCCCTGAGCATATCGGCTACGAGAACGGCGTGCTGGGCGGCGTCGTATCGACGCTGCGCGCGTATGTCCAGCCGGGCGATGCGGTGCTGGTCCACAGTCCCACCTACATCGGCTTTACCAAGTCCATCGAGGCCGCGGGCTATCGCATTGTCCACAGCCCGCTTAAGCTCGACGATCGGGGCGTGTGGCGCATGGACTTTGATGACATGGAGCGCAAGCTCGTCCAAAACCACATCCATGCCGCGGTGTTCTGCTCGCCGCACAATCCCTGCGGTCGCGTATGGGAGCACGACGAGATCGAACGTGCCATGGACATCTATCGCCAGCACGATTGCGTGGTGATCTCGGATGAGATTTGGTCCGATATCATCCTGCCGGGTCACAGGCATATCCCGACGCAGTCGGTGAGCGAGGATGCCCGCATGCGCACGGTTGCCCTCTACGCGCCCAGCAAGACGTTTAACCTGGCGGGCCTGGTCGGCAGCTACCACATCATCTATAACGAGACGCTGCGCGACCGCGTGTGCGCCGTGTCCAACAAGACTCACTACAACGAGATGAACGTCCTCTCCATGCATGCGCTTATCGGTGCCTACCAGCAGCAGGGCTACGAGTGGGTCGATGAGCTCAATGAGGTCATCGAGGGCAACGTCGACTACTTCTGCAATTACGTGGACAAGCATTTTGCGGGCGTGTCCTATTCGCGTCCGCAGGGCACGTACATGGTGTTCCTGGACTGCACCGAGTGGTGTCGCGAGCATGGCCGCGATATTCAGTGGCTGCTCGACGAGGGCGCTCGTGTGGGCGTGGGGTATCAGGACGGCCGCCCGTTCCACGGGCCCTGCCACATTCGCGTGAATCTGGCACTGCCCCTTTCGCGGGTAAAGGAGGCGTGTGAGCGCCTGGACCGCTACGTTTTTGGGGTATAGGGGGCGCTCGATTCGAGTGCTGCCCCATGCGCCCACGCCGTCAAAATGCGTGGGCGCATGGGGCGCAGAGGGTAGCGAGCACGTTTTCCGCATTCGCTACTTTTCCTGAATCTGCTTGCCGCAAAGATGCTCAATCGAAATCTCGTAGAGTTGGACGCCCTTGATGTCTTTGGCGATTTCTTCCTCGACTTCTTCGGCAGAAGGGTAGTACTTAAGCGCGAGCTGGCGGACTTTGTCCTCGATAAACGCAGGCGCTTCATCTACCAGGCGGCAACGGCCAAAGACCACGGTGCTCATGACGTAAGGAGCCCAGTCGCCGTCCTTGTACCACTCGTTGCCGTAAACGGTAAAGCAGACTTTATCGTCACGCCTGAGCGAATCGACCTTGTGGCCGGCCTTGGCGCCATGGAAATAAATCTTGTCGTGCTCGGCGTCAAAGAAGTAGTTGACGGGAATGGCATAGGGGTAGCCATCATCGCCGTTGACGGCAAAGACACCGCGCTTACAGGTGGCGAGCAACTCGCGCGCTTCCTCGTCAGTGATGGCGCGTTTCTTTCGACGTAAGGGCCTAAACATCGTTGGCTTCCTTTCTGGCTGTGCATGGTGGTTAAACGCAAACTATAGCGAAACAGTTCCGTTTTTCTTGATGCGGGCGAGTATGTTTTTGAGCTTGTTAAAGTCGAGCGGTTTGGGCAGATGGGCGTTCATACCGGCATCGTGTGCCGCTTTGGCGTCCTCGTTGAAGGCGTTGGCAGTGAGCGCGATGATGGGGATGTCGGCTGCATCGGCCTTTTCGCTCAGACGAATCGCGCGGGTTGCCTCGTAGCCATCCATGCCCGGCATCATGATGTCCATCAGGATCGCATCGAAGCTGCCGGCGGGACGACTAACGTATAGGTCGACTGCTTTGTTGCCGTCGGCGGCGCGCGTTACGACGATGCCTTCGCTTTCGAGTAGAGCCTGGGCAATTTCGGCATTGAGCTCGTTGTCTTCTGCCAAAAGGACGTTCATGCCGGCAAGCGAGCAACTGTATGCCTGCTTGGACGCACGTTCTTTTATCTGAGGGTTCTTGTCGATATCGAGCGGAATCCGGACGTCAAACGTACTCCCCACGCCAACCTCACTCGAAATCTCAATCGTGCCGCCCATCATATCGATGAGCGATTTGACGATAGACATGCCAATGCCGGTTCCTTGGAACTTGCTGCGCGCATCGTCGCCTTCCTGGGCAAACGGCTCGTAAATGTGTGCCAAAAACTCGGATGTCATACCAATGCCGGTATCCGAGACGCTAAAGCAAAACACGGCGTGCTCGTCGTCGACCGGTTTGATGGTCGATGAGAACGTGACGGTGCCTCCGTGCTTGTTGTACTTGATGCTGTTGTCGAGCAGGTTGACAAGGATCTGCCGAATATGGGTGGGGCTGCCGATCATATATTGGTCGACAGCGTAGGGCTCGCTGGTGTCGAGCATGGTTATGCCGCGGTCCGATGCGCGGAGCTTGCACAGTACGAGCGCATTGTCGCACAGCTCTTTAAGGTTGAATGATTCGTGCTCGAGCGTCACTTTGCACTCCTCGATCCTGCCCATCTCGAGGATGTCGTTAATCAGTGACAGCAGGTGATTGGCGGCAACGCGCGCCTTGGCGCGGCTTTCGCGGGCGACCTGCATGTCGCCTTCTCTCAATTCCTCAATTTCGATAAGGCCTAGGATGCCGTTGAGCGGCGTGCGGATGTCGTGGCTCATGCGCGTGAGGAAAGCGGTTTTGGCGGCGTTGGCGGCATCGGCTTTCTGCCGTTCCTCCTGTGCGCGGTAAAGCGACCAGACAAGGATGACGATGCCGGTGAGCAAAATGCAGATGACGACTGCCGCAATGACGATGCGGTTGCGGTAGAGAAGTCGGAACGCATCCGATTCTTGCGCCGAGTACGATGTGGGGAAATAGCTGTTTGCAGAGAGCGATTCACCTGCATTGACGATGCCCTTATTGATGATTCCCAGCAGCTCGGGCTTGCCGCGCGAAATTAAACACGATAGTTGTGCCGTGTTGGTGAGTTCCTGTGTTTCGAAATCCTCGATGTCGTAGATGTCGCGGAGAGTTTCCAGGCGCGTGCTGGGGACAATGATGCAACGTGCCTTCCCCTCATCGAGGGCTTTGAGCACCTCGCCGTCATTCGAATACTCGGTTACCGTTGCGTTCGGAAAGAGACTTTCGAGCTCAAAACGGTTAACGATTGTGCTCTTTGTACAAGCGATGTTCTTAAGGTCGCTGTTCAGGTTTTTGCCACTGTGAATGGCGGTCAGCGAAACCGTTCCCATCGAGTTTGACTGGATGACCCCTGTCTGCTCGGCGAGCCAGTAGTCGCGAAACAACGGCAGGGCGACATCGATGGTCCCGTTGGAAAGGGCTTTGATCATTTGTTTGTTGCTCGAGAGTGCGATTGTTTTGACCGTAATGCCAAACTTGTCGTGCAACGTCGTTGCAAGCGAGGCGAGCGACCCTTCCATCTCGCCGTCGTCATTTTGCGTACAGTAGGGAAGTTGGTTTTTAAGATAGCCGATCGTGATGGTATTGCCGTTTTCTTTGAGCCAGGTGGTCTCGGGGCCGGTGAGCGATGACGAGCCACTGTTTTGGGTCGAGTAACTCGATTTGACTTCCTCGTTATAGCGCGGGTTATCGCGGGCGATGGTTGTCATGGCGGCGTTGATGTCGTTCATCAGATCAGGGCGGCTTTTGGGAACGGCAAAATAGTAGTCGCTCGAGCCTACGTAGAACATGGGTGACGCATCGGGCGACGAAATGGTGTCGTTCATGATGACGGCGTCGACCTCGCCGTCTGCAAGCGCCTCAAAGAGGGCACTGCCGGTGTCGATTTCTTTATAGGTGCAGGTAACGCCTTCGTCGGCGAGCCACTGCTGGCCGACGATAGTTTGCATAACGCCAGAGTTGCAGCCGATGGTGAGGCCTTGGAGCGCCTGGGGGTCACCCTTGGCCAGGTCGTCGCGGTCGGGCCTGGCGTAGATGTAGTAGCGCTCGGTGCCCTCGGGGTTCGAGGAAAAGAGCAGCTTCTGCTCGCGTTCTGCCGAATACGAGATGTTGGGCATGAGGTCGATTTCGCCTGCCTCGAGCATGTCCATAAGCTCGGAGAAGGTGCCGCTAACGTATTCGTATTGCCAGCCCTTTGTGTAATACGAGAGGGTCTGGAGGTACTCGTAGCCCCATCCCGAGAGGCGCTCGCCCGGCGTGCCTTCCTGGAAGCCTTTGTTGTTGACGAGCCAGCCAACGCGGACCGTCTTGACCTGCTGGTCGGAGTCGGCGGCAAAGGCTGGGGTGGGCATGACGGCGCTCAGTAGTGTGAGCGCAGCAAGCGCGACGGCTAGGGTGCGATATAGGGCTAAGCGAAGGACGGCGGAAGGTTTCACAGGCAATCCTATCGAGTCGAGATAGTATCACATAAGGATACCAGCTCAACCTGCCCACTCAGCCACCGCACCGCTAAACGGTCAGGTAGTCATTGGGGACGTTCTTGTTTGACTAGTCATTTAAGAACGTCCCCAATGACTAGTTCCGTTTGCGGGGGAGGCGTGGGACAATACCGAGCGAATGTGATTGGGCGTCTGGGAAAAGAGGTCGCGATGAACAAGTTGAGGACGCTTGCTGACGTGTTGCGCCAGGCTGGCTTTGCGCGCATCACGGGCCTGTTTCTCGTCTTCTATCTGCTGTGCTCGACGGCCGTCTGGCTGTCCGAGCCCACGACCCTCACGTTTGGCGACGGCCTCTGGTTTAGCTTTGAGACCGTATCGACGATCGGCTTCGGTGATATCCCGGCCGAGACGCCGGTTGCCCGCGCTATCACCGTCGTTTTGAGCGTCATCAGCATCTTCTACATCGCCATGCTCACGGGCGTGGCGGTGAACTACTGCAATACGCTCATCAAGATGCGCCAAAAGGACACCATGGCGCGCTTTATGGACGATCTTGAGCATCTGGAAGAGCTCGATCGCGATGAGCTCGCCGACCTGTCGCGCCGCGTGCGCGAATATCGCCGACGCCAACGCTAGGGCGGGCGCCGCGCGTCACAACAAGGGGGCTGAATATGAATATCACGGTATACCTGGGCGCCAGCGTCGGTAACGACCCGGCGTTTCTGCCTGCGGTGCAGCAGCTCGGCACATGGATTGGCTCCAACGGCCACGCGCTGGTATACGGCGGGTCCAAGTCGGGGCTGATGGGCGCGCTCGCCGATAGCGTGCTCGATGCCGGCGGACACGTGACCGGTGTGGAGCCGAGCTTTTTTATCGAGGCCGAGTTTCAACATGACGGTATCGACGACCTTATCGTGACGAGTGACATGGCCGAACGCAAGGCCAAGATGATTGAGCTCGGTGACGCGTTCATCGCCTTTCCCGGTGGGACGGGTACGCTCGAGGAGATTGCCGAGGTCATGTCCGCCGTGTCGTTGGGGCATCTCGATGCGCCGTGCATTCTGTACAACCTTGGGGGCTACTACAACGATCTTAAGGCGTTGCTCGAGCACATGATTGATAAAGGGCTTTCGAGCCCGAGGCGCCAGCACGGCATCTACTTTGCCGACGATTTGCGCGAGATTGCCTCGATTATCAACGGATAAGTCTTGAGCCTGCCCCACTATGACTCCCAATGGTGCCGTTTGCGGCGCAGACGGTTGGCTCGTTCGGGCAACGCTCGCTCTACAATAAAACGTATCTTTGCCGAATTTGACCACGGGAGGTCCCGATGGATAGTCTTGCAAAACCCAAAAACCGTGCGCTGTTTTTAGTTAGCGTTGCCGTGACCGGTGCGTTCGCAGGCGCCGCGGTCTGGCTGTTCTTTTTTGCGATGGAGCACGGTGTCGACTATCTGTGGACCGAGATTCCGCACGCGCTGGGCGTCGCTTCGCCTGAGCTCGCGAGCGGCCCGTTCGGTTTTCTGCCGTACCCGTTTTTTGTCTGCTTGCTGGGCGGCCTGCTGATCGGTCTGTACGAAAAGATGACGGGCACCAAGACCGACGACCTTAACCAGGTGATGGCCAAGGTTAAACAGGACGGTTGCTACCCGTACGACAACCTGGGCAAGCTTTCGCTTGCGGCATTGCTGCCGCTGCTGTTTGGCGGAAGCATTGGACCGGAGGCCGGCCTGACCGGCGTTATCGCGGGCCTGTGCAGCTGGGTCGGCGACCGCATGCGTCGCTTTGGCGTCGAGTTTAGGCAGCTCACGCTGCTGGGCACCCAGGCCGCCCTGACGGCGCTCTTCACCGCGCCCGTCTTTGGCTTTGTGGCGCCGCTCGCCGGTAGCGCTGACGGCCAGGGCGCCGACGACGATGGAGACTCCGAATCCGACGAGATCACCATCAAACTGCCCAAGGCGCAAAAGACCGTGGTCTACGGCATCGCGATTGCCGGCGGCCTGGGCACCTATCTACTGCTCGGCCAACTCATGGGCGGCGGTATGGGTATGCCGAGGTTCGAGGCTGCCCGGGTGGGCAACCTTGAGCTTGCCTGGCTTATTCCCCTGGCACTCATCGGTACGGCCTGCGGCTGGCTGTACTTTGTCTCGGAGCACGCGAGCGAGGCGTTGGCCCACGCCATAGGGGAGCGCCCTGTCGTCAAGGCCATGCTGGCCGGTCTGGCGCTCGCCATCTGTGGCACGGTCCTGCCCTACACCATGTTTGCCGGCGAGACCCAAGCCGACGTGCTCATGGAGACCTATCTGACCATTCCCGCCGGCGTGCTTATCGCGACCGGTCTTGTTAAGGCCATGCTGACGCCCGCCCTCATCAACCTTGGTTGGCGTGGCGGCCACTTCTTCCCGGTTATCTTCTCGGGTGTGAGCCTGGGCTATGGCCTTGCCATCCTCACCGGCGCCGATCCGGTCTTTTGCGTCGCCGTCTGCACGGCCTCGACGATGGGCGCCGTTATGCGTCAGCCGGTCATGGTTGTGGGCTTGCTGCTCATGTGCTTCCCACTCAAGGGCATCGTCTGCATGATCATCGCCGCCGTCATCGCGACGGGCATTCCGCTGCCCAAGCCGCTGCGCAAGTAGCACGGTAGCGCGCGGGCAATACAAACATCTCAAGCCCGGTGTGGGCGCTGTGTCACGGATTTGCGGGTGGACTGAATCTCGCCTGGCACCGACGCTACTTCCAAATCGCGAGCGCGGCGGTGCCCAGCACGATGAGGAAAAGGCCGATGGCGCTTCGATGCGACAGCTTTTCGTTGAAGGCCAGTCGTGCGAACAGCACCGATACGACAATCGATAGTTTGTCGATTTGCACGACGACGCTCACCTGGCCTGCAGCGATGGCGTAGTAGTACAGCAGCCACGACGCGCCGGTCGCAATGCCCGATGCCGCAAGAAATGCGAGTTCGCGCGGGTCAATGCGCGCGACCTGCTCCAGCTTTCCCTTGACAGCCACGATTGCCCATGCCATAACAAGTACCACACAGGTGCGGATTGCCGTGGCCAGGTTTGACTCGACACCTTCGATGCCGATCTTGGCGAGGACGGAGGTGAGTGCCGCGAACACGGCGGCGCCGAGGGCGTAAGCGAGCCAGGCTCGGTCTTGCTTTTGCCCTGCGCCGACGGACTGCTTTTTCTCGATCATCAAAAACGTGCCGAGCGTGATAACTGCGGTTCCCACGAGCTTGACCGCCAGGTTGCCTGTCTCACCAAAAAGCACTATGGCGATCAGCACGGCGAGCACGGTGCTCATCTTGTCGACGGGTACAACCTTGTTGACGTCTCCGATGCTGAGCGCCTTAAAGTAACAGATCCACGAGGCGCCGGTGGCGAGTCCCGAGAGGGTGAGGAATAGCCAGGCTTTGGCGGGAATGGTGCCGATTGCTCCGATGGATCCAGAAATGCCCGCCATTGCCCAGGCAAATACGAGCACCACGCAAGTACGGATGGCGGTTGCAACGTCGGAGTCGGTGTGCCTGATGCCGCATTTGGCCAAAATGGATGTGATGCCGGCAAAGAAAGCTGATGCAAATGCTGCTGTAACCCACGACACGGGTTGAGCGCCTCCTCATAAAAGACCGCGCCAGATCTGCGGCGCATGCCCGATGATACCGCGCTTGCCTACAGGTCGCGTGCTCGATAGACCTTGGTACTGATGGCGCAACTCAGTGCAAAGAGCACGAGGGCCAGTACGGCAATTCCTGCGCACAGGCAGCCGAGGACGGCGGGATCGGGGTTTGCCCCAGTAATCGACATGAGCCAGTTGCTGATGGGGTTGGAGGAGCTCAGCGTGGCCATGGCAAGGCATCCGAGCAGGGCAAACAGGCCGACGGAAAAGCGCAGCGCCTCCATGTGTCCAAATCGGAAGAACAGCGGCTGTGCCAAAAACACCATCATGAGGGAGATGAGCATCGATGCGGCGGAGGCTATCGTGGTCTCAAAGACGATCTGTCCCGTCGAGGGGATACCCACGCTGTTG
This sequence comes from Collinsella sp., assembly GCA_019425045.1. Classification (GTDB taxonomy): domain Bacteria; phylum Actinomycetota; class Coriobacteriia; order Coriobacteriales; family Coriobacteriaceae; genus Collinsella. The sequence continues at coordinate 17,576 of JAHYYI010000007.1, forward strand.
AAGAGCGGGATGGAGACGATGCTCAGAAGCGCGGCGGCGCACGCCATGACGGCCGAGAAGACAATGATGCTCAGGTAGCGTGCACAGATGATGTCTTTGCGCGAGAGGGGCAGCGTTGCCCGATAGCGCTCCCATCCGTTTTGATTGTCGTAGCCGGCCAGCGAGTTCATGACCACGATGGGCGACATGGCACTGACCGCACAGGCGCCGGCGCTCATACCGGAATCGCCATCCGATGCGTTGGCGAGGGTCAGTACGACGAAGATGAACAGGCCGACGCCCGCGATGCTCGGGACAAGCGTGCGGACGATGGCGAGCTCAGACATAAAGGCGCGTTTCATTTCGAAGCCCCTTTCAGCATGAGGCGAAGATAGTCATCAATTGTTGCCCGGTCGCAGGGAATCTCGGGGAAGGCCTCGAGCGCCTCGCGACGGTTGGGCACGAGCACGTCCACGCTATAGGCGTGGTGGGCGGCACGGGCGCCTTCGACGCAAGCCATGAGCTCGGACGCCTGTGCTTGGGTGCAGTGGGCGATGCCGGCTCGGTCGGTAATGTCCTCGCGCGGCAGGTCAAACACAATCGAGCCGTTATCGATGCAGATGACGCGGTCGGCAGTGCGATCGAGGTCGGATGTAATGTGGCTTGAGAGCAGCACGCTGTGCTGGCCGTCGGCGACAAAGGCAAGCAACTCGTCGAGCAGTTCCTCGCGCGCCATGGGATCGAGGCCCGCGGTGGCTTCGTCCAAAACGAGCAGCTTAGCATTGTGACTGAGCGCACAGGCGAGCTGCAGCTTCATGCCCATGCCGCGGGAGAGGTCCTTGACCTTCGTCTTGGGATCGAGGCCAAATCGGTCGATGAATCCGGCGAACGTTTCGCAGCTCCACGTGGGGTATGCCGGGCCTACGAGCCTCTCGACCTGGCCCACCTTGAGCGTGGAGGGGAAGGGACACGTGTCCAGGACAAGCCCGATGCGGGAGCGCAGGTGGCGCTGCGTCTCGTCGGGCGCGTTGGCGTCGCAGCGCTGTCCAAGCAGATGCACCTCGCCGGCATCGAGCTTTATAAGCCCAAGCGCGGCGCGAATGGTCGTTGTCTTGCCGGCGCCATTTGCGCCCACAAAGCCAACGATCTGGCCGGGCTCCACGGCGAGTGTGACCACTCGCAACGAAAAACGGTCGCTCACACGGCGTGAGATGCCTTTGAGTTCTAAAAGGTTTTGCATGGTATAGCCTTTCTTGCAGATGGCTACTGCATGGTTTCGGGGGCTACGAGGTCGAGCATCTCGTGCAGCTTGTCGCGCGTGACGCCCAAGGCTTCGGCTTGGCTCGCCGCTTTCGCAAGCAGCTCTTCGATATGGCAGAGCTGATTTTCGCGCAAGAGTTCTTGGTTGCCCTCGGCGACAAAACAGCCCTTGCCCTGCACGGTGCAGATAAAGCCGAGTTGCTCCAGGTCGGCGTAGGCGCGCTTGGTGGTGATGACACTCACGCCAAGATCGCTCGCGAGTGCACGGATGCTGGGGAGTTTGGCTCCCGCAGCGAGCGCGCCCGAAAGGATCTGAGCTTTGACCTGTGAGGATATCTGTTCGTAGATAGGCTTATCGCTCGAATTGGATAGGATGATGTCCACAGCGGCTCCTTAGCTGTTGGGTTACACGTGTATATAACCGGTAAGCACAGTATATATACACTATGCACAGTTATGCAAGAGCTAAATGTGGAATAGCCCATCGGCGCCGCGCTTGCTCCAAAACAATCTCAATCTGTAACACCTGGGTCCGTTTTGGGTCGCCTGCTGTTACAGATCGAGATCTTATTTGTCCGCTTGCCTATTTGTCTCAGTCTGTAACAGTAAGAGTCGATTTGCGCGGCTAGATGTTACAGAACGAGACATTGGCGGCTCGCCTTCCCGTTTATCTCGATTTGTAACAGCTAGACCCAATTTGGGCGGTCAGATGTTACAAATCGAGATTGTGCCGGCGGGCCTGCCGGTTTGTCTTGATCTGTAACAGGTAGAGGCTCAAAACCCGTCTTACTGTTACAGATCGAGACAGTCCTTGAGGCGACTGCCAGGTGCACAACGAGCTTGGCTAATGAATTTGTCCTGATAGGTGCCCTATGGCGGGATTTCGCGGCTACAATGGTGCGGTTACAACGACGTAATGCACTCAATGCAAGAAAGGATCCGCATGGCAAGCCTGTCGGATGAAATCTCGTCGCGCCGCACATTCGCGATCATCAGCCACCCGGACGCCGGTAAGACCACGCTTACCGAGAAGCTGCTGCTCTATACCGGCAGCATCCAGACTGCCGGTTCGGTCAAGGGCAAGAGCTCGGCCAAGCACGCCGTCTCGGACTGGATGGACATCGAGAAGGAGCGCGGCATTTCCGTTACTTCCTCGGTGCTGCAGTTCACCTATAATGGCGCCTGCGTCAACATCCTCGATACCCCCGGCCACCAGGACTTCTCGGAGGATACCTACCGTACCCTTATGGCCGCCGACGCCGCAGTCATGGTCATCGACGGCGCTAAGGGCGTCGAGGCCCAGACCAAAAAGCTCTTTAAGGTCTGTACGCTGCGCCATATTCCCATCTTCACCTTTGTGAATAAGCTCGACCACGAGGCTCGCGATCCGTTTGAGCTCATGGAAGAGATCGAGAACGTCCTGGGTATCAATACGTATCCCATGAACTGGCCGATCGGCAGCGGCCGCAACTTCCGCGGCGTGTTCGACCGTCAGACCCGTCGCGTCATTGCCTTTGAGGGCGACGGCCACGCCAACGCCACCAAGAAGGTCGCCGAGGTCGAGGCCGAGCTGGGCGATCCTTCCATGGACGAGCTTATTGGCGAAGAGAACCATAAGAACCTGATGGACGACATCGAGCTGCTCGATGGCGCCGGCGACGAGCTCGACTTGGATGCTGTGGCCTGCGGCAAGCTGAGCCCGGCGTTCTTTGGCTCGGCGCTCACCAACTTTGGTGTGGAGCCCTTCCTCAAGGAGTTCCTGCGCCTGGCCCCGACGCCGCGCGCCTATATCGATACGCTCACCAGCGAGCCGGTCGATCCCTGCCGCGACGACTTTAGCGGCTTTGTCTTTAAGATCCAGGCCAACATGGACAAGAACCACCGCGACCGCATCGCCTTTGTGCGCATTTGCTCGGGCAAGTTCGAGCGCGGCATGGACGCCTTCCACGTGCAGGGCAACCGCAAGCTTAAGCTTGCTACGGGCACCTCGATGATGGCCGACGACCGCGCCATCGTGGACGAGGCGTACGCGGGCGATATCGTGGGCCTGTTCGATCCGGGTATCTTTAGCATCGGCGACACCGTGTGCTCCGGCAAGCGCCACGTGCAGTATCCGCAGATCCCGACGTTTGCCCCCGAGATGTTTGCTCGCATTACGCAGGTCGACACGCTCAAGCGCAAGCAGTTTGTGAAGGGCATGGAGGAGCTTGCCCAGGAGGGCGCCATCCAGATCTTCCGCGAGCTGGGTGCCGGCATGGAGAGTGTCATCGTGGGCGTGGTCGGCGTGCTGCAGTTTGAGGTACTCGAGCGCCGCCTCAAGGCCGAGTACCGTGTTGAGGTTCGTCGCCAGCCACTGCCCTATACGGACATCCGCTGGATCCAGAACGACCCCGACACCATCGATATCCCGGGCCTTTCACTCACGCGCGACACCCTGCGCGTCGAGGACATGCGCGGCGGCAAGCTGCTGCTGTTCACGAGCCCGTGGAACGTGGATTGGGCAACTGACCACAACCCCGACCTTATCCTGTCGGAGTTTGGCAACGTGGCCTTTTAGCGCATCGGCGCGGTGGCCCTGCGGGGCTGCCGCGCCGTTTACTTGCCTGATGCCGTATGAGCGGCTATCATACCCACCGTCGTCTCAAGACCGGGGCGTCCGAGCAGTTCGGGTCCGATATCCTGCTCGTTAAACCTAAAACCAAAGGAGTACATAATGATCAAGAAGGTCATGGAGGACTACAAGGTCCTGTTGCGGAGCATTCCCGCGGCAACGGTTTCGCTGTTTTTCGTGAGCGTCATCATGATGAACCTGCTGGCCAACAAAGAGCTCATCAGCCTGCCGTATCTGGCACTCGATTGCGGCTTTGTGGTGAGCTGGGTTTCGTTTTTGTGCCAGGACATGATCTGCAAGCGCTTTGGCGCCAAGGCATCCATCAAAATCTCTATCCTCGCGCTGCTGGTCAACCTGGCCGTGAGCCTGTGCTTTTGGGCATGCTCGCTCACGCCCGGCATGTGGGGCGCCTACTACGACACGGGCATGATCGAGGTCAACAGCGCTCTTAACGCCACCATTGGCGGCACCTGGTACGTGGTGCTGGGCTCTTCGCTGGCAATGCTCGTTTCTGCCGTGGTTAATTCCACGCTCAACCAGTCGCTCGGCCGTATGCTCAAAAAGAATAACTTTGCGAGCTTTGCCTTCCGTTCCTATGTGTCCACGGGTGTTGGCCAGTTTATCGACAACCTGGTCTTTGCCATTGTGGTGAGCCATACGTTCTTTGGTTGGACCTGGGTGCAGGTCCTTATGTGCTCGCTGACCGGCGCCGTTGCCGAGCTGCTGTGCGAGGTCTTCCTGAGCCCCGTGGGCTACAAGGTCGTGCGTGGCTGGGAGCGTGAGAATGTGGGCGCCGAGTACCTCGAGCGCCACGCAACCGCCTAAGGAGCAAGTATGCGGGTTTTGATCACGGGCGCTTCGGGCGGTATCGGAGCCGCGTGCGTGCAGCGCTTTTTGGACGAGGGCCACGAGGTCGTGGGCTTTGACCTGCTGCCGGCGACGGTTGAGCACGAGCGCTACCGCCATCTGATCGTTGATGTACGCGAGCCTAACTCGTTTCCAGGCGACCTTGAGCCTCAGGTAATCGTGAACGTTGCCGGTGTACAGGATTCGGCCGATGACATTGCCGCCAACCTGCGTGGCACCATCAACGTGACCGAGCGCTACGCCTTTGTGGGAGAGGGGCTTGCCGCCAAGCCAGCGCCTGCTATCCAATCCGTGGTCAATGTGGGGTCGGCGAGCGGACATACGGGATCGGAGTTTCCCGCCTATGCTGCCAGCAAGGGTGGCGTTATCGCCTACACCAAGAACCTTGCAAACCGCCTGGCGCCGCAGGCCATCGCCAACAGTGTGGACCCGGGCGGCGTTATCACGCCGCTCAACCGTTGCGTGATGGAAGACGAACGCCTGTGGAACCAGATTATGGAGCTTACGCCGCTTAAGCGCTGGGCCACCGCCCAAGAGATCGCCGAGTGGATCTACTTTGTGGGCGTGACCAACCGTTTTATGACCGGGCAGAGCTTGCTGATCGATGGCGGCGAGGCCGGCCGCACGCAATTTATTTGGCCCGAATAGGAAACGCGCCCGATGGAAAGCCGTCGGGCGCGTTTTTGATGTATCGGTTTTTAGCCGAGGCAAGTCCAGTTGACGGGGGTCGAGCCGTGCTGTTCGAGTAGCCGATTGGCAGCGGAGAAGGGGCGCGACCCCATAAAGGCGGGGAGTTCTGCCGTGGCGCGGTTGGCCGAAAGCGGCGAGGGGTGCGTAGAGGCCAGACAGAACTTGCCGGTTGCTTTTCCCGCGCCGGTCGCGGCGAGCTTGCCTTCGACCATCTGCTGGGCAAAGCGACCCCATGCCAAAAAGACGACCGGCTGGGGCAGCTGACAGCAGCGTTCGATGACGTAATCGGTCAGGGTGCTCCAGCCCAGCTTGGCGTGCGAGTTGGCGGCATGCTCGCGCACGGTGAGCGTCGTGTTGAGGAGCAGGACGCCCTGTTGTGCCCATGGGGTTAGGTCTCCCGTGGCGGGAATGGGACAACCCAGATCGGCGTTGAGTTCCTTATAGATGTTGCGCAGGCTCGGCGGCAGCTTGGTTTGCGACGCGGGGACCGAGAACGATAACCCCATGGCCTGGTTGGGTCCGTGATAGGGATCTTGACCCAAAATGACAACCTTGACCTGGTTGGCCGGCGTATAGGCGAGGGCATTGAGGATGTCGTCTTGTGCCGGGTAGATAGTCTGCTCGGCACGTAAAAGGGCGATGCGCTCGAGCAGCTGGTTCGTTGTGTCACGTACCGGCTGCGGCGCATCGCCCAACCAAGTTGCTATGTTGCGGTCGCGAGTTGCGGTGTCCATGGGGCTCCTTTACGGCAGATGCTCTGTTGGCATCTATTGTAAAGGCGCACCGGTTGCCTTTATGCCGCGGCTGCATGAAGAGTGGGGTCTACGAGACGCGCTCGGGCGCTCCTGCCATGTGAGCGTGTCCTTGCGAGCGAAGGCGCGGGAGCTCGACGGTTGCCACCATCACACCGGTGAGGATGAGGGCGGCGCCAAAGAAGGCGATGGGGCTCAGGACCTCGCCGACCAGGAAGAACGAGAAGACGGCGGAGCAGACCGGCTCCAGCGAGAAGGCAAAGCCGGTGGTCTCGGCGGGCACGTGGGGCTGCACGAGCGTCTGGGTGATAAAGCCGTAGGCAGAGCAGATGAGTGCGAGCGCGACGACCACGACGATTTCGTTGGGCGTGCTGGGAAGCGTGAAGCCGCCAAAGGTGCACGCGGCGATGCCCGAGAACAGGCCGCCAAAGCCCAGCTGCCAAACACCCAAGGCCAGTGGGTCGACTTCTTCGACAAAGCGCTTGGCTACGATAATGTGGCTGGCATAGATAAAGGCTGAGAGCAACATGATGATCGCGCCGGGATTCAGGCTGGTAAAGTCGGCACCCGAGAGCAGCAGCATACCGCAGGTGACGATGGCGGTGCCGATGAGTACCTTGCGCTCGGGGGCGCGACGCAGCAGGGCGGCGTTGGCAAACGGCACGATCACGACCGTCAGGCTCTGCAAAAAGCCAGCGGTGGAGGCGGAGGTGAGGCTGGAGCCCAGGCACATGCAGGTGAGCTCGGTTGCCATGATGGCGCCGATGATGGCGGCGCGAACCATCAGGTCACGGTTGATGCGCAGCGCGTGCTTGTGAAAGAGCACAAGGCAAGCTGCAAAGGCGATGATGCAGCGCAGCGCAACGATGCTCGTGGCGTTCATGCTGTCCATGCCGATCTTCATGAGGGGGTACGAAAAGCCCCATGCGACGGGAACGGAAAATGAGAGCGCGATTGCTTTTTTGCGATCCATGGGACTCCTTTTGTTACAGAACGGTTTCGCAAAAAGGATTCTGCTCCCAGATATGGATGTAGTAAAGCGAATGTATCTTCAGTATGATTAAGAAATACTAATGCTAGTAGAAAAAGCCCTGGCAAAACGTTTTACGGCTACATCGATGTGGAGGCACGATGGCATCGCGGTATCAGATTGTTTGTATGGTGGTCGATTGCGGCAGTCTTAAGGGCGCGGCCGACGAACTGGGCTATACGCAAAGTGCGGTGAGCCAGGCCGTCAAAGCGCTCGAGCGCGAGCTGGGTACCACGCTTATCGAGCGCGGTAAGCAGGGCGTTTCGCTTACGCGCGACGGTAAACAATATCTGCCGTTCCTGCGCCAGATTGTGACCGCTGAGGCCGAGCTCGAGGGCAAGCGCCAGGAGCTGCTGGGGTTCTCCTCGACTGATATTCGCATTGCGACATTTACCAACGTGAGTCGTACCGTGTTGCCACGCGTGATCCGCGACTTTGGTGCGCTGCACCCGGGCGTACGCTTTACCCTCAAGCAGGGCGATTACACGCGCAACGCTCAATGGGTACACGATGGCGTGGTTGATTTTTGTTTTACGGCGCGCGGATTTACCGCTGGGCTCGAGAAGCGCGTGGTCTATCACGACGAGTTGGTAGCATTGTTGCCGGCCGCGCATCCGCTGACGGCAAAGGAAAAGGTGACACTCGCCGACCTGGCGTCCGAACCGTTTGTGTTACTGGATGAGGGCGAGCAGAGCCTGGTGCTCGATGCATTCGCGGCGCACGGGCTGTCGCCGCACGTGACGAGTGAGGTCACCGACGACTACACCATCATGGCGATGGTGGAGGAGGGCCTAGGCGTAAGTATGCTGTATCGCCGTACCGTCGAGGGCATGCGGGCCGATATCCGCGTACGTCCCATCGTGCATGCTCCCTCGCGCGACGTGGTGGCAGCTTGGCGCAGCTGGGACACCATGCCTATCGCCACGAGGCGTTTTATCGACTATATGAGCTCGCATATTGTCAATTAATGACTGGCGTGACGTTGAGTGCGGTGTTTAGCGGGCTGTCGCTTTGGCTTGGGCGGTGTGATAGGTGCGTGCCGGGTGGCAGAGCAATACCGCCACGACCATAAAGAATGCCGTGGTGCCCAGGCTGATGGGGTAGACCATCATGATGTTCGCAAAGGTACGGAAGTGCGGGAACACGCAGAATACCCAATAGAAGCGAATGCCGCAGACGCAGATCATGGTGATGAGGGCGGGCATGAGCGAGATGCCAAAGCCGCGCAGGTAGCCGGACATGTTTTCGTAAAACATGCTAAAGGCGTATGCCGGGAAGATCGAACACACGCGGATGTAGCCGATCGAGACGATGTTGGGGTCGCTGTTAAAGAGCGATAGGATCTCGCGCCCCAGACCGACGATAACGATAATCGTGGTGAGTGCAACGATACCGCCTTCGATCAGGCAGACCTTGAGCGTCTTGGTGCAGCGGTCGATCTGGCGAGCGCCGTGGTTTTGTCCCACAAAGGTGGTGCAAGCCTGGCTAAAGCTGTTGAGCAGGTTGTAGCACACGTACTCCAAGCTCATGGCGGCGCTTGATGCCGCCATGACCTCGGTGCCCAAGCTGTTGATGGCGGACTGGATGATGATGTTGGCGACGGCAAAGACAGCGCTTTGGATGCCGGCGGGCAGGCCGATCTTGACGATGCGCTTGAGGGCGACGGGGTCTAAGCCTAAGTCGCGTGGGGTGACGCGGACGACGGAGTCGGTCTTGAGCAGGTGGACAAAGAGTGTGGCGGCGCTGACGGTGTAGGCGATGGCGGTGGCGATGGCGACGCCCGTGACGCCCCAGTGGAGCACGGGGACAAAGATGAGGTCCAGGCCAATGTTGAGGACGGTGGACACGGCGAGCGCCTGCAGCGGCATGCGGGTGATGCCGACGGAGCGGAAGATCGCGGCCTCAAAGTTGTAGAGCAAGATCGAGGGCATGCTGAGCAAAAAGACGCGCAGGTAGAGCGAGGCGAGCGGCATGGTCTCGGCAGGCACGTTGAGCGCAGCGAGCATGGGCTCGGCAAAGATCTCGCCCAGTGCGATGACGACAAAGCCCACGAGCGCCATTAAAATCGAGGTATGGACGGCGCGTTTGACCATGTTCTGATCGTTGCGGCCGATAGCGTTGGCGATGACCACGTTGGAGCCAAGCGACATGCCAATAAAAAGGTTGAGCATAAGACTGGTAAGCGGAACATTGGAGCCGACCGCCGCCATGGCGAGGGTTCCCTGGTCGCCCGAGAAGTTACCGATGATGACCGTGGCGATGAGGTTCGACAGCTGCTCAAGGATGCTCGTGGCGGCGACGGGGAAAGCGAACAGGGGAATATTGCGCCACAGCGAGCCGGTGGTCATGTCGATGTGCTTAGATGCGGTGTCTGCCATACGCTCTCAATCTCTAATATGCTCTTTCGTGCTTATTTGCGCAGACGATGATACTCCTAATCGACTAGTCGGCACTTAGGGACATTCCTTTTCTGCCGGCAGCTGGGGGACACTCCTTGTCTCTTCTATGACTAGATGGGGAAGGCGTGCGACAATGGTGGGCGTTGTGTTGTTCGCGCTAAGGAGTTGCCATGTTGTTGTGTCCCGTTTGCCATGAGCCGTTGGTGGACGATGAGCGCGGTGCTGTGTGCGCGGGCGGACACCGGTTTGATCGTGCGCGCGAGGGCTATCTGTATCTACTGCGCTCGTCCAAGAGCGGCGACTCCATGGGCGATCCCAAGTCGCAGGCGCGTAGTCGTCGCGACTTTCTGAACCGCGGTTACTATGCGCCGTTGCGCGATGCGATGGTCGAGCTGGTGCGCAAGCAGGTGTCTGGGCGCGCGGCGTCTGCAGGCGTCCCCATGACCTTGCTCGATATTTGCTGCGGCGAGGGCTACTACACTAGCGCCATGGGTGCGGTGCCGGACGTGGATGCTTACGGTTTCGACCTGGGCAAGGAGATGGTGCGCCTGGCCGCCAAGCGCGGCGATGCGACCTACTTTGTGGCCAATATGAAGGACATCCCCGTGGCCGATGGCGCCTTCGATATGGTGACCGAGCTCTTCGCTCCCTTTAACGAGCGCGAGTTTGCCCGCGTGCTGGCGCCCGAGGGCTCGCTCTACACCGTGGTGCCGGGTGCCCGTCATCTGTTTGGGCTCAAGGAGGTGCTCTACGACACGCCGTACCTTAACGACGAGAAGCTGCCGAAGACGACCGAGCTCGAGTTGGTGGGAACGCAGCGGGTGTCTGCGAACATTACGCTCCAGACCCAGGCTGACATCGAGGCGGTGTTCCAGATGACGCCGTACTACTACCGTACGCGCCCCGCCGACAAAGAGCGCCTGGCAAACCTGGACACCCTTCAAACCGATATCGACTTCATCATCGCCGAGTACCGCCACTAATCTACCAAAAAGGGACAGGTTTATTTTGGCAGGTTTTATCTGGGCAAATGCAAAGGGCCGACCGCGGAGATGTGCGATCGGCCCTTTTTAGTTGCTTGGCTGCAGAGGCTATGAGAAGCGAGCGCTTACAGGCGGTCCTTGTTCTCGGCCTTGACGGCGTGCGCCTGCTGAACAAAGAACAGGTCGTACACCACGATGACAAAGGCGCCAAAGTTGATGGCGTCGCCGCCAAACGCGGGAAGCGTGAGCACCGCCTGGGCAAGCGTGGCGACTGCAGCAACGATACCGAGCTTAAACGCGCCGTCAACCTGCGAAGGCTTGTTGGCACCCGTGATGCCCGCAACGCCCGCGGCAAGATCGATGAGGCCCTTGGCGATAATCACGGCCGCGGCGAGCATGGCGTTCGATCCGTAGGTGGACTCGAACTTGCCGGTCGCGATGCCGGCGATTCCTATGACGAGACTGGCGATGCCCAGAACAAAATAAATCAGGGCAAGGATTTTGAGTGTCTTGCGAGTGAAGCTCATGGCTGGTCCTTTCGATACGAGTACGCCAACCTGGCGCACCCTATGTGCTGCACATATGGTGAAGCACATTGTAGTTCAACGCGGCGATGCATGCGCCTGAAAGCGTCTCTTGCCTGCACGGTTCAACCTTTCAAAAAGGAAAGCTGGACGTAAGTCAAATCGATGGCAGCGCATGCGCGGCGCTGCGATGATGAGGCCATGGTAAGAGCTGGACCGAAGGAGGAGCCATGATGTACGGAGTCAAGCAAGTGGATGAGCCGCGGTCGCTGGGAAGGCGCATGAGTGATTCTGTGATCGCTGCCGTGTGCACGGTATTGATGGCGGTGCTTTGCATTGGGATGCTGTGGACCATGTCGCATGTGGGACAATAACGGACGGTTGGGTGCCGACATGAATGGCGCCCATGTATTCGTTTTGTTTGCTAAGGAGTGTCCATGGGCGTCGTCGATCCCTTTTCTGTTGCTCGGGCTGCTGGGCTCGAGCTCGTGCGGACGTCCGAGGGCCTTACGCTCACCGACGGCACGATGGAGTTGCGTGCCGATTTTGGCCGCATGCTTCCACGGCTCAAGCAGGGTCGTCTGCAGCAAGAGCTGTTGGTAAAGGCTGCGCGCACAAAAGGCATCGAACAACCATGGGCGATTGACGCCACGGCAGGCTTTGGCGAGGATTCGCTGCTGCTGGCGGCAGCGGGCTTTACCGTCGATCTGTATGAGCAGGATTGCGTGATCGCGGCGCTGCTCCAGGATGCCCTGGATCGCGCGGCAGATGATTCGGCGCTTGCGGCCGCCGTGGCGCGCATGCACTTACATGCGGGCGAGGACAGCATTGCCGGCCTTCGCCATACGGCTGAGCTGGTCGAGCGCGATGAGCTCGCGGCTCCCGATGTGGTGTATCTGGACCCCATGTTTCCTGAGCGCACCAAGAGCGCGGCGGTCAAAAAGAAGTTCCAGCTCTTGCACCATCTGGAACAGCCGTGTGCCGATGAGGAGACGCTGGTTAAAACTGCGCTTGCAGTGCGGCCGCGCAAGGTCGTTATCAAACGGCCGGTGAAGGGCCCATTGCTTGCCGGCGTTAAGCCGAGCTATCAGCTTGCGGGCAAGGCCGTCCGCTACGATGTTTTGGTGCCGCCGCGCCCGTAGCCTGCGCGTGATGGCCGGCGATGTGTCGGTGCCGTGCCGCTGCGTGAGCGCCGCTCCGTTGCGGAGCCTATTTCCAAGGATGCGACGTCAGATGCCACCCGCCGCAGTATTCGCATTTGTAGCAGGCCAAACCACGCCGTCCACGGTTTTCGCAGTCGGCCATAACGGCCTCGGCCTCGGCGCGTGTGTCGTAGCGGTTTTTGCGCTCGCACGATTTGTAGCGCCAAGCCTCATCGCGCTCGGCGTCCAGGGCATCGCGGCGCTCGTCCTCGCGCGCAAACAGGTCGCTCATATCGCCGCCGGTGGCAGCGCCCAAAAACTCGCTTTTGGCCTTTGACCAGGCGGCTCGCTTTTTGCTTCCCATCCGCTCCTTGCCCTTTCCAAACGCTGGTATCATTGCTCAATCAAAGTGATACCAATAAACGTGAGGTCGCCGCGTGATGATCAGAAAAACCCTCGAGACCGACATTCCCGCCGTCATGGCTATCTATGATGCCGCCTGCGCCTTTATGCGCGCGCATGGCAACGCCACGCAGTGGCCCGAGGGCACGCCTTCGGCCGAGCAGCTGGCTGCCGATATCGCCGCCGGTGGCAGCTATGTGTGCGAAGTCGACGGTCGCGTGGTGGCGACGTTTGCCTTTTTGCCGGGCCCGGACGAGTGCTATGACGTCATCGAGGACGGTCAGTGGCGCAGCGACACTCCGTACGCCGTGCTGCACCGCGTGGCGTCCGACGGCACCGTGCACGGTATCGCGGCCGCGATGTTTGCCTTTGCCAAGGAGCGTGCCGACCATCTGCGTATCGATACGCACGCGGACAACCTGCCCATGCAGGGTGCGAGCCTCAAGGCAGGGTTCGAGCGCGCCGGCGTCGTGTATGTGTCCGACGGCACGCCGCGCGTTGCGTTCGACTGGCTGCGCGAGGCATAAGGGCCGAGTCACATACCAGCGTTTCATCGAAATGAAAATGGCCCCGCGTGGGGCCATTTTTGGTAAAACGCGTCGTTGTGGGACTCGCATTGTTACCGCCTCAGATGAGACCGGGCAGACAAAAGGGGAGGTGCCGGCTTTCGTAAGGCGCGAACCTACGAAAATCGCCGCGCGGCAACGCAGGGCGATGAGCTTGGTCGGGGGATAGGGCCCGCTTCGCCCGCCGGCCCGTAAATTGTATCATCCAGTGTGGAACGAGGATGCCCGTTGCCGAGTGCGACGGGCTTGCAATAAGAGGAGAGCCATGTCGAAGCAAGCGGTCGTTGGAATCTTGGCGCATGTCGATGCCGGCAAGACCACACTGGCCGAGGCCATGCTGTTCTGCGCGGGTCGCATTCGCAAGCGCGGCCGCGTGGACGATGGCGACTCGCACCTGGATACCAACGCCATCGAGCGCGAGCGCGGCATCACGATTTTCTCGTCGCAGGCCGTGTTCGACCACGGTGATACCCGCGTCATGCTCGTGGACGCTCCCGGACACGTGGATTTTTCGGCCGAGGCAGAGCGCACGTTGCGTGCGCTCGACTACGCGATTTTGGTGGTAGGTGCCAACGACGGCGTGCAGGGGCACACCGAAACCCTGTGGCGCCTGCTTGCGCGCTATGACATTCCGACGTTCATCTATATCAACAAAATCGATTTGGAGAATCCCGGCCGCGATGTTTTGCTGGCACAACTTGGGCAGCGTCTTTCCGAGGGCTGCCTCGATGCGAACGAACTGCTGGCGGGCGGCGCCGCTTGGGAGGACGCTGCCGCGTTGGACGAGGCAGCCCTCGAGGAGTTTCTTGAGACGGGTGAGCTTTCCGTCGCAACGCTTTCGCGCATGGTTGCCGAGCGCAGGCTCTTTCCCTGCTTTGCCGGCTCGGCGCTCAAGGATCAGGGCGTGGGCGAGCTGCTGGATGGTATGTGCACGCTGATGCGTGAGCAGGCGTGGCCGCCGGAGTTCGCCGCGCGTGTCTATCGTGTCAGCCGCGGTGTTCGTGGCGAGCGCTTGGCTTGGGTTAAAGTGACCGGCGGCACACTGCATGCCAAACAGATGATTGACGGGCGTTCCGGCGCCGAGGCATGGGAGCAAAAGGTCGATCAGGTGCGCATCTATAACGGAGAGAAGTACGAGCTTGCCCAGGAAGTTGCCGCTGGCGGTATTTGTGCCGTGACGGGTCTTGCGCACGTTCGCCCGGGGGATGCCTTGGGTGCGGAGCCCGGGTGCGATGCGCCCGTCATTGCGCCGGTCCTCACCTATACGGTGCTCCCGGGCGAACATGATGTCCATGCGGTGTTTAAAGCGCTGGCTGAGCTGACGGACGAAGACCCCATGCTCGGCGTAAGCTGGAATACGCATCTTGAGCAGATTCACTTGCAGTTGATGGGCGCCGTGCAACTCGAGGTCGTGCAGCGGGTGTTGGCCGATCGCTTTGACCTTTCGATTGAGTTTGAGCCCGGCGGCATTCTCTATAAGGAGACTATTTCGCGGCCGGTCGAGGGCGTGGGCCACTTTGAGCCGCTGCGCCACTATGCCGAGGTGCATCTGCGCCTGGAGCCGTTGCCGGCGGGTTCGGGTGTGCAGTTTGGCACCGTGACCTCGGCCGACGAGCTCGATCTTAACTGGCAGCGTTTGGCACTCACCAACGCTATGGAGCGCGACCACCTGGGCGTGCTGACGGGCTCGCCCATCACCGATGTGCGCATTACGCTCGCGGGCGGCCGCGCGCATGCCAAACACACCGAGGGCGGCGATTTTCGCCAGGCCACGTACCGCGCGATTCGCCAGGGTTTGATGCAGGCGCGCGAGGCCGGCGCGGCGGTGTTGTTGGAGCCGTGGTATCGCTTTGAGCTCGAGGTGCCGGGGGAGTGCGTGGGCCGGGCGCTCTCGGATGCCACGCGCATGAGTGCCGAGTACGAGCCGCCGACGATGGCGGGAGACCGGGCGAAGCTTGTGGGTCGCGTTCCGGCATCCGAGGTGCAAGATTATGCGCTGGAGGTGGCTGCCTACACGAGCGGTCGCGGGCATCTGTACCTGGAGTTCGCCGGTTATGCGGCTTGCCATGATGGCGAGCGCGTAATCGAGGCTGCCGCCTACGAGCCCGAGGCCGATCTGCCCAACACGCCCGACTCGGTCTTTTGCGCCCACGGCGCCGGCTACACGGTCAAATGGTACGACGCACCCGCTGCGGCGCACGTAAAGGTCGATCCCGCCACCTTCCGCCCCTGGCGAGCAGCAGACGCCGAGTTTTTCGGCCACATGTGACAAAGGGGCAGTTCCTTTGTCACATGCTATTGGTATAACTCGGTATAAGTTGGTATAACTGTTACCAGGGTTTGCCAATCCGAGGAGGCCGATATGAATCCAAATCCCTTTAAGCCCACAGCTGGTAAGCGGCCTCCGATACTCATCGGTCGCGAGTCGGTCATCGAAGATTTTGAGGAAGGGCTCGACAACGGCGCCGGAGCGCCGGGCAGGCTCATGCTCATTACGGGAAACCGCGGCTATGGCAAAACGGTTCTCCTGCGGGAGCTGCAACGTCTAGCCAGCGAGCGCGGATGGGCGGTTGTCTCCGATTCCGCTTCGCTTGGTTTGTGCGACCGCTTGGCCGACGCGCTTCGCTCGAATAAACCCGTTGTGACGTCAATGGAGTTTGGGCCGTCGTTTGGCCGGATGTCGGTCGAGGCGGCGCGGGCAAAAGGCGAGACATTGCGAGGGCTGGTCAACGAGCGTCTCAAGAAGCTCGGTCCGGGCAAGGGCGTCTTGTTTGCGATTGACGAGGCACAATCGGTGTCTATCGAGGAACTGGCGGCTCTTGCCGTCCTCTATCAGCAGGTGCTCGGAGACCAGGATGCCACGGGCTTGCCCGATAGCGACCAGCGCGGTCTTGCGCTGGCGTTCGCCGGCTTGCCCAGTATGGTTGACGATCTGCTCGAAGAGCCGAGCGTGACGTTTTTGCGGCGTGCCCAGCAGCGTACGTTGGGGGCAATATCTTTGCCCAAAGTGCGCGATTCGTATATCCAGACGGTCAAAGACGCTGGTCTTTACGTTGACGCGGAGACGGCGGACCTTGCGGCGCGCAAGAGCATGGGGCATCCCTATATGGTTCAGCTGGTGGGCTATTACATGTGGCGGTCTGCTGTCCGGCGTGGCTCGCAGGTCATCGAAAGGCGCGATGTCGAGAATGGCCATGCGGATGCCGTCTCCGAGTTCTACGAAGCGGTTGACGCACCTCTGTATTACGGTCTGCGCAGCCCTCAGCGCCTCTTTATCGAGGCTATGGCGGTTGACGAGGACAAGCCGACGCGCACGGCGGATATCATTGAGCGCTGCGACCGTACCCAGAGCTGGGCGAGTAAATATCGCGCAAGCCTGATTCGCGAGCGCGTCATCGAGGCCGCCGGATACGGCCTTGTGCGGTTTACCGTGCCCATGCTGGGCGAGTATATCTGCGACCGCGTTTTATGGCATGAGTAGGGTGATAAAGGTGACGGAACAGAAGATGAGCCCGCAGGCTATCGAGGTGCGCGGTGCACGTGTCCACAATCTCAAGGACATCGATATCGATATTCCGCTGGGGAGGCTCGTGGGCATTGCCGGCGTGTCGGGCTCGGGCAAGAGCTCGCTGGCGCTGGGAGTTCTTTATGCCGAGGGCTCGCGCCGTTACCTGGAGGCGCTCAGCACCTATACTCGACGTCGCCTGACGCAGGCCGAGCACGCCCAGGTGGACGAGGTATTGCACGTACCGGCGGCACTCGCGTTGCATCAGCGTCCCAGTGTGCCAGGCGTGCGCTCGACCTTTGGTACCATGACCGAGCTCAACAACAGTCTGCGTTTGCTCTTTAGCCGCTGTGCCCATCACGTGTGCCCACATTGCGGGGCGCGTGTGGAGCCGAGCCTTAACGTGGCTGCGGGCCTGTCGCTCACGTGCCCCGCATGCGGCCGCGAGTTCTACGCGCCGAGTGCCGAGGACCTTGCCTTTAACAGCGGCGGTGCGTGCCCTACCTGCGGCGGCACCGGTGTCATGCGCGAGGTGGACGAAGCGAGCCTGGTGCCCGACGAGTCAAAGACCATCAACGAAGGCGCGGTGCTTCCCTGG
Organism: Collinsella sp.; assembly: GCA_019425045.1. Taxonomy (GTDB): domain Bacteria; phylum Actinomycetota; class Coriobacteriia; order Coriobacteriales; family Coriobacteriaceae; genus Collinsella. Next base: position 34,884 of record JAHYYI010000007.1, read on the forward strand.
GGTACGCTCATGTGGGATCTGATGAAGCAGGTAGCCGGCGAGATGGGCGTGCGCACCGACGTGCCGTTTAACCAGCTCACGCCCGCCGAGCGCGACATTGTGTTCCACGGTCCGGCGGTTAAGAAGCACATTCTCTACGTTCCCAAAAAAGGCGAGGGCGCCACGCCGCTCGACTTCACCTATTACAATGCCGTCTATACGGTCGAGAATGCGCTCGCCAAGGTTAAGGACGATAAGGGACTTAAGCGCGTGGCTCGCTTTTTGCGCGAGGGCCCGTGCCGTGACTGCGGCGGCACGCGTCTCTCCGAGGCTGCGCGCCAGCCCCAGGTGCGTGGTATCAATCTGGCGCAGGCCGCGGCCATGACGCTGGGTGAGGCGATTGAGTGGGCGCGCGGGGTGCCCGCATCCTTGCCGGCCGAGATGCAGCCCATGGCGACGGATATCTGCGATTCGTTTTTGAGCGCGGCTCGTCGCCTGGTCGACCTGGGGCTCGATTACCTCTCGCTCGACCGCGCCGGTGCTACGCTCTCCACGGGTGAGCGCCAGCGCGTGCAGCTTGCCCGCGTGGTGCGCAACCGCTCGACGGGCGTGCTGTATGTGCTCGACGAGCCCTCGATCGGCTTGCATCCTGCCAATGTTGACGGCTTGGTAGGCGTAATGCGCGATCTGGTGGATGACGGCAACACCGTGGTCGTTGTCGACCACGACACGCGCGTATTGGCGGAAGCCGATTATCTGGTCGAGATGGGCCCCGTTGCCGGAGCGGGCGGCGGTAATGTGATCGCCGCCGGTACGGTGGATGAGGTCGAGCAATCGCAGGACAGCCGCATCGCCCCGTTTTTGCGCTCGGAGCCCAAGCGCTTGCGGCCGCAGGTGGCTGACGACGAAATGTTCGACCAGGGCCATATCCGCATGGCGACCGATGCCATCCATACCGTCAAACCGCTCGAAGTCGATATACCGCGCGGTCGTCTCGTCGCGGTGACGGGCGTTTCGGGTTCGGGTAAGACGACGTTGGTGCTCGAGACGCTCATCCCGGCGCTCAAGGCTCAGGCAACTGGCGAGCGCCTGCCAAGCCATGTGCGCTGGATCGATGCCGAGGGCATCGCACGCGCCAACCTGATTGACGCTACGCCCATCGGCGCCAACGTGCGCTCGACGGTGGCGACTTATGCCGACATCCATGACGAGCTGCGTCGCGCCTTCGCCCGTACGCCCGAGGCCAAGGCAGCTGGCTACAAGGCGGGCGCATTTAGCTACAACACCGGCGCCTTGCGCTGCCCTACGTGCGATGGCACGGGTTCGATATCGCTCGACGTGCAATTTTTGCCCGATGTCGAGATCGTCTGCCCGTCATGTCGCGGCTCACGCTATGCAGACGCGGCCTCGCATATCCATCGCGAGGGCAAGGACGGGAGCCTGCTTACGTTGCCGCAGCTCATGGACATAAGTGTGGACGAGGCCCTCGACGCTACGGTGGGGCTCAAGAAAGTTCAGGCGCGCTTACAGACCCTGCACGACCTGGGCTTGGGTTATCTCACGCTCGGCGAGCCCACGCCGGCGCTTTCGGGCGGCGAGGCGCAGCGCCTTAAGCTCGCGAGCGAGATGGGCCGCGTGCAGGATGATGCCGTATTCGTGTTCGACGAACCCACAATTGGCCTGCACCCGCTCGATGTTCAGGTGCTGCTGAGTGTGTTCGACGGCCTCGTTGCCAAGGGCGCCACAGTCGTCGTAATCGAGCACGACCTCGACCTTATCCGTAACGCCGATTACGCAATCGACATGGGCCCAGGTGGTGGCGACGCAGGCGGGCAAATCGTCTGCGTCGGCACGCCGGGCGACATCGTGGCATGCCCCGCAAGCATCACCGGCCGCTACCTATAACCGAATGTGACAAAGGGACCGTCCCTTTGTCACATTCCCGGAAAGCCTGTTTGGCGCAGGGCCTCGTAGAGGACGATGGCGGCGCTGTTGGAGAGGTTGAGTGCGCTGATGCGGTAGTCGTCCGGATTGACGAAGTTGCCGCAGATATCCTGCTGCAGGATGGCTTCGTGGCTGTCCTCGGTATGCCCCAGCGATTCCTCGTGGGCTTCCCAAGCCTCGGCGTTATCGAGTGAGTCGCAATCGCGCAGCATGGGGATGCGCTCGCAGCGTTCGGGCGCCGCGGCAAGCAGTGGCTCGGGAATGCCCGAGCTCTCGCTGCCAAAGACCAAGTAGTCGCCATCGCGGTAGGTGCTTTGCGCATAGGTGCGGCGTGCCTTTTTGGTCAGCAGATGCAGGCGCTCGTCGGCGGGGGAGAGGCCGTTGCGCGCAAGAAAATCCTCCCAGCTGGCATAGGTCGTCACGTCCAAGTTTTGCCAGTAGCCCAGGCCGGCGCGACGCACCGTCTTGTCGTCGAGTGAAAAGCCCAGTGGCTCCACCAGATGCAGGCGGGCGCCGGTAACCACGCAGGTGCGGCCGATATTGCCCGTATTGGCCGGAATCTCGGGCGCATACAGCACAATGTTGAACATGAATCTCCTTGGCTCAGAACGAAAAACCACCACGAAGGGGACAGGCACCTTCGTGGTGGTTTGGCGATTACGTAGGCGGAAAAATGCCCGCTTGGATAAACCTAGGCGCGGTGCCAGTCGGTCAGGCAGGCATCGAGGGAGGCGATGAGCGCATCCTTGTCCATGTGACGGCCGATGATGCACAGGCTCGTCATGCGGTCGCCCGTCTCGTCGTCCCAAATCTGCATGATCTCGGGGTTTTCGTCGATGATCTTCTGCTTTTCGCCCTCGGGTGCGGAATCGACAAACAGGCCGTTCTCCATCAGGCGCATCTGGTGGCCGGCCTGCTCAAACATGTAGCACATGTCCGGATTGCTGGCCTGCCACAGCGGACCCTTGACGCGGATGACCTCGTCGGGCCACTCCTGCTCAACAAAATCGGTGAACTTCTGCAGGTCAAACGGCTTGCGGCGCGAGTACACAAAGGTCTCGATGTCGTACTCGAGCACCTCGGGGTCGTCGTGCTCCTCGGGATGCTCCATAGCCTCGATCCAGGCGGCGGAGTTGTAGGCGCGCATAAAGTCGAAGCGGTCGGTATCGAGCAGTTCCTCCATGGGGACCTCGCCGTTTTGGGCCTCGACGATCACGGCGTCCTTCTGCAGGCTGCGCACGATGGCCTTGAGCTCGGCGATCTGCTCAGGGCTCACGGTGTCGGTCTTGTTGAGGATCAGCGTGGAGCAGAACTCGATCTGCTGGATGAGCAGGCTCTCGATGTCGTCCTCGTCGATATCCTCGGCCAGCAGGTCGCGACCGCCGTTGAACTCGTCGTACATGCGGGCGCAGTCGACCACGGCCACGATGTTGTCGAGCGCGAGCTTGGGCTCGCCGCCCACCTTGGCCTCGTCGCAGAAGCTCGAGATGGTGTAGGCGATGGGGATAGGCTCGCAGATACCCGAGGCCTCGATGATGATGTAGTCGAAGTTGCCCGAATCGGCGATGCCCTGCAGCTGGTTGGCCAGGTCATCCGAAAGTGTGCAGCAGATGCAGCCGTTGGTGAGCGGGATGAGGTCGTCGGTCTCGGAAAGGCCGCCGTCGGCGATGAGGCTGGCGTCGACGTTGATCTCGCCGATATCGTTGACGATCACGGCGGCGCGGATGCCGCCGTCGTTAGCGAGGATGTGGTTGAGCAGCGTGGTCTTGCCGGCACCGAGGTATCCGGTAAGCATGATGATCTTCACGGGTTTGTTGGGCATGTGCCCTCCTTTGTTAGACATGGCTTACAGTTGAATCTTATGCCAAACGCCTGCTCTTATACCCATGCGCCGGCAAATAACACAGGCTACTCCCAGGCTCCCCATACATCGGGGCAATAACCGACGGTGGCCTTTTTGCCGTTGCGCACGATGGGCTCGGCTAGAACCTGCTGGTTTTCGAGCAACTTGTCGAAGCGCTGGCTAGGGGTGAGGTGCTGGATGAGCGCGAGCGTCTCCTCGTCCTTGGCTTTGGGGTTGAGCAGCTTGTCGATGCCGCCGACCGCCTGCATCACGCTCGTGAGCTCGCCCTTGCTCATCTCCTTTTCCTTAAGGTCGATAAACTGCACCTTAATGCGGCGCTCCTTAAAATAGCGCTGGGCCTTCTTGGTGTCGAAGGACTTCTTGGTGCCAAAAATTTGCACGTTCATATAATGTTCCGCCGTTCTAACGAATGAAGTTGGTCCTGGCGCGATCGGCTTCGGGGGCTTCGATGCCGGCGACCTGTCCTGCCTCGATGCAACGCAGGAGCCAGGCCATGTTTTTGCCGATATTTCGCATGGTGGCCAGGCCCTCGGCATCTCCATCGGCCTCGCCCGGCATGGCGCCAAAGACGTTGTTCCAATAGGTGGAGGCGACCACGGGCATCTGGTTGATGGTGAAGTATTTATTGAGTACATCGAAGGTGGTCGACGTGCCGCCACGGCGGGCAACGGCGACCGCGGCGCCCGGCTTGTGCGCAAAGGCCTTGCTGCCAGCATAGAAGGCGCGGTCGAGGGCCGAGAGGATGCGGCCACTGGGATGCGCGTAGTAGACGGGTGAGCCAAAGACAAAGCCGTCGGCCTGTTCGGCGGCGGCGATGAGCTCGTTCACCACGTCGTCATCAAAGGTGCAGCGGCAATCGAGCTTGCCGCACTGGCCACAGCCAATGCAGTCGCGAATGGGCTTGGCGCCCAGCTGGAACACCTCGGTATCGATGCCCTCGGCATGCAATTGCTCGGCGACCTCGGCGAGCGCGCGGGCGGTGTTGCCGTTTGCCTTGGAGCTGCCATTGACCAAAAGAACCTTCATCACAAACTCCCTCTGCTGTTGGTGACTTCTGCAGAGGATTATCGCACGATGGGGGAGGCGGTGCGGGCGCGATGCGAAACGGCTTGTGTTTCACATCGCGCCCCACGACGCTAGTCCAGTTTGGTGCCCGGTACCTGCGGCGCTTCTTCAAGTAGCGCTTTGAGCTCATTCAGAATGGAAACGGGCTGTCGGTCGACGGCGTCCAGATGAAGCGTGGCCACACGAAGGGGCGGCTGATATTCAAATGAGCCAAAGAGCACGGGAGAGCCCAGGAACCGCTCGATTTCCTCTGCGATCGCGTCGATCTCTTCGGGATCGAATTCGTCGAAAAGCGCCACGAACATCGGTCCCGTCGAACGGAACAGACGACCCTTGCCGCGCGAACAATCCATGAGGCAGGCGGCGCTTTCCGCCAAAACGCGATCGCCCGCATCAAAGCCAAAGCGGGCATTGACCTGAGCGATATCGTCGATTTTAATGGCGACCATGCTCGCCTTGCGCGCCACGCGACGCATCTCGCCAATGGCGTTGACCAGGGCGTGAATATCGCCCAGACCGGTCACGGAATCGGTCGTATCTGCCAGGCTTCGGTTGATGATAATGCCCACGTACATGTTAGGCTCGGTATCGGTGCCGTCCAAGCGGTAGCCCGTGCAGTCGCAAAGCGCGTACGCTCCGGTAGCATCCATCACGCGATACTGCATGTAATGGAAGTGCCACGCGCCGTTTACCACCATATCGAGCTCGCTGCGCACGTTGTCGCGGTCTTCGGGGTGAACGCGGGCAAGCCACATATCGAGTGAGTTGTAGGGATGCTGGGAGGGTAGGTCGAAATCGCGCACGGCATTAATCGACCATTGCGATTCGCCGGTATCGAGGTTAAGGATAAACGGATAGCGTGTCTCGGAGCTCATGGAGATCGCCTGGAACACGCGGTCGTTGCAAGGAAGTTGATCGGCAATCGGCCGCATCGGCGCGTTGTCTTCTTTCGGTTGCTGCACGCGGTGCATGAGCTTGTAGCGATACATTTTGCGATCGGCATCCATCGTCATCTGGCGACGCGTATCGCCTGCAAGCGGGTCGACGTGCGAGCAGCCAAAACTAAAACTGGCGATCATGGGCGCCTTGCCGTCCGATGTTGCCTCGACAAGATCGGTGCGTGTCCGCTCCAAGCGCTGCTCGAGCTCGGCTTCGCCTGTCGTGGGGGACACGAGTACAAATTCATCTCCACCGATACGGAACAGCATTTCATCGTGCTCCATGGTCTCGGTGAGCGCACGACAGATGCCCAGAATATAGCGGTTGCCCTCGGCGTGGCCAAACTTATCGTTGCAGTGCTTGAGGTGATCGATGTCAATATAGGCGCAGGTGAAGGGGGCGCCTTTGCGCCAGAGCTGATTGACATGGCGGTCGAGTCCACCGCGGTTGCCAAGATTGGTGAGCGAATCGATATAGGCGCTACGTTCGAGCAGCTGGCGTTCTTGTTGCAAGACGGCGAGCGTTTTCTGCAGTTGCTCGCCGACGGCGCGCAACTCCGTGGGCAGCGCGTCAACGTCGAGCTCGGCGGTTGAGGCCCCGTTCGCAAGCCGCTGAAGATGGGCAATGATTGACTGCTCGCCCATGCGATACGACTCGTTCATGATGGATAACCTCCTTGGGTGACAGGATGCTCCGTATCATATCCCCAATTCGGTTTGAATTGGGGATATGAGTTAGCCAATGGGGACAAATGCTCCCCTAGACGGTGGTGTTTTGCGCGCGAGCGTATCAGTTGTTATTGCCACCATCGAACAATGCCTCAAAATCCTTCGCCGGCATGGGGCGGTAGTAGAGGAAGCCCTGAGCGTAGCGGGCGCCCATCTGTCGTAGCATGTTCGCCTGCTCATTTGTCTCGACGCCTTCGACCACGACGGGCAGATGGAGCGACTGCGCCATCTCGAGCATAGACGACACGATCTGGGAGCTCCGGTTGTCGGTTTTCCCATCAGGCAAAAAGGTGCGGTCGAGCTTGATAACATCGACGTTGACGTTCTTGAGCATCGCGAGCGTGGACTGGCCGGTGCCAAAATCGTCCATATAGGTCGAGAAGCCGCGGGTGTGCAGGTCGGCTGTCAGTTTGTCCACGGCTTCGGACTCCCCCGTATAAGCCGTCTCGGTGATCTCGATACGCATGAGCTCGGGCGGTAGGTTGTATTGGGCGGCGAGCGCCCCCATATGTTCGGCAACGTCGCAGGCAAGGATATCCACGCGCGACACATTAAGCGAGACCGGAACCACGCGAAGTCCTCGATCGATGCGCTTGCGCAGCCACGAGGCGACACCCTGCCAAATGTACTTGTCGAGAGTCACCACAAAGCCGCTTTCCTCGAGCGCCGGGATAAAGGACGCGGGCGGAATTAACGATCCATCTTTGTCGATCCAGCGTGTGAGCGCCTCGGCGCCAATGATCTCGCCGGTTTCCATATCAACCAGTGGCTGCAGGTAGTAGGTGATGCGGTCGTTTGAGAGCGCATACTGGAACTCGGTGAGGGTGCGGTGAAACGCAACCTCGCGCTTGTATTCCTCGGGGCGAAAGACGGCAATGCGATCCTTAAAGTCGTTTTTCGCGCGCCGATTGGTAAACATGGCCTTGGCCTGTGCATCGATGGTGATTTCCTCGTTGGAGTCGATGGGGTAGACACCCATGGACGGCCAGAAACCTACGCCGTTATCATGCTTGGCCACGGCCTCGCGAACGCGGTTATAGATTTTATGGACGGTGTCGTGCTCAAAGGGGATGAGTACGCAAAAGTCATCTTGGCCCCAGTACCCTGCGACGCCCATGTCGGCATTCTCGATGTCCTTGAGGACCGTGCCCACATCGGCGAGCATGCGGTCGCCCTCGGCCTGTCCGTGCCATTCGTTGAACAGCCGCATGTGTCCCATGTCGACGGTAGTGATACACCAAGCGCCGTCGCGCCCTGTCCTCAGAAATGCGTTGGCACGCCGCATAAACTCGCTGGGTCGATAGAGGCCCGTGAGCGTATCGATGCGTTCGGCGACGGCGCTTTTGCGCTCAATCTCAGGTATGGGGAGGCTGTCGTTGGGAACAAGCCCACCGGCCGCACGAAGACGACGGTCGAGCTCGCCTAAAACGGCGGTCGCTTGATTGATTAAGCGCTCGTAAAAGGCCGGAACGACGAGGCAGACGGGGGTAATGGTATCGCCCGCGATTTGAACAGGAGCGAAAACGGCTTCTTTAAGATGATGGGTCAGTTGCTCGAATGCCTCGTGGCCCAACTCGTTGCTAAGCACGACGAACTGGGCGTTTCGTGAGCGGAAGACGCGACTCCTGCCGCGGGTGATCGACAACATGCGGCCTGCGTATTCGGCGAGCATGTTGTCGACAGCCTCGGCCCCATAGAGCTCGTTGAGCTTTGCCGTGCCGCGAACGCGGACCGCTATAAGCCCCGTCTCGCAACGGTCGCGACGGCAGGCATCGATAGCGTTGATCAGCATACGCTGCGTTCCGAGGCCCGTAGCGGCGTCGACGGTTTCGGCAAGCGAGTGGTTGACGAGCTCGCCGACATAGAGCGAGGGGGTATTTCCGTCGCCGTCGATACGAAACCCGCGAGCGCGGCAAAGGACGTAGTCGCCCGCGGCATTGCGCATGCGGTACTGCATGACGCGGCGGTGTTTGGAGCCGTTGTAGATTTGGTCGATATCGCTGGTATAGGCCTCAAGGTCATCGGGATGGACACGCGTTTTCCAGTAATCGTGGCAGTTGTCGATATGCTCGGAAGGAAGACCGAGATCGCGCAAGGCGCCTTGTGACCAAAGGGTGCGATGCTTGTCCAAGTTCTCGATAAAGCAATAACGGCCTTCGTTGAGCATCGAAAAGGCATCGAAAACGCGGTCGCTTATTTCGAAGTCGTCGGCGTGGACTTGCACGATATTGCGTCGATCAAGGTGCATGGCATGGCGCAGCTTGTAGTCGTACATGCGATGGTCGGCATCGAGTGTCATGCGATTGGAGGCTTCGCCCAGGGCGGGGTCGGCGTGTGCCACTCCGTAGCTAAACGAATGAGGCATCTCGGAATCGTTGTTCTTGAGCAGGACCGTTCGGCAGTGTTCCAGACGTTCGGCGAGGTCGTCCTCGGTCGCAATCGTAGATAGGATGGCAAACTCGTCGCCGCCTATGCGAAACGCCGCCTCGTCCACTTTCATATACAGTTTGAGATAAAGGCTTACCTGCAAGATGTAGCGGTTGCCCTCGTCATGCCCAAAGACGTCGTTGCAGTGCTTGAGATTGTCGATATCGATGAACGCCATGGTAACGGGGATGTCCTGCTCCCAGAGCTCCTCGAGGGAACGGGCAAAGCCGCCGCGGTTGCCAAGTCCGGTAAGCTGGTCGGTAAAGGCGGTCCTAATCAGATCATCCTGACGCTCGAGAAGGTCACGGATGGTCTTTTCGAGCGTTTCGGTGTAATTGCTGACAGTATCCATGTTCTAAGCGGCTTTCTGAGGTCGGGGCGGATTGCGTCGGGCGAGCTCGTTGTGTACACGCGTCGTTGCTCAGCGTATTGCGTGTATCCAGGCCTCCGCCTTGCGGCGTTGTTGGGTTACTTTGCCGGCTAATGTTCGCTGTTGATAACTGCTGAGTAGTATAAACAACAGTACAAAATTATATAGGGGTGCCAATACTATGGGTGACAATTATTTGCCAAGCGGTAACACGACGATGCGATGTTCGATGAAAATGCGACTGAGACGATATATGTTGACGGGTATACTTGTCCCGTTTAAAAACGCAGAAACGGGGATGATCGCATGACGCAGCCAGATACGACGCGCACGGTGGGGCTCGCGCTCGAGGGAGGCGGCTACCGCGGTATGTATACGGCGGGCGTGCTCGACGTATGGATGGAGTGCGGCTTAACTTGCGACCATATGGTGGGTGTCTCGGCGGGCGCGGCATTTGGCTACAACTTTAAATCGCGCCAGATCGGCCGTGCCATCCGCTACAACAAGGCCTATTGCGCCGACAAGCGCTATGCGAGTGTAACGAGCTGGTTGCGAACAGGGGACATGTTCAATGCCGATTTTGCCTATCACGAGGTGCCCGTCGAGCGCGATCCCATCGACCTGGAGACATATCGTGCCTGCCCCATGCGGTTTACGTGCGTGTGTACCGATATCGAGACGGGCAAGGCCGTCTATCACGATCTGCCGTATGGCGACGAGCGCGATATCGAGTGGATTCGGGCGTCATCGGCGATCCCTGTGGCAACGCGTCCCGTTGCTATTGAGGGCCGCAAGTATCTGGATGGTGGCGTGGCCGATTCCATTCCCAGTGCTTGGCTGTTTGCGCAGGGCTATGACCGCAACGTGGTGGTGCTGACGCAGCCGGCGGGCTTTGTAAAGCAGCCCAACAGCGTGATGCCCATGCTGCGGCGCGTGTTCCGTCACTACCCGGAGTTTGTCGCAGCGCTTGAGCATCGGCATGAGGTCTACAATGCCACGCTCGATGACCTGGCGCGTCGCGAGGCGGCCGGCGAGGTCTTTGTGGTACGGCCGAGCGAATCGGTAAAGGTGCCGTCGCTGTGCCGCGAGCCCGATGAGCTCGAGCGCATCTACCAGGTCGGTCGTCGTGATGCGGAGGCGACCTTGCCGGCGCTGGAAACGTATCTGGCGGGGTAGGGGCTGCGGCGGAAAGCGCATCCCGGAATGGAGGTCCAAACTGGGATGCGCTTTCCATTGCTGAAGATATGAAGCTGCGAATCGGCTGCACGGCTTATGCTTATGCCTGCTGCCAGGTGTCGACGAGCTCCTTGGCTGCGGCGTGGGGGTCGTCGGCACCGCAGACGGCGCTCACCACAAAGAAGCCGTCGACGCCGGTGGCCTTGAGCTGCGGCAGATCGGCCGTCTTGACGCCGCCGCCCACCACGATGGGTACGGGGCTTGCCGCATGGAGGGCTGCCAGGTCCTCAAAGCTCTTGGTGATGATGGAACCGTCGGCCGCGCGTCCGCAATCGCGCTTGGTCTCGGTCTCGTGGAGCGGGCCTATGCCCAGGTAGTCGACCAGGCTCATGTCGGCGGTCTTGACGTACTCGAGCATCTCCTCGCAACGGGCCGAAAGACCCACGATGGCATCGGGGCCCAGCAGCTTGCGACAGACCTCGACGGGGATGTCGCTCTGACCCACGTGCACGCCGTCGACAGCGATGCCCTGCTCGCGCGCGGCGAGCACGCAGTCAAGGCGGTCGTCGATCAGCAAGGCGACCTGACCGGTCTTGCCGGCCTGAGCGATAGCCTGCGCGGCGTCGTCGGTCAGCGCGATGATCTCGCGGGCACTTGCCACCTTGGAGCGCACCTGGATGCAGGTAAAGCCGGCGTCGAGTGCCTGGGCCACTACATCGCCCACGGGGCGCCCGAGCGTGTTTTCGGGACCGAGTACCAGATAGGCCGAGATATCAAGGTTGTCGCGGATGCTCATCGTGCTTCCTCCTGTTTCTTGATCTGTGCTTCCATGCGCTCGAGTTTGCCGGTCATGGTGTCGGTAAATCCGGGTCGAATATCGGCTTTGAGCACGACTTCGGTGCGGATGCCCTTGCTCGCTAACACAAAGGTTGCGTCGCGCACGACCTGCATGACCTCGTCCCAGTCGCCCTCGATCTCGGTGAACATCGAGGTGGTGCGGTTGGGAAGGCCGCTCTCGCGAATGACGCGCACGACCTCAGCGACCTCGGCGGACAGTTCATCGCCGGTGCCACACGGGGCGATGGCCACGGCGACGAGCGTGTTCATGCCGGCGTTGGTTGCGGGCTCGGACATGGCTTATGCCTCCTCGAGCTCGAGTCGGTTATCGGCGATGTCCTGGGCGGTTGCGCGGTAGAGCTCGTCGATAAAGGCGACCTTAAAGCTTGCCGGGGCATCGGCGACAGCGGCGGCACGCGTGCCGGCTACGTTGTAGACGGCGGTGCCGCAGACGGCTGCCGTAAACGGATCGGCAGCGCAGGCGTACACGGCTAGCACGCCGCCCTGCGAGCAACCGCAGCCGGTAATCTTTGACATGAGCGGGCTGCCGCCGTGGGATTTGGCTACGGTCGTGCCGTCGGTAATCAGGTCGACTTCGCCCGAGACCACCACAGCGCCGCCGGTGTAGCGGGCGAGCGCTACGGCGGCATCGCGGGCGGCATCGACCGTGTCGGTGGTATCGACACCGCGCACGCGGCTCAGATCGGCTGCCTCGCCCTCAAGACCCCACAGGCCGGCGAGCGCGATGATCTCGGAGGCGTTGCCGCGTACGATGGCGGGCTTGTACTGCTTGAGCTCGTTTACCAGCTGGGTGCGCAGGCTACCGATGCCCAGGCCAACCGGATCGAGCACCCAGGGCTTGCCGGCATCGTGTGCCGCCTTGGCCGCGCGGGGAATCGTCTGCTCGTAGATGGGGAAGAGCGTGCCCATATTGAGATAGATGGCGCCGCCGCCGGCAACGAGTGCCTCGCCCTCGTCTGGCAGATAAACCATGGCGGCCGAACCGCCCACGGCGAGCTGTGCGTTGGCGACAAAGTCGATCGTCACCGTGTTGGTGATGGAGCCGGCCATCGGATTGGTGGCGCGAATCTCTTCCACGGCCTTGACCACATTTTGCTTAAGCTGTTCCGAATCAATCACTGCACATGCCTCCTTGGCATAGAAAAGGGGCGCTGTGCATAGACAGCGCCCCTGCAAAGGCGGCATGCTCCCTACGCCAGCATTAACTGACAGGTTCAAAGGATTGGGCCCCATGCCCTCTCAGCCTTGTGGTTTGCACCGCCGGCACTCCCGCATCGAATCTGTTGTTCCCTATACTAGCGCACCTGCCAAAAAGGGACAGGTTTTTTTGGCAGGTCGTTACAATAGGTAGGACCGATACGAATGGGGGCCTTATGATCAAACTTGTGCTGACCGATATGGACGATACGCTGATTCCAGCCGGGCATGACGGCGCCAGCGACTACGCCATCGAGGGCATTCATGCCATGCAGGCGGCGGGTCTGCACTTTGGCCCGGTTTCGGGTCGCCAGCCGTCCGCGATGGGCTGGATGTTCAAAAATCGTTCCGAGTGCTTTTCGACCGGTGCGTTCTGCAACGGCCAGGTCATGTTTGTCGACGGTCAGGCGGTCGCTTCGCGCGCGACCGACAACGATGCCCTGATGCGTCTGGCCGATTACCTCGAGCAAGAGACCGACGATACCTATCTAAAGGTCTACAGCCTGGGTGACGACTTTTGGGATAACGATGCCTATTGCGTGACGAGCGACCCCGAGCGCGTGCGTCGCGCCATGGAGTCGGGCGGCAACGCATGGCTCAAGGGCGAAGAGGCTCCGTGCCGTCCCGTTGTCGATGATGCCCCGGTATACAAGGCGAATATCTGGAGCGCCCGTTCGCGTGAGGAGCTCGCGGAGCTACGTGAGCGCGTTGCCGCTGAGGTACCGGAGCTCTCACTCGTGTTTCCCAACAATCGTGTGCGCCTGTTCGATATCCTTCCAGCAGGTTGGGACAAGGGTTGCGCCGCGCTGGAGCTGGCGCGCGCTTTGGACCTGACGCTCGACGAGGTGGCCGTATTCGGTGATTCCGATAACGACCTGCCCATGATCGATGCCGTTCCCAACTCCGTTGCAGTCGCCAATGCCAACGAGGCTGTCACGGCTGCCGCGCGCTGGCATATCGGCGCTGCGGTAGACGATGCGGTTGCCGAGGCTCTGCATCAGATTGCCGCCTGCGCCGCGACGGGGGAGATGCCGCCGTTTATGCGTCAGATGGATGCGACGGGTTTCGACGTCACGAACGTCTAGGGAGGGCGCTATGAAGCTTCAGCAGCTCAGATATGTTGTAAAGGTTGCCGAATGCGGCAGCATCACCGAGGCCTCGCGCCGACTCTTTGTGTCGCAGCCTTCGATTACCGCATCGATCCGCGATCTCGAAAACGAGATGGGTGTGCACATCTTTGAGCGCACCAACAAGGGCGTCATTGTGTCCGAGGAAGGCGAGACCTTCTTGGGCTACGCGCGCCAGGTGCTCGACCAGGCCGACCTGCTCGAGGGCAAGTACAAGGGCGCGTCCGAGCAGGTGCCGCACTTTAGTGTGAGCTGCCAGCATTATTCCTTTGCCGTTAATGCGTTTGTCGACGTGATCCGTGAATTCGATGCCGCGCGCTATGACTTTACCCTGCGCGAGGAACAGACTCACGAGATTATCGAGGACGTCGCGCATATGAAAAGCGAACTGGGCATCCTGTATCTGTCGGAGCATAACCGCGAGGTTATCGAGCGCATGCTGGCGGCCAACGAGCTCGTGTTCGAAGGGCTCTTCTGCGCCACGCCGCACGTTTTTGTGTGTGCCGACCACCCGTTGGCTGACCGCTCCAGTGTGACGCTCGAAGACCTCGAGGACTACCCATTCTTGTCCTATGAGCAGGGCAGCTATAACTCGTTTTACTATTCCGAGGAGCTGACTTCGACCTTTGAGCGCCGCAAGAATATCCGCGTGCGCGACCGTGCGACGCTGTTCAACCTGGCCATGGGACTCAACGGCTACACGGTGTGTTCGGGCGTGATCAGCCACGAACTTAACGGTCCCGGCATCATTTCGATTCCGCTCGATGTAGACGAGTACATGGAGATCGGCATCATCACGCGCAAAAATACGACGCTCACGCGCTACGGCCAAGCCTATATCGACGCGATCCGTCAGCATATCTAGACTGCTGCGTTCTGCACGGGTCAAATCTCTTTATGGCAGTCCCAACTGATATAGGAAGCATCTATATCAAACTGTTGTAAACGTATATTTTACGATGGCCATATGAGCGCTCATACTCTGTCCCAGTAAAGCAACCAATGCAAAGGGAGATATCTATGAGCACTTCAATTCAACCGAACGCGCCGTTTCGCGCTGATATCGTCGGCAGCTTTCTTCGTCCGCAGACCGTAAAGGATGCCCGCGCTGCCTATGCGGCAGGCACGCTTGATGCCGAGGAGCTTAAGGCCGTCGAGGACGATGCCATTCGCGATTTGGTGGCAAAGCAAAAGGCCGCCGGCCTGCAGGTCATCACCGATGGCGAGTTTCGCCGCAGCTACTGGCACCTCGATTTTATGTGGGGGCTGAACGGCGTCGAGCGTCGCACCTCGCGTACGGGCTATATGTTCCACGATGAGGAGACCACGGCCGATACCGCCGTGGTAACCGGTCCCATTAGCGGCGAGAACCATCCGTTTGTCGAGCACTTTAAGTTTGTCAAGGCACTTGAGGGCGAGGGCCACGTTGCACGCCAGACCATCCCGGCGCCGATTCAGACGTTCTCCGAAGTCACGCTCGACCGCTGTGATGGCCAGCAGGAGAGTCTGCACGCTGTCTACAAGACCGACGAAGAGCTCGTCGATGCCATTGCCGCAGCATATCGCACCGTGATTGCCGACCTGTATGCCGCGGGCTGTCGCAACATTCAATTTGATGACTGCACCTGGGGCATCTATTGCGATACCGACTTTGTGGCAAAGACTGGTATGAGCCCGGTCGACCTGCAAAAGGTGTCCGAGCTGAGCGTGGCGCTCAACAACGCCGCCATCGAGGGCAAGCCCGACGACCTGGTCATCAACACGCATGTGTGCCGTGGTAATTACCACTCCACCTATGCTTTTGAAGGCGGCTACGACCCCATCGCTCCATATCTGTTTGCGCATGAGGACGTCGATGCGTTCTATCTGGAGTTCGATACACCGCGCGCCGGTGGCTTTGAGCCGCTCAAGTATGTTGCCCCCGGCAAGAAGGTCGTGTTGGGCCTGGTGACCACCAAGGCTGCGGAGCTCGAGGATGAGGACGCTATCGTTGAGCGCATCCGCGAGGCCGCCCAGTATGTGCCGCTCGAGAACCTGTATCTGTCTCCGCAGTGTGGCTTTGCCAGCTGCGAGATTGGCAACAAGCTGACCGAGGACGAGCAATGGGCAAAGATCGCGCTGGTCAAGCGCGTTGCCGAGCGCGTTTGGAAATAGCGGTAACGTTCGCAGGTGACGGCGCATGCGAGACATGGCGTATCGCGTACAATGGTTCGGATCGTATCGTTCGGGCAGGTTATCCGATATGCCCGATCGCCCTTCCATTCGAAAGGACATCCATGTCCCAGTCTTCGACGCCCGCCGTCGCCGATGCCATCTACGATGCGTCATCGCTCGGCCGCCCGCGCATGTTCCTACTCGGTCTGCAGCATCTATTCGCGATGTTTGGCGCCACGGTGTTGGTGCCCGTGCTCACCGGTCTCTCGGTGTCGGCAACGCTTTTGTTTGCCGGCTTGGGCACGCTGCTGTTCCACTTCCTGTCGCGCGGCAAGGTGCCAGCGTTTTTGGGATCTTCGTTTGCCTTTATCGCGGGCTATGCCGCCATCGCGCCCAACGGCGAGGCTGAGCTCTTGCCCTACGCTTGCCTGGGCGTTGCCTGCGCCGGCCTGCTCTATCCGGTGCTGGCAGCGCTGTTCCGCGCATTTGGCGCCAAACGTGTCATGCGCTTCTTTCCGCCGGTGGTGACCGGTCCCATCGTCATTTCCATCGGCTTGATCCTGGCAAGCTCCGCCATTGCCAACTGCCAGACCAATTGGCTCGTCGCCGTTATCGCCGTGGCCGTGATCGTCATCTGCAACATCTGGGGCCGCGGCATGGTCAAGATCGTGCCGATTTTGCTGGGCGTTGTGGTGAGCTATGCCGTTGCGACTGCGCTGGGCGAGGTCGACTTTTCTGGCGTCGCAGCCGCTCCCTGGGTTGGTTTGCCCATCGTGTGGGATAACACCGTGTTTGCGCTCTTTGGGCCGCAGTTCGATAGCGGTCTTGCCACGACGGCCATCATCACCATCATGCCGCTGGCCTTTGCGACTATGATCGAGCATATCGGCGATATCTCCGCCATCGGCTCCACCTGCGAGCGCAACTACATTGCCGATCCTGGCCTGCATCGCACGCTGCTCGGCGACGGCCTTGCCACGATCCTGGCTTCGCTCTTTGGCGCTCCGGCCAACACCACGTATGGCGAGAACACCGGTGTGCTCGCCCTGACGCGCGTGTTCGACCCGCGCGTGATTCGCATTGCCGCGTGCTGCGCCATCGTGCTTTCGTTCTGCCCCAAGTTCGCCGCGGTCATCGCCGCCATGCCGGCGTGTGTAATCGGCGGAGTGTCGCTCGTGCCCTACGGCATGATCAGCGCTGTGGGCGTTCGCAACCTCATCGAGAACCAGGTCGATTTCCAAAACAACCGCAACGTGCTGGTGGCCGCCCTGGTGCTCGTGCTTTCGCTCGGCATCGCGTACAGCACCGCCGGTGCCATCGTGTTGGAGCTGGGTGGCGTGACGATTTCGCTTTCGGGTCTTGCCGTGGGTTCGCTGGTGGGTATCGTGCTCAATGCGATTCTGCCGGGTAATGACTTTGAGTTCGACGTTTCTGAGCTTGAGGAGGCTGCTGAGTAACAACTGCGTCCAGCTGAATCAAAAAATGGCGCCCATGCGTACGCGCGGGCGTCATTTTTAATGCGTCAATATCCAGTGGATGCCACGTGCCATGCGCAGATTGGTTTGGGCAAAGTGATTACCGGGGTTGAGCTCCAGCGTTGTTGGAATGCCGCGCTCGACGAGCAACGCTTCCATCGCACGTGTGTCGTCGAGTACATGCCGCATCATGCGGTTGGGCGTCTTGGTCTCCTTTTTGCCGAGCGACAGGTAGACGGCGTCGGGCGTAACTGCCATCGCGTGCTCGTGAGCATAGTCGATAAAGCCAGGAAACCATAGCGACCCCGATGCGCTTGCAACGCGGTCAAAGGCATCAGTCTGCCAGAGGGCCCAAAGCGAAAAGAGGCCCGCGAGCGAGTAGCCGGCAATGCCACGCCAAGCAGGTGGCTGTGGGAGCGATAATTCGAGCTTTGGGATTATCCGGTTCAGCAACTCATCAAGAAAACCGGCAGCTTGGCCGCCGAAAGGCTCGGCATCGCGTACGGTCCCGTCGCATGCCCAGGGGCTCAGCTCGCGATTCCAATCGAGCCCGCCAATGGCGACGAGGGTGAATGGCGGACAGTCGAGCTCTCGGCAGCGGTCATAAACATCGCTACCGTCGCCCATGACCACGGGAAGATAGATGACTGGTGCGCTTTCGGCATGCTGTGCATGAACGGTTATCTGCTTTTGATGCGCTTCCATGACGGGCTTCTCTCGGCGTTGTGATATCGACGGCCCCCATTGTCGCACGTCGGCTCATGCAGGTTGGGCTAGACCAAAGACAATCTCGTGCATACCCTGCGGACGCATATGGAAAACGCCACCGCCGGAGGGGAGCTCGGTGGTGGCGTTGTTAAACGGTGCTGGGACTCGGGGCCTTCGCGGGAGCTGCCATGTGCGCAGAGGCGTCTAAGAGCGCTTGCGGCTCGCCATGGTGCCTGCGGCGATAGCGGCTGTTCCCGCAAGGACGGTTGCCACGATGACCGCACCCGAGGTGTCGCCGGTTGCCGCGAGCACGCCGGTGGCCTTGGCCTTCGTGGTTGCAACCGCAACGGTCTTGGTCGTCTTTGCGCCCTCGGGCTTGGGGTCCTGCTTGGACTCCGCGGGCTTGGTCTCGTCGGGCTTGGGGTCTTCCGGCTTGGCTACCTCGGGAGGTGCGATGACCATGCTCTTGGCGACAGCTTCGTTATAGGGGGAGTCGATCACAGCGTCGCCCGTGCCGATGGCTTGGCCTGCCTCGTAGATGCCGTCACGGAGCTTGCGATAGTCAATGACCTTGCCGCCTTTGGGCGTCTGGATGGCGGCGTTCTCAATCTTGATGGTGCCGATTGTCTTGCCGTCAGCGCTCATGGCACGGGCAAAGATTGCCGCTGTATCTCCTTCGGCCGTTACCTTGCTGCGGATGATCGAGATGACTGCGGGTGTGACGCCCTCGCTGGTCTGGGCGATGATGCCGATGTTCTCGCCTTGGGGCTCGGGGCTCGTCTCGCCATCTTGGTTTTCGCTGTAGGGGGTGGGGCCGTCGCCGTTCTCGACATAGCGGGCTATGGCCTTGACAACGGAGTCGCTGATGTAGATGTGGCCACCCTCCTCGTTGGGTCGATCGTTTCTGGTGGAGAATGCAGCCGAAACCTCGCCTTCCGCAAACGCGTCCACGGTGGAGCCGTTCTTGACGACGATGTCGTCCTGGTAGGTGAAGAGGGCGATGGCGCCACCGTATCTGCCTTTACCTGCACGGACTGTCACGTTTGCATGATCGAGGGTGATGCCCTTGTGGACATAGACGCCATATTCAACACCGTTTGCGTTGAGGGAGGCGTTTGTGGCTGCGAGGCTGCCCTTGGCCTCGACGGCGGCGTCTTTCTCGGAGCTCGCCTTGACCTGGCTGCCGTCCGAGATATTGATGTTGCCGCCGCTCCAAATGGCCTCACCATCGGCTGAGCTTGCCTCGACTGTGCCGCCACCCTTGATGGTGAGGCTCTTGTCGGTTCCGATACCCTTGTCCTTGGTAGCCCTGGCGGTGACGGCCCCGCTGTCGTCAATCGTGATATTGCCGTTTGCCCTGATGCCATCCGATACGCCCGTGGCGTTGACGTTGCCCGAACCTTTGATAGCGAGATCGCCCTCGGCGTCGATGGCATCAAACCCAGCGCTCGTGGCGTTGACGGATCCGGCTCCGTCGATGTTGATATTACCCGTGGAGAGGATAGCGTCCTCAGTAGATGTCACGCTGAGCGTGCTGCCCGCGTCGCCTTGGATATTGAGCTCGGCGTTCTCATTCTTGCCATGAGAAGCCTTGATGCCTTCGATCCAGTCGGCAGTGACGATGTTGTTTCCCGAGTAATTCACGTTGAGCTTGCCTGCGGCCTGGATCTCGCCGCCGTTATAGTTGTTGAGCTTCAAGTCGTCGGCGCCGTCCCACGACCAGGTGCCGGTCTCGTCGCCCGCCGCAGTGCCGGCGTTGTATTTGGTTTCGCCGACCTTGACCCATTCCGCCGCGAGCGAGACGCTCGGCATGAGCAGCGAGCTCACCGTGAGCGCGCACACGGCGCCTACGACGATGCGGCGCGTCACGCGGCGCCAGCTGCCGTGCGCGAGTCCTATGCGACGGCGAACGTCGGGTTCGGCAACATGGGTTCCGGCGGTAGTGTCATTGCGTTTGGGGGTCGTGAACAAGGCTGCCATGGTTGCTCCCGTTCTCATAGGGCCTATACGGCTAGGTTCAGCGTATCTGCTGGATGTTGCCGGCGGTAGTGCCGTTTGGAGGGCAAAATGGCCAAAATGGGGGAGAAATAGGCCGCACGCCGGCGCAGGGACCGACGCTAAAAGAAAAGCGCGGGGCCGCATGGCGACTCCGCGCTTTATTGTTCAGCTTTTGCAGCCTTGCCCTTACGCTACGAAGAAGTAGACGGGGAAGGCAAGGGCTGCGATCCACCCGTCCTGTGCGAAAAAGTGTTTACGAGCGTTTGCGACTCGCCAGGGCGCCTGCGGCGATGGCGGCTGTTCCCGCAAGGGCGGCTGCCACGATGGCTGCGTTCGAGGTGTCGCCGGTTGCCGCGAGCTTGCCGACGGTCTTGGCTCCCTTGGCTGCAACTGCAACGGTCTTGGTTGTCTTCGTGCCCTCGGACTTGGAACCCTCGGGCTTGGTCTTGCCGTGCTTTTCCTCGGGCTTGGTCTCCTCGGGAGGCACGATGACCGTGCTCTTGGCGACAGCGGCGTCATAGGGGGAGTCAATCGTGGCATCGCCCGTGCCGATGGTCTGCCCCGCCTCGTAGACGATGCCGTCGCTGAGCTCTTCCTTGTTGCGATAGTCAATGACTTTGCCGCCTGCAGGCGTCTGGATGGTGGCGTCCTTGATTTCGATGGTGCCGATCGCCTTGCCGTCCGCGCTCATGGCAAGGGCGAAGATAGCCGCCGTGTCTCCCTCGGCCGTGACCTTGCTGCGGACGATCGAGATGGTCGCGGGCGTGATGCCCTTCTCGGTCTGCGCGAAGATGCCGATGTTCAGGCCCTCGGACTCAGGGATGATTTCGTCGTTTTGGTCTCCACTGTAGTGGTCGGGGCCGTCGCCGCCGGTCTCGGCATAGCGGGCTATGGCCTTGACAACGGAGTCGCTGATGTAGATATGGCCACCCGCTTCGTCGGAGTAGAAATTACTGGTGGAGATTGCAACCGAGAACCTGCCTTCTGCGAGCGCATCCACAGTCGAGCCGTTCTTGATGACGATGTCGTCCTCATCGGTGAAGAGTGCGCTGGCTTCCCCGCCATCTGAGCTTGCGCGGACCGTCACGGTCGCGCCATCGAGCGTGATGCCCTTGTAGACATAGATGCCATACCCAACGCCACTTGCGTTGAGGGAAGCGTTCGTGACCGTGAGGCTGTTTTTACCGTCGATGGCGGCGTCTTCCTCGGAGCTTGCCTTGACCTGGCTGCCCCCCGAGATCTCGATGTTGCCGTCGGCCCAAATCGCATTGTCTTTGATAGAGCTTGCCTCTACCTTGCCGCCGCCCTTTATGATGAGGTTCTCGTTAGCATCGATACCCTGATCCTCGGTGGCCTTGGCGGTGACGGTTCCGCTGTTGTCGATCGTGATGTTGCCGTCGGCCCTGATGCCATCCGAATCGCCCGTGGCGTTAACGTTTCCCGAGCCCTTGATGGTGACATCGCCCCCGGCATCGATGGCATCGTGCTCGGTGCTCGTGGCGTTGACAGTGCCAGCGCCGTCGATGTTGATGTTGCCGACGGAAGTGATGGCGTCACGAGAAGATGTCACGTTGAGCGTGCTGGACGCGTCGCCCTGAATATTAAGCTCGGCGTTCTCGTTCGCGCCATCCTTAACCTTGATGCCGCGGCCGTTGTCGTTAGTGACGGTGTTGTTGCCCTCGTAGCTCACGTTGAGCTTGCCCGCTGCCTCGATCGCGCCGCCGTTATAGCCGTTGAGCTTCATGTCGTCGGCGCCGTCCCAGCTCCAGGTGCCGGCGGCGTCGCCCGCCGCGGTGCCGGCGTTGTATTGGGTGCCGCCGACGTCCACCCACTCGGCCGCGAGCGAGACGCTCGGCATGAGCAGCGAACTTACCGTGAGCGCGCATACGGCGCCTACAACGATGCGGCGTGTCACGCGGCGCCAGCTGCCGTGTGCGAGCAGCGTGCGACGGCGCACGTCGGGCTCGACAAAATGGGCTCCAGAGGTTTTGTCATTGCGCTTGGGGGTCGTGAACAAGGCGGCCATGGTTACTCCCATCCTCATAGGGCCTATGCGATTACGCCCAGCATATCTGCAGGATGTAGCCGGCGGTAGTGCCGTTTGGAGAGCAAAACGTCCAAAACTTGCGAAGCAATACATCGCGCGTCCGTGTGGCGCCTGGCTTTAAAAGCAAAGCGCGGAGCCGCTCGATGCGACTCCGCGCTTTGCTGTTTGGTATTGCAAATCTTGCGCCTACGCTACAAAGAAGTAGACGAGGAAGGCAAGTGCTGCGATCCACATGAGCGGCTTGATCTTGGAGGCCTCGCCCTTAAAGAGCGCGACGATCACGTAGGCGATAAAGCCCAGGCCAATGCCGGCAGAGATGGAGTAAGTGAAGGGCACGCCGGCGACAATCATGAACGCCGGGAAACCTTGCGACACGTCGGACCAGTCGATCTCGGAGGCCTCGCTCATCATGAGGTAGCCGACGTAGACCAGAGCACCGCAGGTGGCGGCGCTGGAAACGATGGTGACGATGGGGGAGAAGAACGCGGCGAGGATGAACAGCACGCCGGTGGTGACGGAGGTGAGACCCGTGCGGCCACCGTCGGCAGCGCCGGACGTGGACTCGACGAAAGTGGTGATGGAGGAGACGCCCATAAAGCCACCGGCAGCAGCGGCCACGGAGTCGACGACCAGGATGGGACGGATGTCCTCGACATTGCCGTCCTCGGTCAGGAACTCGCCCTGCTTGGCGACGGCCATCGCGGTGCCCATGGTGTCGAAGAAGTCACTCATGAGCAGCGAGAAGGCCACGACGAGCAGCATCGGGTCGGTCAGAACCTTCACGATGGCCATGTTGCCATCGGCGGTGCTGGCAAACGGGGCGCCAAAGGTCGAGAAGTCGAGCGGTGCGATGAGGCCCTCGGGCGCATGAGTGACGCCCAGCGGGATACCGGCGATAACGGCGACGATGATGCCGATGAGCAGCGAGCCCGGCACGTTGCGGGAAGCCAGGGCGACCGTCACGACGATGGAGATGATGCCGACGATAAAGGTGGGGGAGGTGATGTCGCCCAGGCCGACAAGCGTACCGGCGCCAGCGGTGATGATGCCGGCGTCGCACAGGCCGATCATGGCGATAAACAGGCCCAGACCCACCGAGATGGCGTGGCGCAGGACCACGGGGATGGCGTCCATGATGGCCTCGCGCAGGCCGCAAAGGACGAGCAGCAAGATGACGACGCCCTCGAGGAAGATAACGCTCATGGCCACGTGCCAGTCGCCGCCGCACATGGTGGTGGCGATGCCCGCAATCATGGCGTTGATGCCCAGACCCGACGCACAGGCGAGCGGGCGGTTGGCGAAGATACCCATGCAGATGGTCATGATGCCGGCGCCCAGGCAGGTGGCGCAGGCGAGCGCTCCCGCATCGATGCCAGCGCCCGAGAGCACTGCGGGGTTGACGGCGATGATGTAGGCCATCGCCAGGAATGTTGTCAGTCCAGCGCGAAGTTCGGTCCCGATTGTGGACTTGCGCTCACTGACGTGAAAAAGTTCGTCCATGCATACCCTTTCCTTGTTCGGCCCCGAGTTTAGGCCGATTGACACGAACTCACCCACTATATCGCCTTTGTGAAGTTGGTGTTCCTCACATGTTGATGTTCGGCGGTTTGTAACGGACGGGCGGTATCTTTCGCATGAAATTGTGTAGGTACCGTATACTTAAGCGGTTACAACGACCCCTATGGAGGAACGTATGATTAAAGAGCTCTGCCGCGACGAGGCTATCCTGTCTCAGCGTTGCGAGGTTGCGACTGTCGAGGACGAATCGGTCGCTCAGGATCTGATTGATACCATCAAGTCGCTCGATGATGCCGGCTGCTTGGCCGCCAATCAGATTGGCGTTACCAAGAAGGTCTGCGTCTACCTGGACGATGCCGGCGAGCCCCACGTGCTCTACAACCCCCGTCTGGTGTTTGGCCTGGGCGCCAGCAAGATGGAGGAGAGCTGCCTGACGCACGAGGAGGTCACCAAGTCCACGCGCTACATCAAGTGCAAGGTTGCCTTTGACCAGATCGTCGACGGCAAGATGAAGGAGTGCCGCCGCGACTACGCGGGCTTTGAGGCGCAGATGGTCCAGCATATGATCGACCACTGTCTTGGAAAGTTGGTCTAAGGGGACCAAAGCACCGCACTTCGTCTCTTTTGGTCCGGGCGTGACATTGTTGTCATGTCCGGGCTTTTGTGTTTAGCGCCTTTTTGTTTGGTGACAATAACCTTAGCAAGAACGTAAAGCTAGGAGGCGCTATGTGTACGAGCATTCGATTTACCGATAATTCTGGCCACATGTATCTGGGCCGCAACCTCGACTGGAGCTTTGACTACGGCCAACAGGTTCGCGTGATGCCGCGCGGGTTTCACATTCCGTATTCGTTTATCGACGATGCGTCGGCGGCACACGCGGTAATCGGCATGTGCATCGATTACAAGAACTATCCCATGTTTTTCGACTGTGGTAACGATGCGGGTCTGGCTGTGGCGGGGCTCAACTTTCCCGGCTATGCCGAGTATGCCGAGGGCCCTGTCGACGGCAAGAACAATATCGCGGCCTATGAGTTTCCCCTGTGGGTGGCAGCGACGTTCTCGACGGTCGATGAGGTCGAGGCCGCGCTGCGCGACACGGTGATTGTCGCCAAATCTGCCGGAGAGGGGCTGGGCGTGTCGCTGCTCCATTGGATTATCGGCGACAGCCAGCGCAGCATCGTGGTCGAGATGATGGCTGACGGCCTGCATGTATACGACGATCCGGTCGACACCCTTGCCAACCAGCCGACCTTCCCGTGGCACATGGAAAACCTGCGCACCTATATCACCGCCACAAGCGATTTTCCGCAGACGGCGACATGGCGTGGCGCCGAGCTTAAGCCCTATGGAGCCGGTGCCGGCATGCGCGGCATTCCGGGCGATTGCTATTCGCCGAGCCGTTTTGTAAAGGCGGCGTACCTCAATGCCAATTACCCGCAAAAGGAGAGCGAGACCGAAAACGTCGTTCGCATGTTCCGCTCGCTCGAGGGCGTGGTGATGATTGAGGGGGCGTCCAGGATGGGCGATGGCAAGTTCGAGAAGACTATCTATACCGGATGCTTTAGCGCGCGCACGGGCAATTATTACTACGCGATGTATGGGGATCCGTCGATTCGTTACGTGAGCCTGATGGATGCCGAGGGCGCGAGCCCCGATGGGCTCGTGGTTCCCGAGCCGCGTCGTTCGTAGCCCATAGCTTTACTGCAATGCAAAATGGCCCTGCATCTCCCGTGAGGTGCAGGGCCACTGTCATCGATGTGTGACGTCGCTAGAAGTTGACGTCGTTGAGCTGGGCACTCTCGAGGCCGTCGAGCTGTTGCTGTTCGGGCGTATCGGCGACGCTTAGGTGTGATGCTGCGGCGGTAGCTCGCCCGACGCCATCAGGTCGCCAACAATCTGGCGCAGGTAGGCGTTGACGCGCTGGTTGACCTTAAAGCCCAGGTCCAAGCGCACGCGGAACAAAAAGTCCGTGCCAAAGGTCTCGACGGAATACTCGTGCGTATAGGGCTCGTCGGTGACATGCACGTTGATGAACCAGTATGCCTTGGCGCGCTTGGGGTGTTTGTCCAGGATGGAGTAGAGCACGTCGCGGTCGAGCGTGAGCGGGTCGGGGCTGTTGGTGAGAAACACGAGGTTGTCGGCGGGCACGGGATAGGTCTCGTCGTTGCGCAGACGGTCGAGCTGATCAATGTACTTGGAGACGGGCAGCAGGATCGTTTGCGTGCGCTCGATGGCGAGGCCGTAGGCGTACTTTTATGCCGTCTTCATACATATATGAGCAGTGTGGCTCATCGGATTATTTAAGACAATAATCCCCAGCTGGGGATTATTCACGTACGCAGGTAGCATTTCAAAATAGGGGCGCATCCGCTGAATGGTTCTGCTGCAATGTGATAACCGCGGACAGACCCTGCTTTGAAACTGAAGAGGGGCTTTTAGGCGCGTGCTGCCTGGGCGATACCGGCCTTGGCGCTTGCGCGTTTGCCGGCGAGTTCGCAAAAGATCGCGCCGCCGATGATAAGCGCGGCGCCCATCAGGCGGACCGGTGTTATGGCTTCACCCAAAAGGGCGGCCGAGAACACGACCGCCGAAAGCGGCTCGAGGTAGCCGACGACGGCGACGGTCTGGACGGGCAGCTTGGCGACGGCGCTAAAGTAGAGCAGGCAACCAATGCCGGTGTTGACGACGCCGAGCATAGCGACGGCGCGCCAATCAATGCTGGCGGCGACGCCGGCGGACAGGAACGAGGGAGCGCCCTGCGTGATGAGCGTGAGGGCCAGTGCGGTCACAAAGGCGGCGCTCACTTGGAGTGCGGAGTTCTCGAGGCCCTCGATGTGCGGCGCACCCTTGCTGGCGATGACCATCAATGCATAGCAGAAGGCCGAGGCGATTCCACAGACGATGCCCGCAATGGGCATATTGCCGCCTAGACCTTGCGCTGCAATGAGAAAAGCACCGCAGGCGACGGCGACAAAGCCGGCGATTTTGCCGCCGGTCAGCTTTTCGCCAAAAATGAGCGGGGAGAGGGCCATAACGATGATGGGGCCACAGTAATACAACAGCGAGGAGATACCAACGCCGATCGTCTGATAGGCGCGGAACAGGAAAATCCAGCTGGCGCCCAGCGCGGCGCCCGAGACGATGAGCGCTGCGGCCTCGCGGGGGCGAGACGGAGCCTGCAGGTTATGGCGCTTGGTTATGAAGAGGATGGCGGCAAGGGTGAGAGCGCCCAAAAACGTGCGCAACAGTACGATATCGGAGCTCGGCAGCGCGATGGCAGCGGCGATGATGCCGTTGGAGCCAAACAATAGCAATGCTGCTAAGTACGTAAACAATCCGTTGTTCATGTGCTGACATCCCCTCTATATCCGAGCATGTTCACTATGGGTGAACTGGCTTTAGAAGAAAAACGAATATAATGCATGGCTGACATGACAAAAACTCATGTAAAGGTGGAGGGGTGCCGTGGAAACGAATATTCAAAAGATGCAGGTGCTGCTCGAGACCGTGCGGGCCGGCAGTTTTACGCGCGCCGCCGAGCGGCTGAGCTATTCGCAGTCGGGCGTGAGCCGTATGGTGGCCGATCTCGAGGCCGACTGGGGCTTTAAAGTGCTCGATAGAAGCCGCGAGGGCGTAGTGCTTTCTGCCGATGGGCGGCAGATCATGCCGGCGGTTGAGGCGCTCTGCGAGGAGTTTGGCCGCCTGCAGCGACACGTGGACGAGATGCGTGGGCTCATGCGCGGCAAGATCTGCATTGGTACGTTTTCGAGTGTGGCGACCCATGTACTGCCGCCGGTGATTGCGCGCTTTCGCGCCGATCATCCGGATGTCGATTACGAGCTGCTGATGGGTGATTACTCCGAGATTGAGCAATGGGTGGCGGAAGGCCGCTGCGACCTGGGCTTTATTCCGCGCGAGCCACGCGGCGCCGGCATGGCGTCGCGACCGTTGGTGCAAGACGAGTTGATGGCGGTAGTGCCGGCAGAGTCTTTGCTTGCCACCGAGGAGGTCGTCTCTCTTGCCGATTTAGCCAACGAGCAGTTTATTCTGCTAGAACGCGGCACTGATGACGAGATTACGCCGCTATTCCGTCGGGCGGGGCTGGCGGTGCGCTCAAAACTGTCGACTTGGGATGACTATGCGATTATGGCTATGGTCGAGGATGGCCTGGGCGTGAGCATTCTTCCCGCGCTCATCTTGCGTCGCTGCCAGTTCGATGTTGCCGTGCGTCCGCTCGAAGGGCATCCCCATCGGCAGATCAACGCCATATATCGAACGGCCGATGTTTCGCTTGCCGCCGCTCGTTTCCTCGAATACCTCTAAATGCGTGCACGTCGTTATCGCCTTGGGATAAATCTCGAGGTCTTGCTCATTTTATTTTTGAAATTGAACTTTTCGAAATAGCACGGCGTTATACTGCTGCCTAAATTGAACTCAGGTTCAATTCGTGTTGTATAAATTGAACTTTGCCAGCAAGGAGGTTCTAGTGGCCCAAGAGACGTTTAGCGATCGTCTGCGACAGGCTATGTCCGATCGCGACGTTCGCCAGTCGGACGTGATCCGCGCATCGGAGATGCTCGGCAAAAAACTCGGCAAGAGCCAGATGAGCCAATATGTGAGCGGCAAGACGATTCCGCGGCGCGATGTGGCAGAGCTGCTCGCCCGTATTTTGGAGGTCGATGTTACCTGGCTGCTCGCCGGTGACGCCGACCAAGGCGAGGAATCATCTCCCCGCAACGATTCCAGGCCCGAATCCCATCCCTCAGCTCAAATTGCAAGGAGCACCACCATGCGTACTTTTTCTAAATCCGCCAAGCTCGATAACGTCCTGTATGACGTGCGCGGTCCCGTCGTCGACGAGGCCGCCCGTATGGAGGACGAGGGCGAGCGCATCCTCAAGCTCAATATCGGCAACCCGGCGCCCTTCGGTTTCCGCACGCCCGATGAGGTCATCAAGGACATGCGCCAGCAGCTGCCCGACTGCGAAGGCTATTCCAACTCGCGTGGCCTGTTCTCCGCGCGCAAGGCGATCATGCAGTATTCGCAGATCAAGGGCTTGCCCAACGTTCAGATGGAGCATATCTACACGGGCAACGGCGTGTCCGAGCTCATTCAGCTTTCGATGAACGCGCTGCTCGACAATGGCGACGAGATTCTGATCCCCAGCCCCGACTATCCGCTCTGGACGGCGTGCGCAACCCTTGCCGGCGGTCATCCCGTGCACTATCTGTGCGATGAGCAGGCGGATTGGTATCCCGACCTGGAGGATATGGAGTCCAAGATCACGAGCGCGACCAAAGCCCTCGTCATCATCAACCCCAACAACCCCACGGGTTCCGTCTATCCACGCGAGGTGCTCGAGGGCATCGTCGAGGTTGCACGCAGGCATCAGCTGATGATCTTTGCTGATGAGATCTACGACCGCCTGTGCATGGACGGCTACGAGCACGTCTCGATTGCCTCGCTCGCTCCCGATCTGCCCTGCGTCACCTTTAGCGGTCTGTCCAAGTCGCACATGATCGCGGGCTATCGTATTGGCTGGATGGTGCTTTCGGGCAACCAGCGCTGCATGAGCGACTTCATCATGGGCATCAACATGCTCTCCAACATGCGTCTGTGCTCCAACGTGCCGGCTCAGTCGATCGTCCAGACGGCGCTCGGTGGCCATCAGTCCGTCAACGACTACATCCGCCCCGGCGGCCGTGTCTACGAGCAGCGCAACTTTGTGTATGAGGCGCTCAACAAGATTGACGGCATCTCGGTGGTTAAGCCGCGTGCGGCGTTCTACATCTTCCCCAAGATGGATGTGAAGAAGTTCAACATTACCGATGACGAGCAGTTCGCCCTTGACCTGCTGCACGAGAAGAAGATTCTGATCACGCGCGGCGGCGGCTTCAACTGGGCTGAGCCCGACCACTTCCGTATCGTGTACCTGCCGCGCATGGAAGTGCTCAAAGAGTCCCTCGAAGATCTCGCCGACTTCTTCGATCATTACCGCCAGAGCTAGTGGGATAGAAGTTCCGCACTATGAAAAGCTCCCTGCAGTTGTTTTGCTGCAGGGAGCTTTCTTGAATCGGCGGAACTAAATAACGATTCCGCAACAGTGGTCGATTTCGTGTTGGATGATCTCGGCGGTGTAGCCCGAGAAGTTTTTGATGCGGTGGACGAAATTCTCGTCCAAATACTCAACCTTAATGCGGCGATAGCGAGTACAGGGGCGCTCGCCGGAAAGCGAGAGACATCCTTCGCTCGTCTGATAGGAATTGACCTGCTCAAGAATTTGAGGGTTGTACATCAGCAGCGCCCTGTTGCCGTCCTTTACGCAGATGATGCGTTTGCGCACGCCAATCATGTTGGCGGCAAGGCCCACGCACTCGTGCTCATGCTCATGGAGCGTATCCAGGAGGTCCTGCCCGGTCGCGGCATCGTCGGGTCCCGCGTCTTCGGAAGGCAGGCGCAAAAAGAACTCGGATTTCATGATGGGCTTAATCATGGCGGGCTCCTCATGTCTCGTGCTTTCGTGGACTTTTAATAATAGCGCGGAAGGAAAGCTGCGCGTCAGCGTTACAATCTTTCAACGTTGGACCATGTTGTCGGATCCGTCGCGTGCGGCGTCTGACGTAAGTCTAGGGCTCATGCTCGCCCTGGACTGTTCCTCTGGGGCGATGCGACTGTCGTTCCAAGAGGAAGGAAATGCATGGGGAGCAAATCTCAGCAACAAGTTCAAGCAACGCCATCGGCCACTTCGGCGTTTCTCGTCGTAATGTATATTGCAGCCTTTGTCGCCGCGTTTAACGAGAACATCATTAACGTGGCACTGCACGATATCATGGCGGCCTTTTCGGTGAGTGCCACCACGGCGCAGTGGCTAGTTTCGGGATACATGATCGTGACGTCGATCTTTACGGCCATCATGGCCTTTCTGTCCGGTCGTTTCTCGACGCGCAAGCTGCTGTTTTTCGCATGCGGATGCATGGTCGCCGGAGAAGTTCTGTGCCTGGTCGCCCCGTCGTTTACCGTTTTGCTGCCAAGTCGTATTTTGCAGGCTGCGGGATCGGGCATCTTGTTTCCGCTCATGATGAATGTGGTGCTATCTTGTGCTCCGCGCGAGAAGCTCGGTCTGTATCTGAGCCTGGGCGGTGCCTGCATTACGCTAGGGCCGGCGTTTGGGCCCGTGATTAGTGGTCTTATGTGCACGTTGTTTGGCTGGAGGGCGGTGTTCGTAGTGCCGCTGGTGGGCGGTGTCGTGGTCGCCGCGGCGGCAGCAAAGCTCGTTCGGAATGTCGGAGAGCGCTCGAACACCACGCTTGATATTCTGTCGGTTGTTTTGCTCGCTGCCGGCATTACGGCGTTCGTGTATTCCGTAGGCGAGTTCTCGACCAATGTGATGGCCGGTATCGTGGCGCTTTTCGCCGCTGTTGTGGTGCTCGGCCTGTTTGCGGTTCGTCAGCTCAAGCTCGAGCATCCGGTGCTTAACGTGCGTCCCATGGCGAGCGTTCGTTTTTGGCCTGCGTGCCTGCTTGTGGTGGTGTCGATGATGACGACGTTCTCGATGAGCGTTTTGTTGCCGCTCTATTTTGAGGGCGCATACGGCATGACCGCACTTGTCGCGGGTTTGCTCATTTTGCCGGCGATCGCCTGCAACGCCGTGACCTCGATTGTGGGCGGACGCGTGATGGATGCCCGTGGCGCATGGCCGCTGCTGCCGGTCGGCTTTGCCCTGATTGCCGTGGGACAGACTGCCATCTCGATGACGGCGGCAAGCATGAACATCGGCGTCGTCGTGGCGCTGACCGTTGTGGTGTATGCCGGAGTCGGTTTGGTGTTGAGCCCCTCGCAAACGGCCGGCTTGGAGACGCTTCCCGCCGCTGAGCATCCTCACGGAACGGCATTGCTTAACACGTGGAACATGATTGCCGCGTCGTTTGGTCCGTCGCTGTTTATCGGCCTGCTTTCGAGTTCTGCGGTGGCTGCTGGCGCCGCAGGCGTTGCGTCGGACGTTGCCCAGGCGATAGGATTTGCAGCCGCCGTGCGCGTGGCGGCCGTGATTGCCGTTGTCGGGTTCGCGGTGTCGCTGGTGTACGCTCGCCGCGAGTCGCACATGTCGCATTAATGTGTGCACATAGATTCTGCAGCTAGATTGGATGGCGACACCTTAAACTAATGGACGTTTTGCCGAGAGGCATGAATGTATAAAGCGCAAAGAGTGCGCGACGGGCCCCGCGAATGGGGCGATGATGCCCGAGAGGGCCAAGAAGGAGTCTCATGTCTGAGAACGAAGAGATCATGAACGAGACCGAGAACGAGACCATGGCTGCCGAGGTTGAGGCAGTCGAGACCGTGGAGACCGAAGCTGCCGAGGTTGAGGCTGCTGACGAGGTTTCCGCCGAGGAGGAGGCCGAGGTTGTCGAGGCCGCCGTTGATTACGATGACGAAGAGCTGATGGACAAGATGCAGAAGGCCGCCCGCCTGCTGCGTAGCCGTCGCTTTGCTATTTCCAAGGAGGAGGAGGCCAAGGCCGAGCGCATGGCGAACATCGAGCGCGCCATCAAGCTGCTTGACCTCAAGCCCAAGATGGAGCAGAAGGAGATGTCCGACCTGCTGGGCATGCGCCTTCGTGAACTCGATGGCCTGATGGCCGAGGCCGAGGCTGCCGATCTGGTCGGCCGCATCGACGACGCCGAGGGCGATATGCGCAAGATCGTCGTCTTCGCTGCCGAGGATGCCGCTGAGGGCCTGGTCGAGCTTGCCAACAAGAAGGAGAAGCTCCTGCCCGAGCTTTCTTACGAGGAGGCCACCGAGCTGATGGCCGCTCTCGATAAGGTTATCGCTCCGCTCGTCGCCATGGGCCTGGACGAGGACCGCGGTCCTCGCGGCGGCCGTGACGATCGCGGTGGCCGTGGCGGCGACCGTGGCGGTCGCGGCGGCTTTGGCGATCGCGGTGGCCGCGGCGGTGACCGCGGCGGTCGCGGTGGCGATCGCGGTGGCCGTGGCGGCTTTGGTGACCGTGGCGGCGACCGTGGCGGTCGCGGCGGCTTCGGCGGCAACCGTGGTGGTTATGGTGACCGCGGTGGCAACCGTGGCGGCTTTGGCGGCAACCGTGGTAACGACCGCGGCGGTCGCGGTGGCGATCGCGGCGGCCGCAACGGTGGCGGCTTCCGCGGCAACCGCTTCTAATTAGTTACGCGGTTCTACGAACCGCGTAACCAGTTGACGCTGCAAACGCCCCTAAGCGGCAATCTGACGTTCAATTTCAAGGGCGCGACCATAAGGTCAGCGCCCTTTCATTTCACGTCACCTTGCTCGCTTAGGGGCGTTTTCGCTGACTTATGCTCAACCTGCGGCGTTGTCTTGCTCCGGGGGTGGCAGTTGGGGACGTTCCTTTTCTGCCGGTAGTTTGGGACACTCCTTGTCAGGTAGTCATTGGGTGTTCCTATAGTTTTGTCAACCGTCGGGGCTACTCCCGGTAGGGCACCCGGTCGCGCATCACGGCGTATATCGCCCTGAGCCGCTTCCTCGCGACGGCCTTGAGCGCCCGCCCGTGACCCATTCCCCGCGCCCTGCAGGCCCGGTAGTACTCGCCGTAGCGCCCCGAGGACCTCACCAGGCTGTTGCACGAGAAGATCAGCAGGGACTTGAGCCTCGCGTCGCCCCGCCTGGACGCCCTGACCGACCTCACCGACGTGCCGGAGCTCCTCACCCTCGGGGCTATGCCGCAGTACGAGGCCAGGTGGTCGTGGTCCGGGAACCTCGCGATGTCGACCGATACCGCGAGCTGCGCCGCCGTCCTCGGCCCGACGCCGGGCACGGTGAGCAGGCACGCGTAGGTCTCGTCGCCCTCGAGCAGCGCCGCCGTCTCGGCCTCGAGGGCCCCGGCCTCGTCGAGGGCCTCCGATATCCGGGCGGCAAGGAACCTGACCTGCCTGTTCTCGGCCTCGATGAGCGCCGGCGGCGGCGCGGTGGAGGCGGCCGCGGCCTCCCCGGCGGCCTCGGCCCGCGGGCCCCCGGCCCCGGAGCGGGCGATCCCCCACGCCCCGCCGAACCCGGCGAGCAGCTCCAGCCACCGCCGGTCCGACAGGTCGACCGCGGCCTCGAGGGCCGGGCAGGACTCGAGCAGCACCGCGCGCAGGCGGTTCTTGTCCCTGGTCGCGCAGGCGACGACGTGGTCGCGCAGGCGACGACGTGGTCGCGCTGCGACGAGAGGGCGCGGGCGGCCTCGAGGGCCTCGCCGCGGCCCGGGACCCCCGACAGGG
>JAHYYI010000008.1 GCA_019425045.1 Collinsella sp.
GTACATGTACGGATGAATATGGGAGGTGTTCGGATGAAGTTGCCAATCAAGGTTTGTGTCCGCGGCGGCCGCCGGGCCCCACCAGGGCCCCGCTCGAACGACCCCCGTGTTACACTAAACCGGACTGTAATTATTCCGAAAGGTACACCTCAATGTCCAAGTACATCTCTGAGCTCATGTCGCCGCAGCTTATGGGCGTCGTCTATGCCTTTGTTGGCTTTATCATCGCCCTGTACGTGCTGTCGGTCGTCTATGTGTTCATCGACGCTCGCCGCCGCGGCGCCAGCGCCTACGTGGCATGGGGCATCATCGCCCTTATCCCGTTTGTGGGCCTCATCGCCTACCTGGTCCTGCGCCCGCATTCCTACGCGGCTGACCGCGAGGAGCAGGAGCTGGACATGGCCCTGCGCGAGCGCCAGCTTGCCCAGTACGGCACCTGCCCGCAGTGCGGCGCCCCCATCGAGAAGGACTTTGTGGTCTGCCCCGTGTGCGATACCCAGGTTCGCAACGTGTGCCCCAGCTGCCATCGCCCGCTCGACGCGCACTGGAAGGTCTGCCCCTACTGCCGAACTCGTATCCAGTAACGCATCCATCGCCGGGCCGGCCGTAAGCCATGGGCGCCGCGCGCCATGGGCACCGCGCGTCCCGCGCAAGCCACACGCCCCACACCCCGCCCCACACGATGAAGCATGCGTAGAAAATCGCCCGCCGTGCCATTAAGGTGCGGCGGGCGCTTGTATACCAAGGCAACCTGCCTATAATGATGCAAGTTAAAACGCCGAGCGCATCGCACGCACTTGCATCAGGCATCCGAGAGGAGAAAACATACCCATGAAGGCACTCTACAATGACGGTTCGGTGGCCGAGCTCCCGCAGGACGAGGTCACGCACGTCATCCGCCACTCCGCCGCGCACATCATGGCGCAGGCCATCAAGCGCCTGTACCCCGAGGCCGACTTTGCCTACGGTCCCGCGACCGACAACGGCTTCTACTACGACGTCGACCTGCCCGAGGGCGTCAAGATCAGCGAGGACGACTTCCCCGCGATCGAGGCCGAGATGAAGAAGATCGTCAAGGAGAACCTCAAGTTTTCCGTGTACGAGAAGCCCCGCGCCGAGGCCATCGCCCTTATGGAGGAGCGCGGCGAGAAGTACAAGGTCGAGCACATCGGCGACCTGGACGACGACGCCCGCATCACCTTCTACCAGCAGGGCGACTACATCGACATGTGCGTCGGCCCCCACATCTGCTACACCAAGGCGCTGAAGGCCTTTAAGCTCACCGGCGTCTCGGGCGCTTACTGGAAGGGCGACAAGGACAACAAGATGCTCACCCGCATCAACGGCGTCGCCTTTGCCACCAAGGAAGAGCTCGACGAGCACATGCACATGCTGGAGGAGGCCAAGAAGCGCGACCACCGCAAGATCGGCCGCGAGATGGACCTCTTTATGATGCGCGACGAGGCTCCCGGCTTCCCGTTCTTCCTGCCCAACGGCATGATTCTTAAGAATACGCTGCTGGACTACTGGCGCGAGATCCACCACAAGGCCGGCTACGTGGAGATCTCCACGCCGCTCATCATGAACAAGCAGCTGTGGAAGACCTCGGGCCACTGGGACCACTACAAGGACAACATGTACTCCACCGTCATCGACGATGAAGAGTACTGCATTAAGCCCATGAACTGCCCGGGCGGCGTGCTGGTGTACGCCTCCAAGCCGCACTCCTACCGCGAGCTGCCCATCCGCGCCGGCGAGATTGGCCTGGTGCACCGCCACGAGCTGCGCGGCGCCCTGCACGGTCTATTCCGCGTGCGCTGCTTTAACCAGGACGATGCCCACCTGTTTGTGCGTCCCGACCAGCTGACCGACGAGATAGTGGGCGTGGTCAATCTGATCGACTCCGTGTACCAGAAGTTTGGCTTTAAGTACCACGTTGAGCTTTCCACCCGCCCCGAGGACTCCATGGGCTCGGACGAGGACTGGGCCCGCGCCGAGGAGGGCCTGCGCACCGCTCTGGAGAAGCTGGGCATGAACTACGAGGTCAACGAGGGCGACGGCGCCTTCTACGGCCCCAAGATCGACTTCCACCTGGAGGATTCGCTCGGTCGTACCTGGCAGTGCGGTACCGTGCAGCTCGACTTCCAGATGCCGCTCAACTTTGACCTGGAGTACGTGGACGCCGACGGCACCAAGAAGCGCCCCATCATGCTGCATCGCGTGTGCTTTGGCTCCATCGAGCGCTTTATCGGTATTCTGATTGAGCATTTTGCGGGCAAGTTCCCCACCTGGCTGGCTCCCGTGCAGGTCAAGGCACTTCCGGTTTCCGAGAAGAGCCGCGACTACGCTCACGAGGTGTGCGCCAAGCTGGAGGAGGCCGGCATTCGCGTGGTCTGCGACGACCGCGACGAGAAGATCGGCTACAAGATCCGCGAGGCCCGCAGCATCGACCGCGTGCCCTACATGCTCATCCTGGGCGAGAAGGAGGTCGAGGCTGGCAACATCTCCGTCCGCGATCGCTCCAACGAGACCGTTCAGATGAGCGTTGACGAGTTTGTTGCGAAGGTGACCGAGGAGATCAAGACTCGCGCCTAAGGCAAACTTCACAACAATTAACAAAGGCGACCGTCTACAAAGGGCGGTCGCCTTTTTTCATGACGAAATTAGAAAAGCCGCTGGTTGAGCGGCTTTTTTTGTTGCACAAAAAGGTACAGGTTTTTATAGAGGGGTATGGAGATGTACCTACTAGCAGTACATTTTGCGTAATCTGGGCAAACGCTGATTAATTGTTTGTATAATGTCGTCTGTCGAAAGATACAAAAACCTGTAGGATATTGTCCTGTAATACAAAAGCTCTGCGGGAGCTTTAAGGGTGACGCTTTCGACAAGAGAGTGTTGCCCTTTTTCATGTATGCAATATGTGACGCGCTGGCTAAGCGCCATTCAGGCAATGGAATGGTTGAGTGTGGCCTGGCTGACACTTTACGTCTGCTGTCGCGGCCGCAGCAAGCACTTGATTTACATTATCTAAAGTCTATAATCAAAGAAAAACTCTGAAATATCTTTTCAAAACAATGAAAGGAAAGTTGAGGACGATGCTTTGTCAGTTTTCCTTCAGGAACTATAGGTCCTATCGCGACGAGGCGGAGCTTTCTATGCAAGCGACGCCGATGAGGGAGTTTGAGCGCTCCCTTATCGAGTGTTCCGATGGGCAGAACTTTCTGCCGGTGGCTGCGGTGTACGGACCCAACGCTGGCGGCAAGTCCAACCTACTCGAAGCTCTTGACTACGTTCGTTCGGCTGTGGCCAGACCGATCAGATTGCTGTCATCTAGCTCTGATGCGCCAGAGGGCAATCGTCCTTCGATACCCCGTTGTTCGGCGTTCGAGTTCGATGATGTGTCTGCTCTCGAGCCTACCGAGTTCGAGCTCTACTACCGCGCGGGCGAGCATGAGTACCGTTATGCCCTGTCCGTGCATGCCGACGAGATCGTGTCCGAGGGACTGTGGCGGCGCAAATTGGGAGCTTCACGTACGGCAATGTTGTTCGAGCGCGAGGGTGCTGAGGTCGAGCTCGGTCCCACGCTGCGCAAACTTGTTACGGCTGCGAGGTTCAACCCGAGCCTGCCGTACCTGTCGTTCCTCTGTATCAACTTTGACGCGCCGGTGATCAAGGAGGCTGCCAGCTGGTTTCTTGATGGCGTGTTCCTGAACTACAATAGCTCTTATCTGGAGCGGATGCTCGAGCAATTGCTAGACGAGGCGGAGTCGCCCGAGGTCACGCGTTTTCTGCGCGCCGTCGACGTACGCATCGATGGCTTTAGGGTGGAGAAGGCCCCGGAATGGCGCGGCCAGCGCGTCTTTGTGAGGCACGAGGTGGACGGCAAGGGCTATGAGCTGCGCCTTTCTGAGGAGTCAGCCGGCACACAGAAGCTCATGGGGCTAGCTGCATATCTGATGACTGCGCTCGAGCGCGGCGCTACCGTTGTGGTCGACGAACTTGACGCCAAGCTTCACCCGAAGCTCCTGCGCTACGTGATTCTGTTGTTTAAGGATCCTGAGGTCAACAAGAGCGGCGCGCAGCTCATCTTCTCGTCCCAGGACGTGTCCACAATGCGAAACGACGTGTTCCGCCGCGACGAGATATGGTTCGCCGCACGCGGCGAGGGGGAGGCGAGCCAACTGTGGTCGCTCGCCGACATTCACGAGGCTAATGGCAACTTGGTTAGTAAGAATGCTGCTTTCGATAAGCAGTACCTGTCTGGTCGTTACGGTGCCGACCCGTATCTCACCCGCATCGAGGAGTGGGATTAACATGGCAGCGAAGAAGTCGAAGGGCTGGCGTAGTGGCAAACGCGAGGTTCGCCCGCGCATGGTGCAGATGACGCGCCACCTCGTGGTGACCGAGGGCAAGGAGACTGAGCCTCGCTACTTCGAGGGCGTGCGTGCTGCTTTGTGTGCGGCAAACGAACGCAAGGTTGCCGTTATCGTTAAGGGAACGGGCAAACACACGCTCGACCTGCTTGACTTCGCTGTCGAACACTGCCGCTATGCGCCCGAGACGTTCGACCACGTGTGGCTCGTGTATGACAAGGATGACTTCCCTGCGTCCGACTTCAACGCGATGGAGCGTAAGTGCACCGAGCTCTCCGATGGTTCGAGGACCTTCCACGCGTTGTGGTCGAACCCCTGCTTCGAACTGTGGCCGCTTCTGCACTTTCGTTACACGACTGCGCACATGTCGGCCGCGGAGTGTCAGCGTGCCCTCGCTCAGGCGATGTCTAAGGACTTGGGCATCGAGTACCGCAAGAACTTAGACGGGGTGTACGGAGCGGTTGACGGTAGGCGAGGCGAAGCATTGCAGCGTGCCGGACGCCTCGTCACATACCATAGGGGGCTGGGTAACGTTAAGCCATCTGCGCAAAACCCTGCAACTAAGGTGGGCGAAATTTTCGATGTAATCGGGCCGTATCTGGCTGGCTAGTCGAGTCTGTGGATTGGCTTTCCGGTTAGGGCGATTGGCGGATTGTGATGCGCGATTGCAAATCCGGTGCGTAGGAGAAGTGCGGAGAAAAAATCGAAACTCGCCGAGCATAGCCCGATTTCAGGAAACAAAACCGCAGGTCGCGGGTGCCCAAAACTAGGGTCTGGTCGACAGGTCTCGGTTTTTCACCCCACTTCCGAATTGGTCGCTCATTTAGCACTCTCGATGTCCCCACATCCTCTAAAAAAGTTCTTAAAACAGCCTTAAAGGCGCCTCAGCTCGCGTTGACAGCGTAAAATACGCATGTTTGACTATGACTAAAGTGGATTTCAGGGGAGGAGTACGCCATGGAGGTGCTGGTTGTTGGCAACACCGCATATGTTGACGATGACTTTTGCGCCAAGGCATTCCCTGGGGACCACGTTAAGGTTGTAGCCGCGCAGGAAGCGCGCCGCGATGAGTCGTCGCCCCATGCCTCGTGGAAAGAGCTGCTTCAGCACTTGGAGCAGGCTTACGAGTTCGACCGCGTGGTCTACCTGTCTAATTACCTAACCCCGCATACCGATACCGTGGGCGATATCGAGCTACTGCGCTCGGTCTTTCGTACGTGCGCGGGTCGCCGGGTCCAACTGCTGTATGTAGCGGGGCCCGCGGGTGCCGAGGGTGCCGCCGATGCCGCGGGGCGAACGGGCAAGGGCATTATCGCGCACGCAGCCAACGACCTGTGCCGCTACTACGCTGCTCGCGAGGGCGTTCAGACCAAGATCCTGCGCGTGCCGTTCCTGTATACCGCGTCTGCCGCGCTGGAGGACCCGTTTTTGGTGCCGATGTTCGACGCATGTTCAACCGGATCGGCTGCTCTGCAGGGCGCGCAGGATGCGGCGTTTCCCCTGCTGTGTGCCGAGGAGCTTTCGGTGCTGGTACGCCGTATCTTTGACAACTGGAATGGTAACTTTGAGACGCTCGACGTAGCCGATACCTTCCATCACACTGCGGGTGAGGTGGGCGACGCCCTCAAGGCGCTGTTCCCCGGCCTTGCCGTTGCCTATGGCGATTCTGCCGGCTATGCCCTGCCCGCCAGCGACGTCGCTCGCGTGCGCTATGGCTGGTTTCAGCGCTACGACTTGCTGCGCGACCTCTCGACCATTCAGGCTCGCTGGGATGCTGGCCGCGCAAAGAAGGTCAACCCCTTGCGTGTCGCCATCGACCGTATTCAAATGCGCACGCTGCCTGTCAAATGCCTGGAGACGGGCGTTGCTTGGGTTCTGTTCGAGGTGCTGGAGCATCTGTTCTCCCAGTCGGCCCAGCTCAACGTGCTCGATTATCGCCTGCTCTACGTGGTGCTCATCGGCACGCTGTATGGCCTGGACTTTGGCTTGGTCGCGGCGCTGCTGGCATCGGTGGGCTTGGCCGCAAGCTACTTTACTCAGTACGGCTATACCTTCCAGGGCCTGTTCTACGAGCCGTCCAACTGGCTGCCGTTTATTGCGTACTTTGTTGTGGGTGCCGTTTGCGGCTATGTGCAGCTGCGCAACAGCGAAGCCATTAGGGCGGAGCGCGATCAAAACGAGCTCGTGCGCAACCGCAATACGTTCCTTACGCAGCTCTACCACGACGCGATCGAGGACAAGCGCGCGTACAGGCGCCAGATCGTGGGTCGTCACGACAGCTTTGGCAAGATCTTTGCCGTGACGCAGGAGCTCGACGTGTTCAACCCACGCGACATCTATCGCAAGTGCTGCGAGCTCATGGGTGAGATTCTCGAGAACGATTCGGTGGCGATCTACCATGTTTCGGGCGGGGCATTTGCACGCCTGGTGGCGGCAAGTCCCGCGATTGCCGAAGATGCCGCACGCTCGCTAACGCTTGAGCAGCTTGCACCTCTTTTGGGCGACGGGGGTCGTTCGAACCTGTGGGTGAACCGTGAGCTGACGCCGGGGTTTCCCATGTTTGGATACACGATCGAGCGCGATGGAGCGCCCGCCGTGTTGATCTTTGTGCGCCGCGCGGCAGAAAACCAAATGACCCTCTATTATCAAAACCTGTTCCGCATCTTGTGCGGCCTGGTCGAAAGCGCGCTGGGCCGTGCCTTTGACTATGAGGCGGTGGCACAGGATAAGCGCTGCGTTGAAGGTACTTGCGTGCTCAAGCAGGTTGCCTTTGGCCAAGAGCTTGCGGCCGAGCAGGCGCTGGCAGATGGCAAGATGGGCAGCTTTTTGCTCCTGCGCGTGGTACCGGGCAAGGAGCCTGTCGGCGAGCTGGTGGGCGCAATTGGGTCGGCAATCCGCGAGAGCGACGCGGCGGGCTTGGTCGATGGCGACGTGCTCTACCTGCTTATGCGCCAGGCAAAGGCGTGCGATCTGCCCATTATCCGCGAGCGCCTGAGCGCAAAGCAGATTGCGGTGGAGTCCGTCGACGGCGAGGACATCGTGGCGCTGCTGCAGCATATTGCTGACACCGGTGACGGTGAGGGGGGGGGTGCCGCTTGATCTCGCTTGTCGTTGCCGCCGTCTTGTTGCTGATTCATGCGCTGGTTTGTCTGATGCTGTGGACGCTCATGAAGTTGGGCCTGCTGCCGGTGCGCGGGCATATGCTGGCTGTGATAGTGCTGGTGCCGCTGTGGGGCCCGTTGCTGGTGGTTCTGCTATCGGTCCGCAGCGCGGTGTTTGGCGAGGGGCTGAAAGAGTCTGCGCTGGAGTCGCTGCGCTTCAACGACGACCTGCATCGCAGCATCCTAGTGCACGAACGTGATGCCGATGCAGGCGTAGTGCC
The DNA here is from genome assembly GCA_019425045.1 of Collinsella sp. Classification (GTDB taxonomy): domain Bacteria; phylum Actinomycetota; class Coriobacteriia; order Coriobacteriales; family Coriobacteriaceae; genus Collinsella. The sequence goes on from JAHYYI010000008.1 coordinate 7,756, forward strand.
GCTCGAGGAGGCGCTCATCGTCAACGACCCGGCAGAACGGCGCCGCCTAATGCTCTCCATGCTCACCGAGGAGCCCGACGCGTACCTGGCGCAGCTGCAGGCGGCTAAGCTTAACGACGACGTTGAGGTGGCTCACTATGCCGCGACGGCGGTGGCGCAGATCTCCAAGGAGTCCGACCTTAAACTGCAGCAGCTGGAGCGTGCCTTTAAGACGGACCCGAGCGCGCAAAACCTCAACGAATACTGCGATTTTCTTGGTGAATACTTGGGCTCGGGCTTGGCTGAGGGGCGCGTGGCTCAGATTCAACGCCAACAGTACGCGCGCCTGCTTGCGCGTCGCTGCGAGCGCGAGGACACCCTTGAGCTTCGCATTCGATACGCGACGGCGCTGGCCGATGTCGGACAGATCGACGAGGCGCAGGCCGTGACCGACCAGCTGGTGCTCGACGTGCCCGAGGAGCAGGAGGTTTGGATGCTTTGCCTGCGCCTGGCGGTGATGCGCCGCGACGGTGACGAGGTCCACCGCGTGATCGATGCGATTGACAAACAGCATGTATACTTGAGCGCCGCCAACCGCGAGGAACTGGCGTTTTGGCGCAACGGAGAGGAGGCCCGATGAGCGTGGTGCAGCATATCCGCGACCGTGCGGGCCATTTTCGCTGGATGGGGCTGCTTGTGGTGTGGGCGGTCTTTATTGCCATGGCGGCCGTGCTGCTGGTGGAGCGCGCCGGCGTGCAGTACAGTGCGGGCCAGCATAAGCTGGGGATGCTTGCCGCCAACGATGCGGTGCCGGCTTCCTCCGCAATATTTGGCCAAAAGCCCACGTGCCTGGTCATTACCGATTCCGACCAAGCTGGCGTCGAGGACGTAAAGGAGCAGTTTGACCAGATCCTGCTCGACATGAAGATCGCGCACCGCGACGTGGACCTTGCCCTGGACGGCGTGGATGCCATTCCCTCGCTGACCTCCTTCGATCGCGTGATTTTGCTCATGCCGTCGCTCGATGGGCTCGGTACGCACCTGAGTGACATTATGAGTTGGGTGAGTGCCGGTGGTTCGCTTATGCTCGCCATGCCTCCGGATAACTCGAGCTATCTGCAAGTAATTGCCCCCAAGCTTGGCATTGAATCGGCCGGATATGACTATGTAAAAGCCGAAAGCATTGTGCCGAGCGAGGACTTTATGCTGGGCGGGGGAGAGCGCTACGAGCTCTCGGACCCCTTCGATTCGTCGCTTTCGGTTTCGCTGCGCGAGACGGCTCGTGTGTGGGCTAAGACCGGCGATGCGGGCGCCCCGCTCATTTGGTCGAATGACTGCGGTAGCGGGCGCACCGTGGTATGCAATATCGGTATCTATGACAAGGTTATGCGCGGTTTTTACGCCGCGGCGATCAGCCTGCTGGGCGATGCCACGGCCTATCCGGTCATCAACAGCGCCGTTTTCTACCTAGACGACTTTCCCAGCCCCGTGCCCTCGGGCGATGGCACCTACATCAAGCGCGACTACGGGCTTTCCATTGCCGATTTTTACACCAAGGTTTGGTGGCCCGATCTGCAAAAGCTCGCGCAAAAATATGGCATTCGCTTTACCGGCGTGATGATCGAAAACTACGAGGACGCGGTCAACCAGACCGAGCCCGCGCGCCAGGCCGATACCACGCAGTTCCGCTACTTTGGCGGCATGCTGCTGCAGATGGGCGGAGAGCTGGGCTTTCACGGCTACAACCATCAGCCTCTGGCGCTCTGGGATACCGACTATGGCAAGCTGTACGACTACAAGACGTGGAAGAACGAGGAAACGCTCGTCGCGTCGCTCAACGAGCTCATCGCCTTTCAGGACGAGGTGCTGCCCAACGCGCACGGCTCGGTCTATGTGCCACCGTCGAATATCCTTTCGGCCCGTGCGCGCAAGCTTATTGGCACCGACGTTCCGCGCATTAAGACCATCGCCAGTACGTATTTTGAGGATGGCACCGTCTTGCCCTATGTGCAGGAGTTTGGCGTGGCGAGCGATGGCATTGTGGAGCAGCCACGTATTGTCTCGGGCGGCATGGTCAACGATTCCTATATGCGTCTGGCAGCCGTGTCCGAGCTCAACATGCACTACGTGAGTACGCACTTTATGCACCCGGATGATCTGCTCGATCCCGATCGCGGCGCCAAGGAGGGCTGGGAGGTCTACAAGGGCGGTCTGACCAACTACCTGGAGTGGCTTACCAAGTCTGCGCCCGACCTGCGGCGCCAGACCGGTTCGGAATGCTCGGGCGCCATCCAGCGCTTTTCGTCCGTGACGGTGAGCGTGGATACAAGTGCGGATGCCTGGACGCTCAGCCTGGGCAATTTCCACGACGAGGCGTGGCTCATGTTCCGCGCCAACAACGGTGAGCCCGGTGCAGTCACGGGTGGCGAGATTACGCATCTGACGGGCGACCTGTACCTGGTCAAAGCCACGGACAAGACGGTGACCATTGCACGCAAGGAGGGTGGCGACAAATGAGAATCTGCTTGGTACTCGAGGGTTGCTACCCCTATGTGCACGGCGGCGTGTCCACCTGGATGCACGGCTACATACAGGCCATGCCCGAGCACGAGTTTGTGCTGTGGGTGATTGGCGCGCATGCTGTCGACCGCGGCAAGTTTGTCTACGAGCTGCCCGGCAACGTGGTCGAGGTGCACGAGGTGTTTCTGGACGACGCCCTGCGCCTATCGGGCGAGCAAGAAGAGGCCGACTTTAACGCCCGCGAGCGCGAGGCGCTGCGCCGCCTGGTGTCGCTCTCCAATCCGGACTGGGACGTGCTATTCGATATCTTCCAGCGCCGTCGCGTGCATCCGCTCTCGTTTTTGCAGAGTCGCGCCTTTATGGATATCTTTCGCGACGTGTGCCTGGCCGAGTACCCATACACGCCCTTTGCCGATGCATTCCACACCATGCGCTCCATGCTGCTGCCCGTGCTCTACCTTCTGGGCAGCGAGGTGCCGGTGGCCGATGTGTACCACGCCATCTCGACCGGCTACGGTGGCCTGCTCGCCTGCCTGGGCTCAAGCGTTCACCATGCGCCGGTGCTGCTGACCGAGCATGGCATCTATACTCGCGAACGCGAGGAAGAGATCATTCGCGCTGACTGGGTGGTGCCGTCGTTTAAGGACCGCTGGATCCGCTTTTTCTACCTGCTTTCGGAGGAGATCTACCGTCGCGCCTTCCGCGTGACCAGTTTGTTCCATAACGCCCGTAAGACGCAGATCGACATGGGCTGCGATGCGGACAAGTGCCTGGTCATCCCCAACGGCATCCAGTTCGATCGCTTTAAGGACATTCCCTTTAAGCCCGATGACGGCTGGGTGGACATTGGCGCGGTGGTGCGCCTGGCGCCCATCAAGGACGTCAAGACCATGATCTATGCCTTCTTTGAGCTGCACGAGCGCCTGCCCCGCGTGCGCCTGCACATCATGGGTGGCGTGGATGACGAGGAGTACGGCGCCGAGTGTCACGCGCTGGTCGATACCCTGGGCGTGCGCGACTTGATCTTTACCGGCCGCGTCAACGTGGTTGAGTACATGGAAAAGCTTGACTTTACCATTTTGACGAGCATCTCCGAGGGCCAGCCGCTCAGCGTGCTGGAGTCGCTTGCAGCGCGCCGTCCCTGCGTGACGACCGAGGTGGGCTGCTGCCGCGAGCTGCTCGAAGGCGCCCCGGGCGACGACTTTGGCGTGGCGGGTTTTGTGACGCCGCCTATGTATCGCAAGGGCTTGGCCGATGCCATGGAGCGCATGTGCGTGAGCCGGGCCCGTCGTATTGAGATGGGGGAGCGTGGCCAGCGTCGCGTTGCCACGTACTTTTTGCACGAGCAGATGCTCGCCAACTATCGCGCGCTGTACGACGAGACGGCGCAAGCGTTTGACCTGCCCAGAGAGGGGGAGTAGCCGGTGGCCGGAATCGGTTTTGAGCTCAAACGCCTGTTTAGGCGCAAGGGTCTGTTTGCCACGATGCGCGCCTATGGCTACGCTGGCATTGTGTGCACGGGCCCCATGCTGCTGGGCGTGCTGCTCCAGGTGGGTATCTTGGTGCTGTGCGGTCTGTGGGGTGTGGGCCGCGCCAACCAGGATCTGCTGGTGTGCATGGTGACCTATACGCTGCTGGCATCGCTCACGCTCACAAGCTTTTTCTCCATGCCGGTCACGCGCTTTTTGGCCGACATGCTCTTTGCCGAGCGCGAGGATGAGATCCTGCCTTCGTTTTGGGGGTCTAATGCCATCATGCTCGTTGCGGGCACGGTGCTCTACGGCGTCTTTTTGCTGTTCTCGGGCGCCACGCTGCTGCAGGGGCTGCTGTGCCTGTGGCTGTTCAACATTATGATCGTCAACTGGAATGGCATGAGCTACCTCACGGCCATCAAAGATTACCGCGGTATCCTGTGCAGCTTTGCGGCTGCCATTGGTGTGGCGTGCCTGTGCGCCCTGGCCGCGCTGGCACTGGGGCTGCCGCCGGTCGAGGGCCTGTTGGCGTCAATCGCCCTAGGCTACGGCGTCATGCTCGCCTGGGATGTGGTACTGCTGTACCGGTATTTTCCACGGAGTGACCGGAGTCCCTGGCGTTTTTTGCGCTGGCTCGACCAATTTATGCCGCTTGCGCTTACGGGGCTGTTTACCAACTTGGGGCTTTTCGCACACCTGGTTATTATCTGGGCGGGCCCTATTGGCGTGCAGATCAAAGGTCTGTTTTACGGGGCTCCTTACCATGACGTGCCGGCACTCATTGCGTTTTTGACCACACTCGTCACGACCGTCAACTTTGTGGTGTCGGTCGAGGTCAATTTCTATCCGCGCTACCGTGACTACTACAGCCTGTTTAACGACGGCGGCGTGGTGGGCGATATTGTGGTGGCCGAGGAGGAGATGCTCTCCACGCTCAACAGCGAACTGCGCTTTTGCGCGCTCAAGCAGCTGTTTGTGACCGCGGCGGTCATCTCGCTCGAGACCACAGTGCTCTCGGCCCTGCCGCTGGGCTTTAACAACCTTATGCACGGGTATTTTCGCACGTTATGCGTAGGCTACGGCCTGTATGCCGTGGGCAACACGATCCTGCTTATCTTGCTGTACTTTACCGACTACAAGGGGGCCGTGCTGGCCTCGGGCCTGTTTGCCGGTGTGGCAGGGCTGGCGACCGCCGTGTCGTTGCTTTTGCCGCAGCAGTTTTACGGCTTTGGCTTTTTGTTGGGTGCGGTGGTGTTTTTTATCGTGGCGCTGCTGCGGCTCGATGCCTATACCGCCAACTTGCCGTATCGTATCCTGAGCCAGCAGCCTATTGTGGCGACCGACAAAACGGGTCGTTTTACACAGCTGGGCCGCTTGCTCGACCGTGCCGAGCAGCGCTATGAGGAGTGCCGCCGCAAGGGCGTGCCGCACGGCGCGTTTCAGCGCGCAGTAGTTCGCGTGTATCGCAACCATTGGGGAGGTTCTGATGATCGATAAGTTGATGTCTCGCCGCTGTCTGATCGAGGCGGCTGCCGGCGCGCTGCTGCTTTCGGGCTGCTCATCTCAGTACGAATCCTCGACAAATAAGGTAAAAAAGCAGGACAAGATTAAAAAGGCCGAGGCCTCCGACCAGTCCAAGCATCTGCGCGATAAGGACGAGCTGTACGAGGTCTATGATGACTCGGGCATTGTGACCATGTATCTGACGGTCTCTCGCGGCAACAGCTCCGAGAACACGGACCATAGCTGGGCCGAGATCAACACGTACTCGGTGTATGACTATGCCGACATGGGCGTGACGCGCTATCAGGTTATGGGCCTGCTGCAAGCGGGCGACGAAGACGGCCCGGTGGCCGGCGAGGTTGGCTATGGCGAGGAAGCGCCCAATGCCACCGTGCAGGTGCGCGGCCAGACGTCGAGCTCCTACACGCAAAAGAATTACAAGGTGGAGCTCAAAAAAGGCAAGGGCACCTGGCGCCAACAGCGCGCGATTGCGCTCAACAAGCACATGGGCGAGGGTATGCGTTTTCGCAACAAGATGGCCTACGACCTTATCCGCGGGATTCCCCAGATGATGGGCCTGCGCACGCAGTTTGTGCATCTGTGGGTGTGCGACCAGACCGAAAAGTCCAACGATACCTTTGAGGACTACGGCCTGTTTACGCAGGTGGAGCAGCTCAACAAGACGGAGCTTAAGGCACATGGCCTGGATAAGAACGGGCACCTGTACAAGGTGAACAGCTTTGATTTCCATCGCTACGAGGACACCATTAAGCTTGCCGACGATCCCGACTACAACCAGGCAAACTTCGAGGGAATGCTCGAGATTAAGGGCGATTCGGACCACACCAAGCTCATCGAGATGCTCGATGCGCTCAACGACGAATCGCAAAAGATCGATAACGTGCTCGACACCTACTTTGATACCGAGAATCTGGTCTATTGGCTGGCGTTTCAGATCCTGACGGGCAACTGCGATACGCAGAACCGTAACTGTTATCTGTATAGCCCGCTCAACTCCAATACGTGGTACATCCTCGATTGGGACAACGACGGTATGCTGCGCAAGCTGGAGCTTTCTCTTGCCGGGTTCTCGGACTATGCGAGCTGGGAGCGCGGCGTAAGCAACTATTGGGGTAACGTGCTGTTTAATCGTGCGCTGCGCAGCAAGGTGTTTCGCAGTGAGCTCGATCGCGCCGTCATGGACCTGCGCTCGTATATGACCGAGGCACGTCTGAGCAAGATGATCAAGCATTATCGCGAGGTTACTGAATCGCTGGTCTTTGCTTCGCCCGATATCGATAATCTGCCTGTCACCAAGGATCAATACGAGCAGATTGCCGCGGCGATTCCCTCCGAGATCGAGGAGAACTACAAGAGCTTTCGCGAGAGTTTTAAAAAGCCCATGCCGTTCTACATTGGCGTGCCGCAGATCGATAACGGTAAGCTGCGCATTAACTGGGATACGTCCTACGACTTTGAGGCGCGCGACATTCGCTACACCTTAGAGCTTTCGCGCGACTATGCCATAAGCGACGTGCTTTTTAAGGCCGAGGACGTGCTACTGCCCGAGGTGACCTGCGATGCGCCCAATGCCGGCCAGTATTTTGTGCGCGTGCGCGCCACCAACTCAGACGGCTATATACAAGATGCGTTTGACTACTATGTGACCGACGACGGCAAGCACTACGGCTTGAAGTGTTTTTACGTGCAAGACGGCGGTAAGGTCGTGGAGGATACGTATGAGGAGGGCTAGCGCGCTGCTTGAGCGCTTGGCGGCTCCGCCTGTGCGCGCCACGCAGGAGCGTTATCGCCACGAGCTCAAATATCTCATTAATGAGGGCGAGCACGCCGCGCTTGCCTGCCGCATGGCGCCGGTGTTTAAGCTGGACAAGCATGCGCGGGCGGGTGGCTACACCATTCGCAGCCTGTACTTTGACGACTACTGCAACTCGGCCTACGAAGAAAAAGACGCCGGTATTCTCATGCGCAAAAAGTATCGCGTGCGCATCTATAACGGCAGCGACAAGGTGATTAAGCTCGAGCGCAAAAAGAAGTACGGCAGCTGGATCTACAAGGAGGACGCGCCGCTCACGCGTGACGAGTTTGGGCAGATTCTGGCTGGCGACTACGACTTTTTGCTGAGGAGCCCCTATCCGCTCTGTCGCGAGTTCTACATCGAGTGTATCTGTAATATGATGCGCCCGCGGACCATCGTGGACTACGAGCGCGAACCGTGGGTGATGGACGAGGGCACCGTGCGCATCACATTTGATAGCAACGTGCGCGCGGCGGTGGGGAGCTTTGATATCTTTGACGCGACGCTGCCCGCGCTGCCCGTGCTGGAGCCCGGCAAGCTGGTGATGGAGGTCAAGTTTACCGAGTTTTGTCCGCAGCTGGTGCGCGATATGGTGCCGCCGGGTGCGGCCGAACTCACGGCGGTCTCTAAGTACTGCCTGTGTTATGACAAGACCGCCTACCTGCGCGGTTTTAACTACTGGGAATCGGATTTTGAGAACCGAGGGGATATTTAGACCATGAGCACCAGGGACTTTTTTAAGAACTCCGTTTTGGAGGCGTTTGGCCAGGTCGACCCTGCCAAGATCGGCCTTTCGCTGCTCGTGGCGCTCGCCATGGGCATCCTGATCTATTACGTGTACAAGCGCTTTTTTACCGGCGTGGTGTATTCGCGCAGTTTTGCCGTGACGCTCGTGGGCATGTGCGTGCTCACCTGCATGGTCACGCTCGCGATCTCGACGAATGTGGTCATCTCGCTTGGTATGGTCGGTGCTCTGTCTATCGTCCGCTACCGTACGGCGGTCAAGGACCCGCTCGACCTGCTGTATCTGTTTTGGTCCATTACCACGGGCATTACGGCGGGAGCCGGTATGTATGCGCTCGTGGGGCTCACGGCGGTGGTGATCGTGGTGATGATTGCCGGCTTTGCGAGCCACCAGGACAAGGCGCGCGTGTACATGATGGTCATCCACTACACGGGTCAGACCACCGGCGACGATATCGTGCGTGCATTTGGGCGCACCAAGTTTTCCGTCAAGTCCAAGACCATGCGCGGTGACAAGGTCGAGATGGCCGTCGAGGTGTTCTCGGACGGTGTGGATATGCCCTACGCCGATGCGATTCGCGCGCTCGACGGCGTTGAGGACCTGACGCTCATCCAGTACAACGGCGAATATCACGGCTAACTATGTTCCGGCGTTTTAACAAACGCCGGACCGCTCGACGCTGCGCGGACATCTGCCGGGCGATCTGCCGCTCAAACCGTCGCTCGCGTACATAAAGTACGCGTCGCTCCTCTTTCGCGGCACCTCGCCACGGCAGCTGCCCGCTCGCTGGCGTACGATCTTCATGGATGGTTTATTCGGTTCGGTTTTTGGGGACGGTGTTGCGTGGACGTGCAACAGTTAGAAGAGGACTGGGCTGTCAGGGCTGGTGCGCGTGAGGCGCGTCTTGTTGCGGCCTCGCATGTGCCGGCGGCGCTGTCGATGCTGGGGATTGTGCAGCCCGGCGATCGCTTGGTGGCCTTTGCGGACGACTTTGCCGATGCATTTGCCTGCGGCTTTGATGGCTGCGATGTTGCGCTGGTGGGGGAGCCTGCGGCTGCGGCGTTTGCTGCTGCGTCCGAAGGCTTTGATGCTTCGTTTGATGCCGAGGGGCCGCACCTGTGGTGGTTCGTCAACTCCATCGGCGGGTTTGGTCTGCGTGTGCCCGACCTTCGCGCTCTGGGCCGCGCCGCTCGTGAGCCGCATGCGCTGCTCGTGGTTGATAACACTGCGTCAGGCGTCTTTGGGTGCAACCCGCTGCGTCTGGGCGCCGTGCTTTCGCTCGAGGCACTCGACCGTGTGTGTGCCGGCGTTGCGCCGCGCAAACTCGTCGCCGCTTCGGTGGCGCGCTCGCAGCTTAAGCGCCATCGCGTGGATGCCGCCGCCGAGTGTGCGTATGCGCTTCTTGCGGATTGCGGTGCGTCTGCACTCGACCTTTCTGTTAATGAGGCTTGCATGCTGGAGCGGGGGCTGTCTTCGCTCGACGCTCGCATGCAGGCCCACTTCGACCGCGCCCGTGCGCTGGCCGAGTATCTGGCCGCCAACGAGATGGTACGCAACGTGCGCTATCCCGGGCTGACCTCGCATCCCGACCATGCGGTTGCAACGGGAATCCTCGAGCACGGCTTTGGCCCCGCAGTAGAATTTGACCTAATCGAGCGTAGCGCGGGCGAGCTGTTCGACGCTTTGCCGGACGAATTCCGCACATCACCCGCCGGCGGCTCAACAACGCGCCTTTCGGCCCCGCGCGGTAAGCAGGGGAGCGCCATCCGCCTCTTCGCCGGCACAGACGACCCTCTGCAGGTGGCTGCCACTCTCGATAACGCCCTTCGCAAGTAGCTAATCGGGGTCTGTGTCACGAAAACGGCCTATTTACTACGTTTAAGCAATAGGGGTCGACCACACCCGCCTATTTTGAAAATTACCAAGCTGTTTACCAGCGGTTTTAATTTCATAATGTCCGGTATGGTCGTGGGTATTCAACTAAACGTAGTAGATGGGCCCGTTTTGTGGTGCGAGCCTCAACCCGAGGGCGCTGTGGGCTAAAAACCGCCCAAAAGGACTACTCCGCGTTGATGTTGGCGATGAGGGCGTCGGCCTTGGCAGCGATGACGTTGTTGATATCGGCCTGTAGCTCCTCGTAGACCGCTATGGCTCGCTCGCCGGCCGGCGTGAGCGTGGATCCGCGGGCGCCGTCGCGCTCGATGAGTTTGCATCCCAGCTGCCCTTCGGCCTCGTTCACGATGCGCCAGGCCTTAGAATACGCCATGCCCATGCTCTTGGCGGCGCGGTTGAGCGAGTGCTCGCGGGCGATGCCCTGCAGCAGCAAGACACAACCGTGGCCGAACACGCCCGGCAGATCTTTGTCGCACGCTTGAATGACCAGCTTTGCTGTCGTCTTGTACTCCATGTGCTTCACGTCTTCCCGCTAAAGTGTTTGCTGGGCAAACGCAAAGCCTGCGTCAAACCCTCGTGTGCTCTTTCTAAACCATGCATTGTAGCAGTCAAAGTGCGTTAAGATACATCCCCAGTATTGGGCGCCCAAGGTTGGGCTGGGTCCTACGAGGCCTGCAGCCGACCGGTCGCATGGAAAAAGGAGAAACATGGCTACGTTCTTTCCCGGTGAGTCCCACACGTTTTCGGAGTATCTGCTGGTCCCTGGCTATTCGTCCTCGCAGTGCATCCCCAACAACGTCTCTCTTAAGACGCCGCTAACCCGCTTTAAGCGCGGTGAGAAGCCGGCAATCACCCTGAACATCCCCATGGTTTCCGCCATCATGCAGTCCGTCTCGGGCGTCGACATGGGTGTCGCGCTCGCTACCGAGGGCGGCCTGTCCTTCATCTACGGTTCTCAGACCCCCGAGTCCGAGGCCGCCATGGTCAAGGCCGTCAAGGATCACAAGGCCGGTTTTGTTCAGTCCGATTCCACGCTGACCCCCGACATGACCATGGAACAGGTCATCGAGCTCAAGGAGAAGACCGGTCACTCCACCATGCCGGTCACCGACGATGGCACCCCCAAGGGCAAGCTCCTGGGCATCGTCACCAGCCGTGACTATCGCCCCAGCCGCGATGACCACCAGAAGAAGGTCTCCGAGTTCATGACCCCGCGTGAGCAGCTTATCGTGGGCGACAAGAACATCAGCCTCAAGGTTGCCAACGACGTCATCTGGGACAACAAGCTCAACGCTCTGCCCATCGTTGACGACAACGATCACCTCATGGGCATCGTCTTCCGCAAGGATTACGACAGCCACAAGACCAACCCCAACGAGCTGCTCGACGGCGATAAGCGCTACATGGTCGGCGCCGGTATCAACACCCGCGACTATGCCGAGCGCGTGCCGCTGCTCATCGAGGCCGGCGCCGATGTCTTGTGCATCGACTCTTCCGAGGGCTTCAGCGAGTGGCAGAAGCGCACCATCGAGTGGATCCGCGCCAACTACGGCGAGGACGTCAAGGTCGGTGCCGGTAACGTCGTCGACGCCGAGGGCTTCCGCTTCCTGGCCGACTGCGGTGCCGACTTCATCAAGGTCGGTATCGGCGGCGGTTCCATCTGCATTACCCGCGAGACTAAGGGCATTGGCCGTGGCCAGGCCACCGCGCTGATCGACGTCTGCCGCGCTCGCGACGAGTACTACGAGGAGACCGGCGTCTACGTGCCCGTGTGCTCCGACGGCGGTATCGTCTACGACTACCACATGACGCTCGCCCTTGCCATGGGTGCCGACTTTATGATGCTGGGTCGCTACTTCGCCCGCTTTGACGAGAGCCCGACCGAGCGCGTCAACGTCAACGGCCAGTACATGAAGGAGTACTGGGGCGAGGGCTCTGCGCGTGCCCGCAACTGGCAGCGCTACGACCTGGGCGGCGCCGCGAAGCTCAGCTTCGTCGAGGGCGTTGACTCCTACGTTCCCTACGCCGGTTCCCTCAAGGACGGCGTGGGCGGCACGCTCTACAAGGTCAAGTCCACGATGTGTAACTGCGGCGCCCTCTCGATCCCTGAGCTTCAGCAAAAGGCACGCTTGACCTTGGTCTCCTCGACCTCGATCGTCGAAGGCGGAGCCCACGACGTCGTAGTCAAGGACTCCCAACAGAGCGTAACGTATCGATAAGATAAGACCTGCACATAAAGGTTGAGCCTCAACCACGTTATTTAGATAAAGCGAGATGCCTGCAAGTCGCAGACATCTCGCTTGTCGTATTTGCTATCATCAGTCGAGTCAACCTTAGGGTCGGGCGGCTTAGCTTTGTTCGCTACAAGTTCCGCACGCAAAGAAGAGCACTTAATGTGCTCTTCGTCTTGCGCAGGACTGTCCGCAGTAGCGAATAAAGCTAAGCCGACCGACCCCATTAAAGATTAAAGGAGCTGATATGTGCGATTGCACAGATCATAAGGATGAGATCCCTGCCTACGACGCGCAGGCCATTGAGTCCAAGTGGATGAAGGCCTGGGAGGACTCCAACCTTTTTGCCGTCGACACCGACGCCAGCAAGCCCAAGAAGTACGTGCTCGAGATGTTCCCGTATCCGTCGGGCGATCTGCACATGGGCCACGCGCGCAACTATACCATCGGCGATGCCATGGCCCGTCAGGCTCGCATGCGCGGCTACGATGTTCTGCACCCCATCGGCTTTGACGCCTTTGGCCTGCCTGCCGAGAACGCCGCCATCAAGCACAACACGCAGGCTGCCGCCTGGACGTATAAGAACATGGACCAGGCGCTCGCCACGATGAAGCGCATGGGCTTCTCCTACGATCTGGATCGCATGGTCAAGACCTGCAGCCCCGATTATTACCGTTGGGGTCAGTGGATCTTTGAGAAGTTGTGGGAAAAGGGCCTGGTCTACCGTAAGAAGAACCCGGTCAACTGGTGCCCCACCTGCAAGACCGTTCTGGCCAACGAGCAGGTCACCGAGGGCAAGTGCTGGCGCTGCGGCACCGAGCCCGAGAAGCGCGACCTTGAGCAGTGGTACTTCAAGATCACTGAGTACTCCCAGGAGCTGCTCGATGATCTGGAGAAGCTCCCCGGCTGGCCCGAGCGCGTCAAGCAGATGCAGGCCAACTGGATCGGTCGCTCCGAGGGCGCCGAGGTCGACTTTACCCTGTGCGACAAGGATGGCGAGCCCATCGAGGGCGACGAGGGCAAGATCACCGTCTTCACCACGCGTGCCGATACGCTCTTCGGTGTCTCCTTCTTTGTCCTGGCCCCCGAGTACGCTCGTCTGCACGAGCTCGTCGAGGGTACGGAGTACGAGGAGGCCGTGACCAAGATCGTCGAGGACTCCAAGCATATCTCCGCCGTCGAGCGTGCCCAGGGCACCCTCGAGAAGCACGGTGCCTTTACCGGCCGATACGTGGTGAACCCGGTCAACGGCGAGAAGGTCCCCGTGTGGGTTGCCGACTACGTCGTTGCCGACTACGGCACCGGCGCCGTCATGGCCGTTCCCTGCGGCGACCAGCGCGACTTTGAGTTCGCCCGCAAGTACGACCTGCCTATTGTGCCGATTATCCTGGACGATGACGACCGCGCTGCCGTCGAGGCCAGCGGCGAGACCATTGATACCTTCCATGCCGAGACCGTCGACTGGGATTGCGCCCATGCTGCCGAGGGCACGCTCGTTCAGTCCGGCAAGTACACCGGCATGCGTGGCGGCAAGCACTCCGAGGGCGAGGCTGCGATTGTGGCCGACCTTGAGGCCATGGGCTGCGGCCGTCGCAAGGTCGAGTTCCGTCTGCGCGACTGGCTCATCAGCCGCCAGCGCTATTGGGGCAACCCCATCCCGGCTATCCACTGCGAGCACTGCGGCATCGTGCCCGTGCCCGAGGATCAGCTGCCGGTAACGCTGCCCGAGAACCTGGACCTGGGCGCCGGCGAGACCCTCGCCGAGTGCAAGGAGTTCTACGAGACCACCTGCCCGGTCTGCGGCCGCCCGGCCAAGCGCGAGACCGATACCATGGACACCTTCACTTGCTCCAGCTGGTATTACCTGCGCTATACGGACCCGCACAACACCGAGCTGCCCTTCTCCCGCGAGGCTGCCGATCGTTGGATGCCTGTCGATAACTACATCGGCGGCATCGAGCACGCCATTCTGCACCTGCTCTACAGCCGCTTCTTTACCAAGGCACTGCGCGACCTGGGCCTGCTGAGTGTGGACGAGCCCTTCACCAACCTGCTGTGCCAGGGCATGGTCAAGGACGAGAACGGCGACACCATGTCCAAGTCCAAGGGCAACGTCGTGCCCCCGAGCTCGGTCATCGAGCCCTACGGCGCCGACACCATGCGTCTGGCGATCCTGTTTATCGCCCCGCCCGAGAAGGACTTCGACTGGGACCCCAAGGCCGTTGAGGGCGCCAACCGCTTCATCAAGCGCGCCTGGCGTATCGTTTGGCAGCTCGTCCAGTCCGGCGACGCCAACGTGGCCTTCGACAAGTCCGCGCTCGACGAGGTCGCGATGAAGCTCTATCGCGAGCGTCACCGCACCATCGCCAAGTGCACCGAGGACTTCGATCGCGGCCAGTTCAACACCGCCATCTCGGCCGTCATGGAGCTCGTCAACGCGGCGAGCGCCTACCTCAACGCCACCGAGGGTGCCGCCCGCGACAAGGCGCTGTGCTACGGCGTGGCTAAGGATATCGTGAGCGTCCTTGCCCCCATCTGCCCGTTCTGGGCCGATGAACTGTGGCACGAGGCCCTCGGCTGCGAGGGCAACGCCTACACCGCCGCCTGGCCCGAGTTCGACTTGGCCGAGTCCATCGAGGACACGGTGCAGATCGTCGTCCAGGTGCTCGGCAAGGTCCGTGGCCGCATCGACGTCGCCCGCGACGCCTCCAACGAGGAGATGCAGGCTGCCGCCGAGGCCGCCGTCGCCAAGTGGCTCGAGGGTAAGACGGTCGTCAAGGCCATCTGCGTGCCCGGCAAGCTGGTCAACCTGGTGGTCAAGTAAGCGCTGCGCGCATAGCTGACATCAAAAAGCGAGGGACGATTCTGCAGGGAGTCGCCCCTCTATTTGGTTAAGGATACTTACGACAACACCCAATTATCCATTTCTTGTGGAGAACCTGTGCGCACGCTGACCTGCAGATTCGTACTGTGCTTGCGCGTTTCCGCAGCTATTGGTATAGTTTGCTTGCAAATGAAGTTGTAATTTAAAGAAGTGGGGTTTCGGCCCCGCTTCTTTTTTGTATGGATGGAGGTGCCGCAATGGTCAAGACCAAGACCGAGCAGGCGATCATCGACGCGCTCGAGGCCGTCGCTCCCCAGCACGATGTCGACATCGTCGACGTCGAGCTCGTGGGCGCCACCAAGGCCCCCTGCGTGCGCGTGCGTATCGAGGGTGCCGAGGGCCAGAGCCTGTCGCTCAACGACGTCACGGCCAACACCAAGTGGGTCGGCGATGTGATTGAGGAGCTCGACCCTATCTCTTCGAGCTATACGCTTGAGGTGTCGAGCCCGGGCATGGCGCGCCCGCTGCGCCGCCCGTGCGACTTTGTCCGCTTTGTTGGCGAGAACTGTGAGCTCACCTCCACCGCTACCGAGGGCCGTCGCAAGTACGCCGGCAAGATTGCCGCCGCCACCGAGACGAACGTGACCCTCGAGCTCGAGGACGGCGAGTCCGTTACCCTCGATTTCTCTGATGTTAAAAAGTGCAAGTTGAAGCCCACCTATGACTTCAAGCCCGCGAAGGAAGGAAAGTAAGATGGCAGCATCCGACATGATGTCCGCCCTGATGGAGCTTTGCCAGGAGAAGCACATCGACCAGCTCTACCTGATCGACCGCCTGGAGCAGTCGCTTGCCAAGAGCTATGCCGAGATCCTGCATCTTGAGTGGGGCGCCAAGGTGACCATCGACCGCACCACCGGCAAGATCTACGTCTACCGCCTGGAGCCGATCGACGATTCCATGGACGAGGAGGGCAACTTCACCGAGTTCGAGGAGATCGACGTCACCCCCAAGAACACGAGCCGCATCGCCGCCCAGCACGCTAAGGCCGAGATCAACGCCATCGTGCGCAACTCCGCCCGCGAGCAGATCTACGAGGAGTTCTCCGGCCGCATCGGTGACCTCATCAGCGGTACCGTGCTGCAGTCCACGCCCGACTTCACGATCGTCAAGATCCGCGAGGGCGTCGAGGCCGAGCTGCCGCACTTCGATCAGCGTCGCTACGAGAACGAGCGCAACGAGCGTCCGATGGGCGAGCGCTACCTGCACAACCAGCATATCAAGGCCGTGATCATCGACGTTCGCGACCCCAACTCCAACCTGCAGCCGGTTCGTGGCGAGCACAGCCGTCCGCCGATTGTCATCTCCCGTACCCACCCCGAGCTCATGCGTCGTCTGTTTGAGCAGGAGGTGCCCGAGATCTATGAGGGCACCGTCCAGATCAAGTCAATCGCCCGCGAGCCCGGCCAGCGTTCCAAGGTCGCCGTCCACTCGCTCGACGACCGCCTGGATCCCGTGGGTGCCTGCGTCGGCCCCAAGGGCAGCCGTGTTCGCGCTGTCGTGGGCGAGCTCCGTGGCGAGCGCGTCGACGTCATCCTGTGGGATGCCGATCCTGCCGTCTACGTCGCCAACGCCCTTTCGCCCGCTAAGGTCACCCGCGTCCTCATCGACGAGGAGAAGGCCTACGCCGGCGTCATCGTGCCCGACGACCAGCTGTCCCTCGCCATCGGCAAGGAGGGCCAGAACGCCCGCCTCGCCGCGCGCCTGACCGGCTGGCACATCGACATCAAGTCGGAGACGCTTGCCGCCGACATCCTCAAGAACGTTCCCGTTCACGAGGAGCCCGCCGCCGACCTGATCGGTGACGAGGAGGACGAGGACGTCCGCCGCTGCGAGTACGTGTCCGAGGACGGCGTCCAGTGCCGCAACCAGGCTCGTCCCGGCTCCCGTTTCTGCGGTGTCCACGACACCGACGCCTTCGATGATGCGGAGGACCTGATCTAGCGCGCGGTCGCGCCGGGCGGGTCCCGGCGCGTCTCCCTCGCTCGTTCAGTCTCTAGGCACCCAAGGTGCCAGAAAGGGTAGGTGAAGTCATATGGCAAAAGTCCGTGTGTCCACCCTGGCCAAAGAGTTCGGCATGACCTCCAAGGAACTGATGGGTCATCTCGCCGAAATGAAGATTCCCGCTAAGTCCGCGTCCTCCACTTTGGAGGACGCCTATGTCGCCATGGTCCGCAAGCAGCTCGCCTCGGTGATCGAGGCCCGCGCTCAGGAAGTCGAGGCCGCCAAGCAGGCCGAGGAGCAGGCAGCTGCCGCCGAGGAGGCCGCTCGCGCCGCCGAGGCCGAGCGCGAGCGCATCGCCGCCGAGAAGGCACGCGAGGAGGAACGCCGCCAGTTTGCCGCAGCCCAGGCTGCCGAGGAGGCTGCCCGCGCCGAGGCCGAGGCCAAGAAGAAGGCCGAGCAGGAGCGCCTTGCCCGCGAGAAGGAGGAGGCTGCCCGCGAGGCCCAGCGCCGCGCCGTTCCCGCTTCCGACTCCGGTTCGCGCTTCCGTTCGCTGCTCGACCAGATCGCCGCACAGGAGACCGTGCTCAAGGAGAAGAAGGACGCCGAGGACAAGGCCAAGGCCGAGCGCGCCGCCGAGCGCGGTAACCGTCGTGGCGGCAACAATGATCGCCGCGGTGGCCGCCGTAACGATCGTAACGCCTCCGACAACAACTCCGAGCGCAACGCCTCCGAGAGCCGTCCGCACAGCCATCGCACCAACGCCAGCAACAACGTCGCTGCTGGCATGGACTTCCCCAACCCTGATAAGCAGGGCAAGGGCAAGAAGCGCAAGGGCGGTCACAACAACGAAGAGGACCACTACAGCCGTATGGCTCGCGAGGCCGAGGAGTACAGCCGCGAGAAGGTGCTCGAGGAGGCTCGTGCCGCCGTCGAGGAGGCCTCTCGCGAGTCCACCGGTCGCCGCAAGAAGCGCAAGGAGAAGCGCGAGCGCGAGGCTGCCAAGGCTCAGGAGGAGCGCAAGATAGAGGAAGCGCTGGCCCAGGGCGTGAACCCCGAGGAGCTCGACGCCATCAAGGTTTCCCAGGGCGTTACCGTCCAGGAGCTCGCCGAGGCGCTCGACGTTCCGGCCAACGACATCATCAAGCGCCTGTTCCTACTGGGTACGCCGCTCACCATGACGCAGTCCATGTCCGATGACCTCGTCGAGCTCGTTGCCGACGACCTGGGTCGTCAGATCAAGATCATCACCCCCGAGGAGGAGAACACCTTCTCGTTCTACGACGATCCCGCCGACCTTAAGCCGCGCGCCCCGGTCGTCACCGTCATGGGCCACGTCGACCACGGCAAGACGAGCCTCCTCGACGCCATCCGTCACACCGGTGTCGCTGCCGGCGAGGCGGGCGGCATCACGCAGGCCATCGGTGCTTCGCAGGTCATGATTAATGACCGCAAGATCACCTTCATCGATACCCCGGGTCATGCCACCTTTACGGCTATGCGTGCCCGTGGTGCCAAGGTGACCGACATCGTTATTCTGATCGTGGCTGCCGACGACGGCGTCATGCCCCAGACGGTCGAGTCGATCAACCACGCCAAGGCCGCCGGCGTACCCATCGTCGTCGCCGTCAACAAGATCGATAAGCCGGGTGCCAACCCCGACCGCGTGCGCCAGGAGCTCACCGAGTACGGCGTCATCCCCGAGGAGTGGGGCGGACAGAACATGTTCGTCAACATCTCGGCCAAGCAGAAGATCGGTATCGACGACCTTCTGGAGACCGTGCTGCTCCAGGCAGACGTGCTCGAGCTCAAGGCCAACCCGGACACCTTTGCCTCCGGCAACGTCCTCGAGGCCAAGCTCGACAAGGGCCGCGGCTCGGTCGCTACCGTGCTCGTGACCCGCGGTACCTTGCACGTGGGCGATACGCTGGTCGCCGGCCTTACCTACGGCCGCGTCCGTGCTATGCTCGACCCCAAGGGTCGCGCCGTCACCGAGGCCGGTCCCTCCGACGCCGTCGAGATCCTGGGCCTGCAGTCCGTGCCCAACGCCGGTGACGAGTTCCGCGTGTTCGAGGACGAGCGTGAGGCTCGCGCGCTTGCTGACGAGCGTTCGCTCAAGGCCCGTATCGAGGAGCAGAGCCGCGTCAAGCACGTCACGCTCGAGAACCTCTTCGAGACCATTGCCGACGCCGAGGTCAAGGAGCTCAACCTGATCATCAAGGCCGACGTCCAGGGTTCCATCGAGGCCCTTCAGGATTCGCTCGACAAGATGGATCAGTCCGAGGTTCGCATCAACACGATCCACTCCGCCGTTGGTGCCATCAACGAGACCGACGTCGTCCTGGCCGACGCCTCCAACGCCATCATCATCGGCTTTGGCGTCCGCCCCGACGGTAAGGCACGTTCCGCCGCCGAGCGCGAGGGCGTCGAGATCCGTTGCTACGACGTTATCTACAAGTGCCTCGAGGAACTTGACGCTGCCCGTATCGGCATGCTTAAGCCCACCGAGGTCGAGGTCTCCACGGGTACCGCGACCGTCCTGGACACCTTCAAGGTGCCCAAAGTCGGTATCGCCGCCGGTGTCCGTGTCGAAGAGGGCGAGATCGCCGCGACCGATTCCGTGCGTCTGGTGCGCGACGGCATCGTGGTCTTCAACGGCAAGATCGCCTCGATGCGTCACTACAAGGACGAAGCCAAGAGCCTCAAGAGCGGTTCCGAGGGCGGCATTGGCCTGGAGAACTTCCAGGACATCAAGCCCGGCGACCAGATCGAGGGTTACCGCATCGACCAGGTTGCCCGTACCGAGTAGGGGGTAGCGCTATGAAGCAAACGCAGGCAACCCGCCGTCTGGGCGAGCAGCTTCGCGAGAAGCTCGGTTATATCCTGCTCTTTGAGGTTTCCGATCCGCGTCTCGACCTGGTTACTTTGACCGCGGTCGAGGTCGCGGTGGACCGTTCGTTCGCGCGTGTGTTCGTGTCGTGCGATGCGAGCCGCTACGACGAGGTCATGGAGGCGCTCGCAAGCGCTAAGGGCCGTATTCGCAGTCTGTTGGCTCGCTCGCTCGATTGGCGTGTTACGCCCGAGCTCGATTTTCGCATCGATCGCTCGACCGATGAGGCCGAGCGCATCACGCGTGCGCTGGAAAACGTTCCCGCCACGCTTGCGATCGAAAAGGACGAGGACGGCTATCCGATAGCGGATGCCGCCCAGGAGGCAGCTTTAGATGACTAATTCCGCCGACCTCGCCTCGTGCGAGTCTGCAGATATTCAGCGACGCATCCTCGAGCTCATCGAGGGTGCGTCCTCCATTGCGATTTCGGGACACACTTCTCCCGATGGCGACGCCCTGGGCTCCGTGTTGGGTCTGGGCCTTTCGCTCATGAAGTTTTTTCCCAACAAGGACATTGCGCTGCTGTTGGCAGACGATGACCCGGTTCCGCGTATCTACCGCTTTATGGAAGGCTCCGATCGCCTGGTGCCGGCATCTGCGTACACTGGCAATCCTGACCTGTTCATCTCGGTGGACGTACCGGTCGTAGAGCGCCTGAACAACTCCGCCGAGGTGCTTCGTCGCTCCAAGCATGTGGTGTGCTTCGATCACCATCCGGCGCGCGAGGAGTTTGCCGAGCTCAGCCTGAGGCGCGTCGAAGCTGCAGCCTGCGCCATGATCATCGACCGCTTCTTGGACAATTGCGGCATTGTCGCACGTGATGGCGTTGCGACCTGCCTGCTGTGTGGCTTGGTTACCGATACCGGCCGTTTTCAGTATCAAAATGCCGATGCCGCCGCGTTCCATGCAGCCTCGCGTCTGGTTGCCCACGGTGCCGATCCGGCGCGTGTGGCACTCGAGGTTTACCAGAGCATGCGCGTTGAGTTTTTGCACCTCAAGTCCATCGTTATGGGCCGCATCAAGACGGTGGCCCACGGGCGCGTCGCGTATAGCTACGCGTACCAGAGTGACCTTGAGGCCTGCGGTGTCACCTCGGATGAGTGCGACGGCCTGGTCGATGTGGTTCGCTCGGTGATGGGCGTCGAAGTCTGCCTGTTCCTGAAGGGCATTGAGGGCGATAGCAAGGTGCGCGGCAACCTGCGCTCCAAGGGCGACCTCAACGTGTCCGAGATCGCTGCTGCTTTTGGCGGAGGCGGACATCCCGCTGCCGCCGGTTTCTCCAACAACGGAACGATTCTCGAGACGCTCACCGTGGCACTTCCCATGCTGGCCGAACTGGTAGGGGAGGATCCCGCTTCGGTGACCGTCGAGCTTTAACTTTTTGGATGGTACATGGCTCGTCGTACGCCTTCTCAACTGAATATGCTGCTCGCCGTCGATAAGCCGGTGGGCTGCACGTCCCACGATGTGGTCTCGCAATGTCGGCGCGCCCTCCATGAGCGTCGCGTCGGCCATGCCGGCACGCTCGACCCCATGGCATCGGGTGTCATGGTGGTGGGTGTTGGCCAGGCTACTCGTTTGCTGGGCATGCTAACCCTCGATACCAAAAGCTATGTCGCCGACATCTCGTTTGGCGCCGAGACCAATACCGATGATGCGGAGGGCGAGGCGGTCCGCACGGTGGCTGTTGCCAACGAGCTCCGCGATCCTGCCTATGCCCGTGAGCGCTTGGCCGCTTTGCTGGGTCCGCAGATGCAGGTGCCGCCGGCGTTTTCGGCTATCTCGGTCAATGGCGTTCGCGCCTACAAGTCTGCTCGCGAGGGCAATGCGGTGGACCTACCTCCGCGCCCCGTCGAGGTCTATGCCGCCGACCTGATCGCCGTGGGAGGCGAAGGTGATACGTGTGTGTGGACCGTGGCGTTCTCAGTGAGCAAGGGTACCTATATCCGTGCGCTCGCTCGCGATTTGGGCCGCGCCTGCGAGAGCGCCGCGCACATTTCCGCGCTGCGCCGCACGGCCTCCGGTGTTGTTTCCATTGGCGCTTGTCATGCGGTCGAGGAGTTTTCTCCCGAGTCCGCGGCTGGCTTTGCCCTGGATCCCATTGCGGCCCTGGGCGCCACGCGTGTTGACTTGCCGGGCAATCTTGCCGACGATCTGCTCTGCGGTCGACGCATTCCCGTTGAGCGTGCGCTTGCCGATTTCGATACCTCGAAGTCGCCTTTTGCGTTGGTGCTCGATGGGGGACTCAAGGCGCTCGCCCGCATCGAGGGTGGCCGCTTTGTCATGGAGCACGTGTTTCCGCAGGCAATCGGCGGTGTTCGATGATGTTGTCCGCTCACGAGCTCGCGCGTATTTTTTTCGCGGGCGAGTCGGACGTGGCTCACATCGTTACTGCCGATGCGTTTGATAAGTGTGAGCACCTGGGTGCCGCATCGATTGCCATCGGCGTGTTCGACGGCGTTCACCGTGGACACCAGGAGCTCATTGCGGCGCTTGTTAGCGATGCGCGCGCCCATGATTGCAAGGCGGTCGTGGTCACTTTCGATCCCGATCCGGACGTTGTGGTGAGTCCTTCGCCCGCTCAAAAATTGATGACGACGGCCGACCGTCTACATGCCTTGGCTCAGACCGGGGTCGATGCGGTGGTGGCCGTTCCCTTTACGCCTGAGGTTGCGGCACTCGACCATGTTGCTTTTCTCTCGCTGGTGTCGCGTCTGGTCGACATTCGTTCGATTCGCGTTGGCAGCGACTTTAGGCTGGGTCGTGGCGGTGCTTCTGGTGTTGCCGAGATGCGCTCTTGGGGTTCCGAGCGCGGCGTTGACGTGTATGGTCACGACCTGCTTTGCGAGGGCGGTGAGGCCATTTGCGCCACCCGCATTCGTCATGAGCTGGGACAGGGCCATGTGGAGCTTGCTGCTGAGTTGCTCGGCCGCCCGTATATGCTGCGTGGCGGTGTTATTCGTGGCCGTCACGAGGGTTCTGACATGGGCTTTCCCACGGCAAACCTGCAGGTTCCCGACGGCATTCAGGTGCCTGCCGATGGTGTGTATGAGGGTCTGGTGCTCGTCGATGACATCGCGTGGCCCGCTGCCGTTAATGTCGGCCTGCCGCCGACGTATGCCGACGATGCCGCTTCATCGCATCTCGAGGCTAACTTAATTGGTTATACGGGCGACCTGTACGGCGCTTCCGTTTCGCTGGCGTTTACGCGCTGGCTGCGTCCCTCGCGTGTGTTCGAATCGCTGGATGAGTTGATCGCGACCGTCGAGGGTAATATCGAGGATATTCGTCACAACTTGGGCGAGCAGGGGGTGAGTATCCGTGATTAGCGATGAGGAAAAAGACCAGGTACGCGCTGCGTCCGACTTAGTTGCCATCGTGCAGGAAACGGTTGAGCTCAAGCCCCGCGGCCATGAGTTTTGGGGTTGCTGCCCCTTCCATGGCGAAAAGACGCCTTCTTTCCACATTATCCCCGCTACGCAGGTCTGGCACTGCTTTGGCTGCGGCGAAGGCGGCGACGTCTTCACCTATATCATGAAGCGCGAAAACCTGAGCTTTCCCGAGTCAATCCGCTATTTGGCCGATCGTGCGGGTATTGAGCTGCATGACACCGGAGATCGTCGCGAGCGCGGTACCAAGCGTGCCCGCATCTACGATCTGTGTGCCGAGACCGCCCAGTTCTACCACACCATGCTTATGCGCGGTAAGGACGGCCGTCCACGCGAGTACTTTGCCAGCCGTGGTATGGGTGGCGACGTCTGCCGCCGCTACTGCCTGGGCTTTGCACCGGGCCGCAACGCGCTGGTGTCGCACCTGTCCCAGGCGGGTTTTACCCCGCAGGAGATGATCGACGCCAACGTTGCCGTGAGCCGCGGGCGCGGGCGGCTTGCCGACCGCTTCTACGACCGCGTGATGTTTCCCATCTTTGACGAGCAGGGTCACAACATTGCCTTTGGCGGGCGCATCATGGGTGACGGCCAACCCAAGTACCTCAACACCGCCGAGACGAGCGTGTTCCATAAAAAGCGAAACCTCTATGGCTTTAACTGGGCCAAGGAGTTTATCGTCGCGCAGGATACGGCCATCGTGGTGGAGGGCTATACCGATTGTATCGCCTGCTGGGAGGCGGGGATCAAAAACGTTGTCGCCACGCTGGGCACCGCGCTCACGGAGCATCACGTCAAGACGCTCACCCGCTTTGCCAAGCGTATCGTGTATATGTTCGATGGCGATGCCGCGGGCCAGAAGGCCGCCCGTCGCGCGATTCAATTTATCGAGCAGGATTCGATGGACCTGCGCTGCGTGGTGCTGCCCGACGGCAACGACCCCATGGAGTTCATCACGGCGCATGGTGGACAGGAGCTTCAGGCGCGCATCGACGCTGCCGAGCCGCTCATGGACTTTGTCTACCGTTCGCTGCAGGAGTCGAGTGACATCACCACGCCGGGCGGTCGTGCCAAGGCGCTGGAAGATGCGCTGACGCTTATCTATCCGCTGCGCGATAGCTATATGATCGACACATACTTTATCCAGATTGCCGATCTGCTGGGTTTGGATCTGGAGACGGTTCGCGCGAGTTCGGGTCGCGTGTTTCGCGATGTCGCCAAGCGCGAAGATGCGGAACGACGTCGTGAGCAGAACTATGAACGCCAGCGGGCGCAAGCCGAGCGCTCTGGTAGCGCGGGCGGTCGGACGTCTGGTTCGCAGGGGGCATCTCGCGGTGCTTGGGCATCGGGCGCGACGCCGCCGGTGTCCGCGCCGGTCGAAGAAGAGCCGTATGACTACGTCCCGCTCGATGCCTACGGTGCCGCGCCCGTGGAGGTCGTCGACGACCTGCCGCCGATCGATGTGCCTGATGGTACGGGTGCTGTGCCTGTGACTGATGGTTCGGGCGCTCCGGCTGCGGCGGCGCCGATGGTTCTTACTGATCTTGAGCGCAAGTCCTTGGCAGGGGAGCGCGAGCTGTTGACGATGCTCACGAGCTACCCCGACCTGTTCCGCACGTATGCCGACCGCATCTGCTCTATCGAGTGGGTTGACCCACGTCACGAGTCCATCGCATGGGCCGTTCTGGCAACGCCGCCGGGAACCGATCCTGCAGCCTGCATGGATGCGGCGCGCTCGGTCTGTCCCGAGGCGGCAACGCTTGTGAGTGCCGGGCGCATCTCCGCGACGAGCAAGCACCCCACCGAGACGAACATCGTGTTCATGCTCGATACGCTCGAGCTCTACACCATCAAGCGCCGCATGCGTGCCGCACAGGCCAAGCTGCGCCAGGACCGTTCGCTCGATGATGAGGCCCGTCGCGCGTTGACCGTGCAGGCCGCGCAGGATTCGCAGCGTCAACGCGAGCTGCAAAAGTCTATCGGCGGCGTGGCGGACCCGTTCCGTTTGATCGGTCTGGAGGCCGCAGGCACCGAACAGGCCTAGATGTTGTGGTCAACCAGCGTATTCTCGCCTATATCCAGTCCTCTTTTTGGGTATAGACGCCTATGTGTGTGCTAAAGTATTGAGTCCTGTGGACTATGAAGGGAGAATCTGTGCCAAAAAAGACTGAGAGCACGGGTACTGGGCTGGAATCCTACGTTGCAAAGCTCATGGGCAACGGCTCAAACAGGACTTCGGTAACCGAGGACGAGATTCAGGTCGCCCTGAAGGATATCGATGTTTCTGACGAGCAGCTCACCGCGGTGTATTCCGCGCTGCGCAACAGCGGCATCCAGATTATCTCCGCGAGCGGTAACGACGACGCCCCCATGGACGTCGACGATGACGATAACGATACCGATACCGACGATTTCGATGACGACGACGAGCACGATTCCGGCTCGCTCGACGATCACGAGCTCAAGATGGCCCGTCAGGCCGATGCCGAGATGGGTTCTTCCAAGAGCAAGAAGAAGCGCACCGTGCGCACGTCCCGTTCACGCTCCCGCGTGCGTGGCATCGATGCCTCCACGGTGATGCTGACCGGCGATCCGGTTCGTATGTACCTCAAGGAGATCGGCAAGGTCGACCTGCTGACCGCCTCCGAAGAGGTCGATTTGGCCATGAAGATCGAGGCCGGTCTCGAGGCCACCGAGAAGCTCGAGGCTGCCGATGCCGGCGAGCTCGAGCTCACGCGTGCCGAGATGCGTCGTCTTACGCGCATTGAGAACGTGGGCCTCGAAGCCAAGCAGGCACTCATCAGCGCAAACCTGCGTCTGGTCGTCTCCATCGCCAAACGCTATGTCGGCCGCGGCATGCTGTTCCTTGACCTGATCCAGGAGGGCAACCTCGGTCTGATCCGCGCCGTCGAGAAGTTCGACTACCAGAAGGGCTTTAAGTTCTCCACGTACGCCACGTGGTGGATCCGTCAGGCCATTACGCGCGCCATTGCCGATCAGGCCCGTACCATCCGTATTCCCGTGCATATGGTTGAGACTATCAACAAGCTCGTCCGCGTGCAGCGCCAGCTCCTTCAGGACCTGGGTCGCGACCCGACCCCCGAGGAGATCGGTGCCGAGATGGACATGAGCGCCGACCGCGTCCGCGAGATCCAGAAGATCTCGCAGGAGCCCGTGTCGCTCGAGACCCCCATCGGCGAGGAAGAGGATTCCCAGCTGGGCGACTTTATCGAGGACTCCCAGGCTATCGTTCCGCCCGATGCCGCCAGCTTCTCCATGCTGCAGGAGCAGCTCACTCAGGTGCTCGACTCGCTTGCCGATCGTGAGCGCAAGGTTATCGAGCTGCGCTTTGGCCTTGTCGACGGGCATCCCCGCACGCTCGAGGAAGTCGGCCGCGAGTTTGGCGTCACGCGCGAGCGTATCCGCCAGATCGAGTCCAAGACCTTGGCCAAGCTCCGCCACCCGAGCCGCAGCAGCAAGCTGAAGGACTACATCGAGTCATAACCTCGCAAGCAAGAAGCGCCCTCAAGCACATCCGCTTGGGGGCGCTTTCATGTGGTCATTGGGGACGTCCCCAATGACTAGGTCGGAAAAATTCTTAAAAAAGTTCTTGCCCTGAGCTGATTCGTCCGTATAATAAACTTCGTTGCTTGAGAGCACGCACCTATTCCTCGGTAGCTCAATGGTAGAGCACGCGGCTGTTAACCGCGCTGTTGTAGGTTCGAGTCCTACCCGGGGAGCCAGAATTTCTCAGCCCATTCCGCTGGGCTTTTAAATTCCTCGGTAGCTCAATGGTAGAGCACGCGGCTGTTAACCGCGCTGTTGTAGGTTCGAGTCCTACCCGGGGAGCCAGGTTGTAAAACCCGTCGCTTATGCGGCGGGTTTTTTCATGCCGCGACCACTTGACTCGAACGTTGCCATATCAACATTTCGTGTCGAGGATGTAATCCCGCGACCCACCACCTCAACATGGCGCGGTCGTTGTAGAATATTGCAATGATTGCTCCCACGACATGGTGCCGCGAGCACCAGATAAGGAGATTCTTGTGTCTGAGACCATTAACGGCAGCCTGAGCGTCTCGAACGACGTTATTGCCGATATTGCCGGTTATGCCGCGATGACGTGCTATGGCGTCGTCGGTATGGCTGAGCAGCTCCAAGGCGCCGAGAGCGTGCGCCTGCTTGCCGGTCAGCGCCTCCGCAAGGGCGTGCTTGTCTCCGCCGACGAGAACGGCCTTACGGTCGATCTTCACGTCGTGCTCGAGAACGGCGTCAACATGAAGTCCGTCTGCCACAACCTTTCGAGCTCCGTTGCCTTTACCCTGCAGGAGATTGCCCAAATCGATCCCGCCAGCCTTAAGATCGGCATCCATATCGACGCGCTCAAGAGCCGTCTGAACTAGCATCCGAAAACGGAGATTCAAATACCCATGATTGCAAAGACCATTCGCACCTGTTTTCCGATCGCTGCGGCTGCCGTTT
Organism: Collinsella sp.; assembly: GCA_019425045.1. Classification (GTDB taxonomy): domain Bacteria; phylum Actinomycetota; class Coriobacteriia; order Coriobacteriales; family Coriobacteriaceae; genus Collinsella. Next base: position 35,495 of record JAHYYI010000008.1, read on the forward strand.
CTGACAAGGCCGAGGAGATCAATAAGCTCAACGTCTTCCCCGTACCCGACGGCGACACCGGCACCAACATGTCGCTCACGCTCGCCTCGGTGACCAAGGAGCTCTCCGCCCTTCCCGCCGATGCCGACATGGAGGCCATTGCCGGCGCCATCACCCACGGCTCCCTGATGGGCGCCCGCGGTAACTCCGGCGTCATTACCTCGCAGATCCTGCGCGGTGTGGCCGAGGGCCTTGTCTCCGCCGACGAGCCCATTACGTCCGCCAACATCGCCTTCGCCTTCCGCCGCGCCGTCAAGGTCGCCTTCCAGGCCGTCCGTAAGCCCATCGAGGGCACGATTCTCACGGTGCTGCGCGATGTCTCGACCAAGGCCGACGAGTGCGAAAAGAAGAAGTTCTCGGCCGAGGACGCGCTCGATGCCATCGTCGTCGAGGCCTACCAGTCCGTCGCTCGCACGCCCGACCTGCTGCCCGTCCTCAAAGAGAACGGCGTGGTCGACTCCGGCGCCTTCGGCTTTGCCATCTTCTTGGAGAACTTTGTGGCTGCAGCACTTGGTCGCAGCACCGTTGTCGAGGATTTCTCCGCTACGTTCGATTCCGCTGGCTCTGCACGCGATGCCGCTCTTGGCCGCGTTGAGATCGAGGCCAACGACGATTGGGAGGGCTCGGAGTTCCGCTACTGCAACGAGTTCCTCTTTAAGGCCGACGCCCCGTTTGACGAGGACGAGTGCCTTAAGTTCCTGGGTTCCATGGGCGACTGTGAGCTGCTCGTGGGCGCATATCCCGACTACAAGATCCACGTGCACTCCAACACCCCGAACCTGGTGCTCGAGCACATGCTGCAGCTTGGCCAGATCTACGAGGTCTTTATCCACAACATGGAGATGGAGGCCCACGACCGTACCGCCAAGATCCACGAGGACCAGGAGAAGGCCGCCGAGCCCGCGAAGGCCCTGGGCTTTGTCGCCGTTGCCGCCGGTTCCGGCGAGGCAGACATCCTCAAGTCCCTCGGCGTTGACGTGATCGTGTCCGGTGGCCAGACCATGAATCCCTCGACTGCAGACCTGCTGGGCGCCGTCGACCAGGTCAACGCGACCTCGGTCATCATTCTGCCCAACAACGGCAACATCCGCATGGCCGCCGAGGCCGCTGCCTCTGCCTGCACCGACAAGAAGGTCGCCGTCGTTCCCACCAAGACCGTTCCGCAGGCCTTCTCCGCGCTGTTCGCGGTCCTGCCCGATTCCGAGCTCGAGGATGCCTTCGCCGCTATGGTCGACGCCATCAGCGAGGTCCGCGATGGCGAGGTCACCCGCGCCGTGCGCGACTCCAGTGCCTCCGACGGTTCGCCAATTCACTCCGGTGACGTCATGGGCATCATTGCCGGCTCCATCGACGTGGTCGGCTCCGACGTGAAGCAGGTCACGCTCGATTGCATCAACCGTATGCAGGAGGAAGAGGAGGGCGACGCGCTGACGATTCTGGCCGGCGAGGAACTGTCCGATGAGGCCTTCCAGGAGATCGTCGACGCTATCGAGGAGGCTCAGCCCGATCTGGAGATCGACGCCCATCGTGGCGAGCAGCCGCTCTATCCCGTGATCTTCTCGATCGAGTAGGCAACTGCCCATGTCCGAACTGTGCTCCGTGCCGCGCGTCTCGGAGCGCTTTGCCCAGAGCAATGCGCTCGACGAGGATATCGCGCGACTCAAATATGTTTCGGGTAAACGTGAGGAGGCCCTTCGCCGTCTGGGAATTCGGACGGTGGGGGACCTCCTTCTCCATATCCCTCATCGATACCTGGACTTTACGCGCTCCTGGTCCATCGAGATGGCGCCCATCGGTACCGTGTGCACCATCATCGCCACGGTCGACCGTATCGTTCAAAAGAAGCCGCGTCCGCGCATGCAGGTGACCGAGGTCTCACTCGTTGACGAGACGGGCGTGCTGCAGGTCGCCTTTTTCCGTCAGCCTTGGATTGCCCAGCAGCTTAAGCAGGGCGACCGCCTGGCCGTGATGGGCAAGGTCGAGTTTGCCTACGGTTTTAAGCAGATGGCCTCGCCGCACTTTGAAAAGCTTGATGACGGGCGTGCTGCGGGCACCATTTTGCCGGTCCATTATGTGAGTGACGGCGTGAGCCAGGCGTGGATGCGCCGCATCGTAAGCGGCGCGCTCGAGGTCGTCGGCAATCCCTTTGATCCCATTCCGGCACGCTTACGCGTTAAGCGTCGCCTGATGAGCAATGCTCGTGCGCTTCGATCGATCCACTTTCCCTCGAGCATGGCTGAGCGCGAAATCGCGCGCGCACGGCTTGCCTACGAGGAGTGTCTCTACCTGCAGCTGGCGCTGCGTCTGCGCAACGACGGCGGCCTGGTCGATGTGGTGCCCTATGCCCACACCGCGGGCGAGCACCTGGTCGCGCTCAAGCAGGCCCTGCCGTTTTCGCTGAGCGACGAGCAGGAGGCCGCGTTCCAGGATATCCTGCGCGATATGTGCGATGGCGGGCGCGTGATGAACCGCCTGCTGCTGGGCGATGTCGGTACCGGTAAGACCGCCGTTGCCGCCTGCGCGCTGGCTGTGGCTGCCGATGGCGGTACGCAGGCCTGCGTTATGGCGCCCACGGGCGTGCTGGCGCGCCAATATGCCGATAAGACCGGCCCTCTGCTCTCGCAGGCCGGCATGTCCTGGGCACTTCTGACGGGTGCCACGCCGGCCGCAGAGCGCGAGCGCATCCATGCGCAGCTGGAATCGGGCGAGCTTGACGTGCTCTTTGGCACCCATGCGGTGCTTTCGGATAACGTTGCGTTCAAGCATCTGTCGCTTGTCGTCATCGACGAGCAGCACCGGTTTGGCGTCGGCCAACGCAATGCCTTGCGCGCGAAGGGCCCCGGTGCCGATCTGCTCGTTATGACGGCAACGCCCATCCCGCGTACGCTGGCGCTTTCGGTCTACGGCGATCTGGACACGAGTATCATCCGCCATCGGCCCGTCCCTGGCGCTGGCGTGACGACACGCGTGCTTACCGAGTCGAGTCGCGACCTTGCCTATGGCGCCATCCGCGAGGCGCATGAAAAGGGTCAGCAGGCCTACGTGATTTGCCCGCTCGTGGAGCCGAGTGACTCGGCCGATGATCTGGAGGACGTGCCCGGTATCGCCCGCGACGACGAGGGCCGCGTGACGGTCCCCGTGCCGCTGCACGATACGGCGACCGAGCTCGATCGCCTGCGTCTGGCGTTGCCGGGTCTTGCCATCGAGCGCCTTCACGGCCGCATGCCAGCGGGGGAGAAGGACCAGGTTATCGATGCCTTTAAGCGTGGCGAGATTGACGTGCTCGTCTCGACTACGGTGGTCGAGGTGGGCGTCGACGTGCCTAACGCCACCGTCATGGTCATCGAGAACGGGGAGCGCTTTGGTTTGGCTGCTCTGCACCAGCTGCGCGGTCGCGTGGGCCGTGGCAGCGTGTCGGGCACGTGTCTGGTCATGACGCACTCCAAGGGCAACGGCGGCGCTTCGGCAGCACAAGATCGCCTGCAATCGCTCGAGAAGACCTCGGATGGCTTTACGCTCGCCCAGATGGACCTGCGTCTGCGCCACGAGGGCGAAATCCTGGGGTACCGCCAGCATGGCGGAGTGACCCTGCGCTTTGTCGACCTGGATGCCGACGAGGAGCTGATCGAGTGGGCCCATTTGGACGCGGTCGAGCTCTTGCGGTATGCTTGCAACCTTGACTCCGTGGCGACGCGCCCCCTGCGCGATGCGGTCGCCATGCGATATCGACACATTTTTAAGGAGGTCAGCGGAGGATGAGAATCATCGGCGGCGAATGGCGCGGTCGTAAGATCGAGGAGCCCCGTGGTCGCGATGTCACCCGCCCCACGACCGATCGCGTGCGCGAGGCATGCGCATCTATGGTCATGTCGGCATTCGACTTCGATCTGGATGAGGTCCGCGTGCTGGACGCCTTTGGCGGCTCCGGTGCCTTAGGGTTAGAGATGCTCTCACGTGGTGCCCGCTCACTCACGACGTTCGAGATCGATCGGAATGCCGCGCGGCTCATTACCAAGAATATCGAGTCGCTCTGCCGTGACCGTGCGCGTTGGCGCGTGGTAACGGGCGACATGCTGGCGAGCGCCTCGCGCGGTCGTGTGCCGGGCGGCCCGTTTGATCTGGTCCTGCTCGACCCGCCCTATGCTTTTGGTGCCGAGCCGGTCGAGGAACTGCTGCCGAACCTGGCTCAGCAGGGTCTGCTTGCATCTGGCGCTTATGCCCTGTTTGAGCATGCCGCCGCCGATGCGGGCGCGCATCCGGCAGGCTTTGAGATTGTGCGCGAGAAGCACTACGGCATTACCTCGGTCGACCTGCTTCGTTGGGTCGGCGATGACGATGGTGAGGGCGATAACGCCGGCACCGATGCTAACAACAACGATGCCACGACTTTTCAGGAGGACGCCCATGAATGACACCATCAACCGCGTGATCGTCCCGGGCACCTTCGATCCCATCACGTTTGGCCATATCGACGTCATCCGCCGCGCCCGCCGCATCTTTCCCAGCGTGATCGTCGCTGTTGCCGAGTCGCAGGGTAAAAACGGTGTGGGTACCACGTTTATGCTCGATGAGCGCGTGGCGCTGGCCCGCGAGGCGCTCGGTGATATCGACGGCGTCGAGGTCCTGCCCTTTACCGGCCTCTTGGTCGACTTCGCTCGCGAGCAGGGGGCGGGGGCCGTGGTCAAGGGCCTGCGCGCCATGACCGACTTTGAGTACGAGCTGCAGCAGGCAGATCTCAACTATCGCTTGGATAACGAGCTGGAGTCCATCTTTGTCATGAGTGCGCCGCAGTACGGCTATATCTCGAGCTCGGTCGTTCGTCAGATCGCCTCACTCGGCAGCGATGTATCGACGTTTGTCCCGCCCAACGTGGTCGAAGCGCTCAGACATCGCTTTTCGTGACGTTTTTTATTGCCTGGTGGCATGTGGTAAACTAGCACGATGATATGTTACCTATGAAAGGAGACCGGATGCCGGGCGAGAATTTTCCTGGCGATAGGATCGTCAGCTTGGTCGATGAGCTCGAAGGGCTGATCGAGGAAGCCAAGCCGCCTTTCGGCAAGAACGCTCAGTTCAAGGTCATCGACGCCGACGTGTTCTTCAACATCCTCGACGAGATCCGCATGAGCTATCCCGAGGAGTGGCAGAAGTCCCGCCGTATCCTTAAGGAGCGCGAGGAGCTTATGGCTTCCGCCGCCGCTCAGGCCGATTCCATCATCGCCGACGCTCAGCAGCAGGCCCTCACCATTGCCGGTGAGCAGGAGATCGTCCGCTTGGCACAGCAGCAGGCCGACGACATCCGCGATCGTGCCCAGCAGTACGAGCGCGAGACGCGTTATGCTGCCGAGGACTACGCAGAGCAGGTCTTTACGCACCTGGAGGAGAATCTCAAGAGCCTGACCGGCACCGTTACCCGTTGCCGTCAGCAGCTCAACGAGGGTGCCGCCCAACAGAATGGTCAGTGGTAATGGCTGAGTTCCCGAGCGTTACCGTCGATCTTTCCGAACAGCTCGAGTTTCCCGGAGATTCGTATCCGCTGACCGGCAAGGTCGATGTCGCCACCTATACGGTGGGCGAGAAGGAGTACCAGCTACAGGACGGCATCGACTACGACGTTGTCTTTACCAATGCCGGTACCGGTGTCTTGCTCACGGGCATGGTCCGCGCGCACGCCACCGGCGAGTGCGACCGTTGCCTGGAGCCCGCTTCGTTTGATATCGCCGGCGAGATCGAGGAGTTCTACCTCTTTGAGGAGCCCGAGGATCCCGAGGCCTACGAGGACGGCTACGAGCTCCTGGGTGAGGACCGCATCGTCGATCTGGGTGAGCCCATCAACGATGCCGTTGTCATGGACACGCCGTTTGTGGTGCTCTGCAAGCCCGATTGCCGCGGTCTGTGTCCCACTTGCGGTTGCAATCTCAACGTCGAGCAATGCGATTGCGCCACCCAGGCAGAGGCAGAATGGGCCGCTGCCACGGAAAATCCATTTGCAGCATTGAAGAATCTCAAGCTCGATGAGTAAAACTGTGGTAGTATCGCTACTTGCGCGTAATCGCCACACTGGATAGTTCATAAGGAAGGTCACTATGCCCGTACCTAAACAAAAGCAGGGTCGTATCCGCACTCACACCCGTCGTTCCGCCAACATGAAGATCTCGGCTGCGGCTCAGTCCACGTGCCCCCGTTGCGGCGCTGTCAAGCTTCCGCATCACGTGTGCCCCAGCTGCGGTTTCTACAAGGACCGCGAGGTTATCGTTACCGAGTAACGGTATACTCTGGATGCGATGCCGTTCCAAATGGAACCACAATGGCCGGCTCAATGAGTCGGCCATTTTTGTATAAGGAGCATGTATATGAGTAACGTTCGCGTTTGTGTAGACATTGTGGGCGGAGACGAGAAACCTCAGGTTGTTCTCGATGGTATCGAGGCTGCGCTTGCCGCCGATCCCGATATCGAGGTCTTGGCAGCTGGCCCCGCTGAAATCGTCAATCCCTTTGCTGCTTCCCATGCACGTGTTGAGGCTCTTGAGGCACCCGACGTTATCGCCATGGATGACGATCCCATTCGCGCCGTGATGACCAAGCGTAAATCGTCGATCGTGCTTGCCTGCCGCGCCATCAAAAAGGGCAACGCGGACGCGTTCTTCTCCGCCGGCTCGACCGGTGCCATGACCGCTGCCGCCACCGCCTATGTGACGCCGTTTAGATATATGGCCGAAGGCAAGAAGCAGCCGGTGCGTCCCTGTCTGACCAATGCGCTGCCCAATCGCGCCGGCGGTCTGACGGTGCTGTGCGATATGGGCGCCAACCCCGATGTCGAGGTCGATGACATGGTGCGTTTTGCCCAGATGGGTAGCGCCTATGCCCGCGTCGTCCTGGGCATCGAGCATCCCCGCGTGGGCCTGCTTGCCAATGGCACCGAGGACGAGAAGGGTTCCAACTTTACCAAGGCCTGCTTCCCGGCCATGAAAGCCGCCGTTCCCGGCTTTGTGGGCAACTGCGAAGGCACCGACCTCACCTCGGGCAATTTCGATGTCGTCGTTGCCGATGGCATGTCGGGCAATATTGCGCTCAAGGCCACCGAGGGCGCTGCCAAGTTTTTGCTGCAGGAACTCAAGGGTGCCTTTATGGCCTCGCTCGGCACCAAGATCGCCGCGCTGCTCATCAAAAAGCAGATGCGCGAGATTAAGGCCAAGCTCTCTGGTGATGCCAAGGGCGGTGCGATTCTTTTGGGCCTGCGTGGCGTGGTCCTAATCGGCCATGGCGCCACCTCGGTCGAGGCTGTTAAAAACGGTACGCTCGCGGCGGCCGAAGCCGTGCGCGCGGGGCTGGTCGAGAACGTCGCCAACTCCATGGACGGCATCGTTTTGTAAGAGCGAGTTAGAGCGCTGTTATGTGCCTCGCGGCCTGCTTCGTGGGGTAGAATCAGAACCGTGTCTTGGTACCGCCCGGGCGGTACCATTCTTTTGGTATTCATTCACTATGAGAGGAAGCGCTATGGACCGCTCCGAAATCTTCGACAAGATCGCCGAGGTCGCTGCTGACGTTCTGGGCGTCGATGTTGCCGAAATTAGCGATGAGACCACCTTTGACGATCTCGATGCCAACTCGCTCGAGCGCCTGCAGCTGGTTACGGCTATCGAGGACGAGTTCAACCTCGAGATCGATGACGAGACTCTGCTCTCGCTCAACTCTGTCGCCGACGCCGTCGACGCGATCGAAAACGCCAGGGAGGCCTAGGTCTTGGCTTTGTCTGAACGACTTACGCGTGCCCAGGAAATCCTGGGCCACGAGTTCAATAATAAGGTGCTGCTGCGCGCGGCGCTTACGCATCCCTCGGCAGTCGAGGGCCAGCCGGTTTCTGCCAGCTATGAGCGCCTTGAATTCTTGGGCGATTCCATTTTGGGCGCTGTGGTCGCACGCTCCCTGTTTGAGTCCTATCCGGAGTTTGACGAGGGCAAGCTCACGCGCCTGAAGGTGTCGCTTGTCTCGGGCGCTACGCTGTCCGAGGTGTCGCACGAGCTGGGTATCGACGACATCATCATCTTTGGTGCCTCCGAGACCGGTACCGGCGCGCGTGGCCTGCACTCGGCGCTCGAGAACGTCTATGAGTCGCTCGTGGGCGCGCTGTATCTGGATGCTGGCTGGGATGCGGCGGCGGAGTTTATCCACCGTACGCTTAAGCCCCATTTGGCCTCTGAGCGTGCCGAGCATCCTGCGAACCCCAAGTCGTTCTTGCAGGAGTGCGTGCAGGCAGACGGCCATGAGCCTCCCGCGTATAAGCTTGTTGGCTCCGAGGGCCCGGCGCATGCGCCCACCTTTACCGCCGTGGTGTTGATCGATGGTATTCGCCAGGGTCGCGGCTCCGGCTCCTCAAAGAAGGAAGCCGAGGGAGCCGCTGCACTCGAGGCACTTGACCGCATGGGCTACACCACCAACGGCGTGATTCTCAACAAGAAGCCTGTTTAAGCGAGGAACCGTGTATCTCAAGTCCCTCACGCTCAAAGGGTTCAAGTCGTTTGCCGACCGCGCCCATATGACGTTTGAGCCGGGCCTGACCGTCATCGTCGGTCCCAACGGCTCGGGAAAATCGAACATCTCTGACTCGATTCTGTGGGTCCTGGGCGAGCAGAGCGCCAAGCAGCTGCGCGGCCAGGCCATGGAGGATGTCATCTTCTCGGGCTCGTCAGCGCGCAAGCCGGTGGGTGTCGCCGAGGTCACGCTGGTGCTCGATAACTCGGACCATATGCTGCCCGTCGACTTTGACGAGGTCGCCATCACCCGTCGTATGTATCGCTCGGGCGAAAGCGAGTACCTCATCAACTCGAGTCCGTGCCGCCTGATGGACATTCAGGACATCCTGCACGATTCGGGCTTGGGCAAGGATACGCATTCCATCATCAGCCAGGGCAAGCTCGACGCCATTTTGCAGAGCCGCCCCGAGGAGCGCCGTGCCCTCATCGAGGAGGCCGCCGGCATCTCCAAGCACAAGCGCCGCAAGGAGCGTGCGCTCAAAAAGATTAATTCGATGGACGAGCACTTGACCCGTGCCCGCGACATCAATAAGGAGATCGCCCGTCAGCTGCGGCCGCTGGAGCGTCAGGTCGATCGCGCGCGCAAGTACAAAGAGCTGTCCTCGCGCGCGAACGAGCTTACGCAGATGCTGGCCGTCGACGAGCTTCGTTCGCTGCAGTCGCAGTGGAACGACTTGGAGAGCCGCTCCAAGGAGGGTGCTGCCGAGCTTGAGCTTGCGCAGTACCGCTTGGGCGAAAAGGAACGCGAGCTCGAGAAGTTCCAGGTCATGCTCGAGGAAAAGGGCCTGTTTGTGGGCGATCTGGGCGAGCAGCGCCGCCATATGCAAGACGTGGTCGGTCGCATTAACTCCGATATGCGCCTGCTCGAGGAAAAGGGCCACAATATGGTGTCGCGCCTGTCCGACATGCGCGGCCAGATCTCGAGCTCCGAGCATCAGCGTCGTCGCGTGGTCGAGGGGCTCGAGGATGCACGTGCGCAGCTTGAGGAAGTGACCGGCGCGCACATGCAGGCCCAGGAGGACGTTGACGCCGCTGGTCCTGCCGCCGCTGAGCTCCACGAGCGGCGCGTGGCGCTCGACAATCAGATTTTGCAGCTTACGCGTGAGCAACGCGATGTGCAGCGTGTGGCCGATAACGCGGCGCTCGAACTCGCCAAGGTGAAGGACTCGCTGAGCAACGCCGAGGTCGAGGACAACATGTACGCCTCGCGCCTGGAGCAGATTGATGAACAGCTCGAGGAGGTTACAGCATCGCTTGATAGCCGTCGCGACCGTGCTGAGGAGCTTGAGAGTGCCCTTGAGGCGGCTCGTCAGGCCCAGAACGATGCGCGCGAGGCCACCGAGGTCGCCCGTGCAGCCCTGAAGGACTTGCGTAATCGTGAGAGCGAGGCGCGCAACAAGCTGTCCGAGGTGCGCTCGGAGCTTGCCAGCCAAAAGAAGCTCGATGCCCGCATGGCAGACAGCTCGCCGCTGGTGAGCCGTCTGGTGGGCGCGCTGGGCGACGATGTCTCAGGCCGTCTGGGCGACGTGCTCGACGCCCCTCGTGAGCTTGAGGGCCTGGTTGAGCAACTACTTGCCGGCGATATCGATGCTCTTTTGTTTGATGATGCCGCTACGCTTGAGCGCGCCGGTCGTGCGGCTTTGGACCAAAAGAAGGCTTCGGGCGAGGCGCTGCTGATGGCGCGCGGCGTGAGTGGCTCTGCTGCCGCCGAGGGCGCTGCCGGTACGCGTCTGGTCGATCGTCTGTCCGTGCGCTCCGGTTATGGCCCGGTTGTCGAGGCCCTTCTCGGCGGCTATTACGTGGTCGATGACTTGGCTGCCGCGTTGGCTGCCCCTGTCGTTGACGGTGTGACCTACGTGACTCCCGATGGCGCCCGCGTGAGCTGTGGTGGTCTGGTGCGCGTGGGGCTCGATGCCGGCGAGGCTTCGGGTGCCTTGGAGCGCAAGCGCCGCATCCGTGAGCTCGAGGGCCTGGAACCCGATCTGGCTGCCATCTTTGAGCATGCTTCGGACCAAGTCGTTGAGGCCAACGCCGCCGTCGAGGAGGCACGTGCCGCCGAGGGCGATGCCGCCGGTGAGATCGCCCGTCTTGAGGGCGAGCGCCGCTCGCTGCTCTCCGAGATCGGCCGCTTGGAGCAAAGCGTCAACAATGCCGAGGTCGAGCGCGTGCGCATCTCCAAGCGCCGCGAGCAGGCCTCCGAGGCCGTTCGCGCTGCGCGCCCGCGCGTTGACGAGCTCACCCGTTCGCGTGACGAGGCGCGTGCACAGGCAAGCGACCTGGGTCTCCAGATTGCCGAGGCCAACGATGAGCTCGATCGCGTTCGCCGTGACGATTCCGAGGCCGCCGGTAAGCTCGCCGATGCCAAGGTGCGCCTGGCCCAGACGAGCGAGCGCCTGCGTTCGCTGAAGGGCCGCGTGCCCGACCTTGAGCATCGTCTTGAGGGCATCGACCGTCGTATCCGCGGAACACGCCAGGCTTCGCGCTCGCTCGAGCTGCTGCGCCTGCGCGTCGACCCCATGCACGAACGCTATTCTGCCCTGTTGGAACGCGCATCGGATTGGGCAGCGCGCCTGCGTGACCAGGCCTCTCTGGAAGAGGCGGACTCCGCTTCGCTCAAGAAGACCATCGAGGATGCCAAGGCCGGGGTCTCCCGTGCCAAGGAGCGGGTTGATGCCGCCACGGCGATGCAAAATGAGTTCAAGGTTGCGCGCGGCAAGCTCGAGGTGCAGGTAGAGGCGGCCATCAAGGCCATTACCGCCGACGGTACCACGGTGCTCGAGGAAGCGCTCATGCTGCCGGCGCCCACCGATCGCGATGCCGCCGAGCGCGAGCTCAACCAGCTTGTGCGCCAGATCAACAATCTGGGCCCCGTGAACCAGGTTGCCATGGAGGAGTACGAGCAGCTCAAGCGCCGCGCCGACTACATCGAGGAGCAGCTGGCTGATCTGGAGAGCGCGCGCAAGGCGCTCACCAAGATCACGGTGGCCATTGATCGCAAGATGCGCAAGGCGTTTCTGGTGACGTTTGAGAAGGTCGACGCGAACTTCCGCGAGATCTTCGCCATGCTGTTCCCGGGTGGCCAGGCTCATCTTGAGATGACCGATCCCGAGCATCCTGCCGAGACGGGCATTGAGGTTGTGGCGCAGCCGCGCGGCAAGCGCATTACCAAGATGATGCTCATGTCGGGTGGCGAGAAGAGTCTGACGGCGCTCGCCCTGCTCTTTGCCGTGTACCGCACGCGCACGGTGCCGTTCTATGTGCTGGACGAGGTCGAGGCGGCGCTTGATGACGCCAACCTGTCCAAGCTCATCGGAGCCCTCGATGTGCTGCGTTCCGATACACAGCTCTTGGTCATTTCGCATCAGCGCCGTACTATGGAGGACGCTGACGTTCTCTATGGCGTCTCGATGCAAGCCGACGGCGTCAGCCGCGTCGTCTCGCAAAAACTCGATCGCGAAACCGGAAAGGTCGTGAATGCATAATGGGATTCTTTGACGCTCTCTCGCGCGGACTTGAGCGCAGCCGCGAGGCCCTCAACGAGGTCTTCTACTTTGGCGGCGAGGTCGACGAGGACTTTTGGGAGGACCTTGAGGACACCCTCGTTATGGGTGACATGGGTGCCGAGGTCGCTATTCAGGTCTCCGATGACCTGCGCGATGCCGCAGCCAAGAAGAACCTCAAGACCGCACCGCAGCTTCGTCGCGCTCTGGCCGAGCAGCTTGAGCAGCACTTTGTGCCCATCGAGCGCGATCCGTTCTCCGATACGCCGAGCTGCGTGCTGTTTGTGGGCATCAACGGTGCCGGCAAGACCACGACGGTCGGCAAGATTGCGAGCGCCATGGCTTCCCGCGGCAAGAATGTCGTGATCGGTTCGGCCGATACCTTCCGCGCCGCCGCCATCGAGCAGCTCGATGTGTGGGGTCAGCGCGCCGGTGTTCCCGTCATCAAGCGCGACCGCGGCTCCGACCCGGCGAGCGTTTGTTACGACGTGCTCGACGAGGCCGACAGGCGCGGCAGCGACCTGGTGCTTATCGACACCGCCGGTCGTCTGCATACGAGCCCCGAGCTCATGCGCGAGCTCGCCAAGGTGGTCAACGTGACGCGTAAGCGCGCCGCCAATATGGCCGCCGGCCCCATGCCGGTTTCGGTCGTGCTTGTGATCGATGCCGCCACTGGTCAGAACGGTCTGAACCAGGCGCTCGAGTTTAACGAGGCGCTGGGCCTGGACGGTATTATCATGACCAAGCTCGACGGCACGGCTAAGGGCGGTATCGCCATGGCCGTGGCCGAGAAGCTCAAGCTCCCGATCCTGCGCATCGGCGTGGGCGAGCAGGTCGATGACCTGCAGGAGTTTAACGCCAAAGATTTCTGCCGCGCCCTGGTGGGCGAGTCCAACTAAGGAGTAACCAGTGTTTGATTCCCTGAGCGATCGCCTCAACGACACATTTGACCGCCTGCGCGGCAAGGGTAAGCTGACCGAGGCCGATATCACCTCGGCCATGCGCGACATTCGCATGGCGCTGCTCGAGGCCGACGTTAACTTTAAGGTCGTCAAGGAGTTCGTTGCTAAGACTAAGGAGCGCTGCATGACCGCCGAGGTCATGGAGTCGCTGTCGCCGGCGCAAAACGTCGTCAAGATCGTGCTCGACGAGCTCACCGAGATGCTCGGCTCCACCGAGAGCAAGCTCGTTTTTAGTAACCGCATTCCTAATGTCATCATGCTCGTGGGCCTGCAGGGCTCCGGTAAGACCACGGCTGCCGTAAAGCTTGCCTACCTGCTCAAGAAGCAGGGCCGTTCGCCGCTGCTCGCCGCGTGCGACGTCTACCGTCCCGCTGCTGCCGACCAGCTTGCCACGCTCGGCGGCGAGATCGGCGTGCCGGTCTTCCGCGGTGACGGCGAGCACCCGGTCGACATCGCCAAGGGCGCCATCCAGGAGGCCGTCGACCACCTGCGTGACGTGGTCATCGTCGATACCGCCGGACGTCTTCAGATCGACGAGCAGATGATGCAGGAGGCCGTCGACATCAAGAAGGCCGTCAAGCCCGACCAGGTGCTGATGGTCGTCGACGCCATGACCGGCCAGGATATCGTCAACGTGGTCTCGACGTTTGCCGAGCGCACCGACTTTGATGGTGTGATTATCTCCAAGCTCGACGGTGACGCCCGTGGTGGCGGCGCGCTTTCCGTGCGCCAGGTGACCGGCAAGCCCATCAAGTTTGTGAGCATGGGCGAGAAACCCGATTCGCTTGAGCCGTTCTATCCCGATCGCATGGCCAAGCGAATCTTGGGCATGGGCGACGTTGTCGGCATCATCGAGAAGGCCCAGGAGGCCGCCGATGCCGAACAGCTCGAGGCTGCCGAGCGCATGCTGCGCGAGGGCTTTACCATGAACGACATGCTCGACCAGATGAAAGCCGTCAAAAAGATGGGCGGCATGAAGGGTATCCTGGGCATGCTCCCCGGTGGCCAGCGCGCGCTCAACCAGATGGGCGGTAACCTGGACGAGGGCATCTTCGACAAGAACGAGGCCATCATCATGTCGATGACCAAGGAGGAGCGTCTGCGTCCCTCCATCATCAACGGCCAGCGTCGCGCGCGTATCGCCAAGGGCGCCGGTGTGACCCCCACCGAGGTCAATAGCCTTATGAAGCAGTGGGGCGAGATGAACAAGATGATGGGCCGCATGCGCACGATGGCCAATCAGGCACAGGCCGGCGGCAAGAAGGGCAAAAAGGGCAAGAAGGGCAAGAAGATGCGCATGCCCAATATTCCCGGTCTGGATGCCATGGGCTTGGGCGGCATGGGCGGCCTGGGAACGGGTGGTCCTAAGTCCGATATGGACCTGCTGCGCCAGATGGAAGCGCAGATGCGCAATAAGAAATAGGGCTGTAATTCCAGCTTGATATGGCAAAGGCCACTCGGAAGCTACCGGGTGGCCTCTGTTGTTGGCTTTGATAGTTGGGCTGCGTTCAGCGTCGCGCCCCGAGCTCGCGGTGCCGTGCCGTTAGTGGCAGCCGCAGCCCTCGTGGCCCTCGTGCTCGTGATGGCCGTGGCAGCTGCAGGACTCGCCATGTTCGTGGGCGTGGTCATGGCCGTGGCAGCCGCACGTGGCCTCGCCGTTCTGTGCGAGCGTTCCGGCGATAAGGGCCTCGACACAAGCGTCGCAGCTGCCCTGAGCTCCTGCGTACACCGTGATGCCGGCTTGGGCAAGCGCGTTGATGGCGCCACCGCCGATGCCGCCGCAGATGAGCGTGTCCACGCCACCGTTGGCGAGCAGGCCCGCAAGGGCACCGTGGCCGGTGCCGTCGGTGCCCACGACCTGCTCGTTGAGTACCTTGCCATCCTGAATGTCGTAGATCTTGAACTGCTCGCTGCGGCCAAAGTGCATAAAGATGTTGCCGTTGTCGTACGTGGTTGCCACCCTCATGGTGTAGACCTCCTTTGCTGGCCATGCGGCCGTCGTTGCGGTGATGGGGGAGTACGCGATATTGCCGCCCTCGATGACGAGCGCCCGCCCGTTGACCAGAGCGTTTGCCACCTTGCGATGTGCGCGGCTGCAGATGGCCGCCACGGTGGCGCGGGCGATGCCCATTTGCTGGGCGACGGCCTCCTGATTGAGGCCTTCCAGGTCGCACAGGCGCAGTACTTCGAGCTCATCGACCGTCATCTCGATGGCGTCTCCGCTGGCAAGGCCGTCGGGGGTAAAGCCGCGATATTCGGGGATGATCCCAACACGGCGTAATTTTTCGCGTCTTCCTGCCATACGTGCTCCAAATCTGACATATGTCAACAATAGAATAGCGAACGTGCGGATTTGTGCAAGGAATTTCTGGCATATGTCAGAAAATGAGGGCTTATGTTTGGGCTGTGGGGCCGCGTGCGCCTGGGCTACAATAAAAATTGCTTATAGGCGACTGACAGGAGGGTCAATGAGCAAGGCTGATCAACAGTTTGTAACCATGTGCCGCGATATTCTGGACCATGGCACCACCACCGAGGGCCAAAAGGTCCGTCCGGTGTGGGAGGATGGCACCCCTGCCTATACCATTAAAAACTTTGGCGTTACGGCGCGCTACGACCTGCGCGAGGAGTTTCCCGCGCTTACCTTGCGTCGTACGGCCCTCAAATCTGCCATGGATGAGATCCTATGGATCTATCAAAAGAAGTCCAATAACGTGCATGACCTCAACAGCCATATTTGGGACGAGTGGGCCGACGAGACCGGCTCCATCGGCAAGGCCTACGGGTATCAGATTGGCCAGAAGAGCCATTATACCGAGGGCGACTTTGACCAGATGGACCGTGTGTTGTACGACCTTGAGCATACGCCGTACAGTCGCCGCATCATGACCAACACGTACGTGTTTAGCGACCTTTCCGAGATGCACTTGTATCCGTGCGCCTACAGCGTGACGTATAACGTGACACAGCGACCGCAGGATGACAAACCGACGCTCAACATGATTCTCAACCAGCGCAGCCAGGACATTTTGGCCGCGAATAACTGGAACGTGTGCCAGTACGCCATCTTGCTGATGATGGTCGCGCAGTCGGTCGATATGATTCCCGGCGAGCTGCTGCATGTGATTGCCGATGCCCACATTTACGACCGCCATGTCGACATCGTCCGCGAACTTATCGAGCGTCCGCAGTTTGCGGCGCCCAAGGTAACGCTTAACCCTGATGTGCACGATTTCTACGCGTTTACGACCGACGACCTGATCGTCGAGGGCTACGAGCACGGCCCGCAGGTCAAGAGCATCCCCATTGCGGTATAGGTGGCAGGTATGACGTGTAAGCTTTCTGCCATCGTCGCCGTGTGTGACGACTGGGGCATTGGCTGCGAGGGCGATATGGTCGTGTCCAATCGCGCCGACATGCGCCATTTTGTGGCGTGTACCAAGGGCTGTCCGGTCATCATGGGACGCAAGACGCTGCTGAGTTTTCCCGGCGGGCGTCCGCTCAAGAATCGCCGCAATATCGTGCTCACCCGCGACGAGAGCTTTGCTGCCGAGGGTGTCGACGTGGTGCATAGCGTCGACGAAGCGCTCGCCGTGGTTGCCGATGAGCCCGTTGCGTGGGTGATCGGCGGTGGCGAGGTGTATCGTCAGTTTTTGCCGTGCTGCGTGGAGGCCGAGGTCACGCATAACCACTGCGTCCATCCCGTGGACACGTACTTTCCCGACTTGGACGCCGATCCCGCGTGGGAGATTGCGCGGCGTGGCGGGGTTGCCACGATTGCCTCGGGCGAGGGTGACGAGGGTCTCGATTATGAGTTCGTGACGTATCGTCGCGTTGAGGCATAAATCGCCTGGCGTGAACGGTATCATCGGGTTGATTGAATGCATGGGGCGGCGCTTAGCGTCGCCTCGTTTGGTATAGATGTGCTGTAAAGAAGGGTGCGGGCTGGCTGCTATGACTGATGCCGTTGAGGTGCTGCGAATCGATTCGCTCGAGGACGAGCGGCTCGATGCCTACGTGCGACTGACCGAGCGTGAGCTTCGCTGCGTGCTGGAGCCGCAGAAGGGCATTTTTATCGCCGAGAGCGCCAAGGTCATCGAGCGTGCGGTGTGCGCCGGATACGAGCCGGTGAGCTTTCTTTTGGGCGAACGCTGGCTCGATCAGATGATGCCGCTGTTTGAGCGCCTGGTTGTGCGCGAGGGCGCGGGTCCGGTTCCTGTGTTCGTTGCCTCCATGGAGCTCATGGAGCAGCTGACGGGTTTTAACGTGACGCGCGGTGCGCTCGCGGCATTCCGTCGTCCACGCCAGATTCCGGTAGCCGAGTTCTTGAGTGGCGTCGTCGAGGCGGCGGGTGAGCGCCCGGTGCGCGTGTGCGTGCTCGAGGGCATTGTCGACCACACCAATGTCGGCGCGATTTTCCGCTCGGCGGCTGCGCTGAACGTCGATGGCATTTTGGTGAGCCCCACTTGCTGTGACCCGCTGTACCGTCGCTCGGCCCGCGTGAGCATGGGCACGGTGTTCCAGGTGCCCTGGACGCGCATTGGCAGCGAGGCGCGCGTATGGCCGCATGATGGGCTGGCGGCGCTGCACGATGCCGGCTTTTCGTGTGCCGCCATGGCGTTGACGGACGATTCCGTTTCGCTGGACGATCCCGTGCTGCAGGAGATTGACCGCCTAGCGATCTTTATGGGTACCGAGGGTGCCGGCTTGGGCACCAAGACCATTGCCGGCTGCGACCGAGCCGCGCGCATTCCGATGGCGCACGGGGTCGATTCACTCAACGTTGCCGCTGCGAGTGCCGTCGCCTTTTGGCAACTGTGCCCGCATGTGAGCAACGAGTACCACTACCAGCCGGGGCTGTATCACTAGGCAGATATTTCGCACCGGGCTCTGGTTCGGGACGTTTCGGCCGACGTCGGTCGGTGCTAAGCTGGTTTTGGCTTTCGTTTTAAAGTGCCGTTTTGTTGTTTGACGTACGCTGGTGGGGAGGGCGTGTGGCTAAGAAATCTACGGCTATCGATGTAACGCAGGGCGTTATTTGGCAGCAGCTGCTGTCGCTGTGCGTCCCCATCTTCTTTAGTTCGTTCTTTCAGCAGGCATACACGCTTATCGGTACCTATATCGTCGGTCAGTTTGGCGGCAAGCTCGCGCTGGGTGGCATTCAGGCCACGATGGTGCTTACGGAGCTCTGCATTGGTTTTTGCGTCGGTGTCGGTGCTGGATGTGCCGTTATTACCGGCCAGTTTTTTGGTCAGCACGATGACGAGCGCTTGAGCCGATCGGTCCATACGGCCATGACGCTCGCGCTGGTGGGCGGCATTGTCATTTCCATTCTGGGCATGGTGTTTGTCGAGCCGATGCTTGTGCTGATGAATACACCGCATGAGCTGCTGGCCGAGGGTGTGGCGTATGCCCGTTGCTACTTTGCCGCCATGTTTGCGGCGCTGCTGCTCAATATGGGGACGGCGTTGTTGCGCGCCGTGGGCGACACGCGCGGTCCGGCGGTCATTATTGCCTCCGGCTGCTTCGTCAACGTGGCGCTCGACATTCTCTTTGTCGCCGTGCTGCACATGGAAGCGCTGGGCTGCGGCATCGCGGTGGCGCTGACTATCTGCACCAATGCCACGATGATTGTGATCCGCATGATGCGCGCTCCGGGGGCGTGGCGGTTGTCGCTATCCAAACTCGGTATCGATCGCGGCATTTGCAAGAGCATGCTTTCGTGCGGTTTGCCGCTGGGCGTTCAGTCTGCGGCGTATTCGATCTCCAACGTTTTGATTCAGGTGTCGGTCAACTCGTTTGGAGCCGATGTTACGACCGCTTGGGGTCTTTCCGGTCGCCTGGACGGCATTATCTGGATGGTGACCGAGGCGCTTGGTGTGTCGATTACTACGTTCTCGGCGCAGAACTTTGGTGCGCGCAATTACGATCGCATGCGAAAGGGATACCACACGTCGCTCGTGCTGTCGTTTGTGCTTATCGGTGGCCTGTCTGCCGTGCTGCTGGTATTCTCGGGCCCGCTTTCGCGTCTGTTTATCGACGATGTCGCAATTTCGGCCTACACCACGACGATTCTTCATTTCATCGCGCCGTTCTACGCGATCTTCTCGATTATCGAAAACGCGTCCGGCTCCATCCGTGGCGCTGGCGTGAGCTTCCAGCCTATGATGCTCACGATATACGGCACGGTCGTGCTCCGCGTGGCGTGGGTGTTCGCGATTATGCCGCTCGACCCCTCGCTCGAGCATCTGCTGCTGGTCTACCCCGTAACCTGGGTAATAACCGCCACGATGTTCACCATCTACCACCACAGCGGCAACTGGCTAGGCCGCGCCACTGCCTAATGATCCCTGGGGGGACGGAGGAAAACGGCTCATTGCTCTCCGTCGTGATGTCGATGATCCGTTTCCCTTCGTCCCCTTCGGATCAATTAGTATTCGATGCCTTGGCGGGCCAGGAGGCCTTCGTCGAAGTAGTGTTTGACGAGGCGCATTTCGGTGACCAGGTCGGCGAGGTCCGCGATGGGCAGCAGGCCGCGGCCGGTCAGTATGAGCTCTGTGGTGTCGGGTTTCATCGCGATCAGTTCCTCGACATCCTCGCGCGTCACGAAGCCGCGGCGCATGGCCTCGCCGAGTTCGTCCAAAATCAGAACGTCGACCTGTGAGATCTGCTCGCGTGCGAGCTCCATGATCTGTGCGGCGCAAGCCTCGGGCGTGTCGCGGTCGGCCTGTACAATTCGTAGCCCTAGGCGTGGTGCCGCATCATGCTCGGCGCAGTGCAGCTTCTTGGCAAACTGAAGCATGAGCACGTTAAGTCCATAGCCCGTGGCGCGCAGCGCGAGCCCCAGCGCAGCCGTCGTCTTGCCCTTGCCGTCGCCCGTATAGATCTGAACCTTGCCGACTTCGAGTGATGCCATCTCTATTCTTTCGTGCCCGGCGTCGGTTTATCGCCGGCCGGGTTGGGTATTCTAGTTAGCATTATCAACCCCAGTAGATGGAGTTCAAGCAGATGGAGATGGATGACAACAAACGTAGACGGAATATGATCCTCTACGTGCTCATCGCCTTCGTCGTCTACCTCGTGCTCTCGACCGTTCTGTTCCCCAACATCGGTCACACGCAGCAGATTACGAAGACCGATTATTCGACGTTTGTCAAAGCGCTCGATAAGAAGAGTGTCGACAAGGTCGAGTACAACACGGACGATTACTCGATTTATTACACCAAGAAGGGCGAGGACGAGAACATCGCCTACAAGACGACCGGCGTGCCGAGTGACACGGGCTTTACCGATCGCGTGCTCGAGGCCGGCGCCTCGCTGGAGTCGGTGGTTCCCGATAAGAACTCGGGCCTGATGACTTACTACTTGCTCACGCTCGTCCTTCCCATGGCGATTTTCTTCCTCATCGGCTGGTGGCTCAACCGCCGTATGAAGAAGGCCATGGGCGATGACGGCCCGTCCATGAATTTTGGTGGCGGCGGCTTTGGCGGCGGCGGTCTGGGTAAGTCCGGTGCGCGCGTTATCGCCTCCAAGGATGTTGGCGTGACCTTTAAGGATGTTGCTGGTCAGGAAGAGGCCAAGGAATCCCTGAAGGAGGTCGTCGACTTTCTGGAGAAGCCGCAGCGCTATGAGGAAATCGGCGCCAAGCTGCCGCGCGGTGCTCTTCTCGTGGGCCCTCCTGGCACTGGTAAGACCCTGCTTGCCAAGGCTGTTGCCGGCGAGGCCGGTGTTCCGTTCTTTAGCATTTCGGGCTCTGAGTTCGTCGAGATGTTCGTCGGCCGTGGCGCCGCCAAGGTGCGCGACCTGTTTAAGCAGGCTAAGGAAAAGGCCCCCTGTATCGTATTTATCGATGAGATTGATACCATCGGCAAAAAGCGTGACGGTGGCGGCTTTAGCGGCAACGACGAGCGTGAGCAAACGCTCAACCAGCTGCTGACCGAGATGGATGGCTTCGACAACCACAAGGGTATCGTCGTCCTCGCTGCCACCAACCGTCCTGACAGCCTCGATCCCGCTCTGCTGCGCCCCGGTCGTTTTGACCGCCGCATCCCCGTTGAGCTGCCCGACCTGACCGGCCGCAAGAACATCCTCGAGCTTCACGCCAAGAGTGTGAAGACCGAGCCGCCGATCGATCTGACCGCGATTGCCCGCGCCACGCCCGGAGCCTCGGGCGCCGACCTGGCCAATATCATCAACGAGGGCGCCCTGCGCGCCGTTCGCGAGGGTCGCAAGCGTGCAACCCAGGACGACTTCGAGGAGTCGGTGGAGGTCGTCATCGCCGGCCAGCAGCGTAAGTCCACGGTGCTGTCCGATCACGAGAAACAGGTCGTGTCCTATCACGAGATCGGCCATGCCATCGTTGCCGCCCGCCAGAAGGGTTCTGCGCCGGTTACGAAGATCACCATCGTGCCGCGTACGAGCGGTGCTCTGGGCTACACCATGCAGGTCGAGGAGGACGAGCGCTTCTTGACCACGCGCCAGGAGGTGCTCGACAAGCTCGCTGTCTACTGCGGCGGACGTGCTGCCGAGGAGCTCATCTTTGGTGAGATGACGACTGGCGCGGCCAATGATATCGAGCAGGCCACCAAGCTCGCCCGCAACATGGTGACGCGCTTTGGTATGTCGGAAGAGTTTGGCATGATGGCGCTCGGTACCGTTCAGAATGCCTACCTCAACCAGGACACGTCGCTCACCTGTGCCCCCGGTACGGCCGAGCGCGTCGACGCGATCGTCGCCAAGCTGATCGAGGACGCACATGACCGCGCCCTGCAGATCCTCAAGGAGAACAAGTTTAAGCTCCATGAGCTGGCTCGTTATCTGTACAAGAAGGAGACGATCACGGGCGAGGAGTTCATGAATCTCCTCACGCGCGAGAATCCGCTGATGCCAAAGCAGCAGTAAGGCTGGTTGCACAACGTCGAACGCCCCATTTGAGTTTCTATCTCAAATGGGGCGTTTTGTTTGGGAGGGATATGTATGAAGATCGTGGTGAGTGCCTGCTTGATGGGAGAGAGCTGCAAATATAACGGGCTCGACAATTACCATCGCGCGTTGGTCGAGGCCTGCGAACGCACAGGGACCGAGGTCCTGTTGGTGTGCCCCGAGGTTTTTGGCGGCTTGCCCACACCGCGCAAGCCGTCCGAGATTGTGAATGGCGAGGTTTGTACCTGCGAGGGCGTGTCGGTTGATCGCGAATTTCGCCTTGGTGCAGAGCGCGCGCTCGATATGTGCGAGCAGGCGGGCGGCCCGTCCGAGATAGCTGCGTGCATCTTGCAGGACCGTAGCCCCTCGTGCGGTGCGGGTCGCGTCTACGATGGCACCTTTAGCGGTACGCTCACCGCGGGCAACGGTGTTGTTGTCGATCTGCTGCTGCGTCACGGGTACCGTGTGATTCCGGCTAGCGAGTTCGATCCCAGCATGCTGGAACATTGTCCATAGCACTCGAACCCAACACTTCCTCACGGGTGACCGTTTTGGCATCATCCGTGAAGTTGA
>JAHYYI010000009.1 GCA_019425045.1 Collinsella sp.
TGTTTGCCTGCGCCTTCCGCGGCGGCTGATGTCTTCGCGAGGTTCGCGAGGGCGTCGCAAAACTTTTCAAAAAAAGTTCTTGCATTTGGGTGGATCATCCCGTATATTAAATCCTCGCAGGCGGACATGGCTCAGTTGGTAGAGCACAACCTTGCCAAGGTTGGGGTCGCGGGTTCGAGCCCCGTTGTCCGCTCCATTTGGGCGTTTAGCTCAGGGGGAGAGCGCTTCCCTGACACGGAAGAGGTCAGAAGTTCAAATCTTCTAACGCCCACCAAATGTTCGCAGCTCAGAGGCATCGCCTCTGGGCTGTTTTGTTTTGGTCGCCAAATGGGTCGCCAAATACGTCACCAAATTTCGAGTTTTTGATCTTCCGGGATGCCTCTCAGTAGTCATCCGAGGAAACTCTCATCTTCTCCGTTTGCATACACATATCTTTCAAGGATTCGTGCCGCGGTTGCATGAGGCTCGGCAAGGCATGACCGCAACATGTTGGTCAAGCATAATCTTTTGGATTCTTTTGGCGTGAGCGGCTTGGTTTTGGTAGGATTTGTCAGCGGCTTGACTAAGGGGGTTTTATAACTGCCATGCAGGTAGCCGTGTTGGTAACGTTTTACCGACTTGTCAAATACCCCTCATTTTTAATGCGTCTGCAAAATGACTAATTGCTTTGACCTGCTGAAACACTATATGTTGTGTTTGATCTAAAAAAAGAATACAGGATATAGATGCCTCTTTGTCGTATGATAGATGGCGGACAGAGAACGAAGACCTTAACTGCCTCTTTTGAACGTATCCTTGAGCCGCTTGATCGGCTCCTGGGAATGTCCGCATGGAGGCTTATGGTTTATCGAGAACACAGATTGCGCGACGGCGCCGCAAGACAGGGGCAAGCCCTGCCGGGCATCGTTTGGCTCTGAAGCGCAATGAGGCTACGATGCGAAAGAGGCAAGAGGATGAAGATCATCAAGCGCAGCGGCACCGAGGTTGTCTTTGACATCGATAAGATCGTCAATGCCATCCGCGCCGCCAACTTGGAGGTCGAGGAGAGCTCTCGTCTAACCGACCGCCAGGTGGTTTACGCGGCACAAAACGTCGCCGAGGCATGTGAGAACGCGGGCCACACCGTTTCGGTCGAGGAGATCCAGGATTTGGTCGAGGACGAGATCATGCGTCTCGACTGCTACGAGGTTGCCCGCCACTACATCATCTATCGCTATGTCCAGAGCCTGAAGCGCCAGAAGAACACGACCGACGACAAGATTCTGTCGCTGATCGAGTGCAATAACGAAGAGGTCAAGCAGGAGAACTCTAACAAGAACCCGACCGTCAATTCCGTCCAGCGCGACTATATGGCCGGCGAGATTTCCAAGGACCTGACTCAGCGTGTGCTGCTGCCCCAGGAGATCGTGGATGCCCACAATGAGGGCCTGATCCACTTCCACGATTCCGACTACTTTGCCCAGCACATGCATAACTGCGACCTGGTGAACCTGGAGGATATGCTCCAGAACGGTACTGTTATCTCGGGTACGCTGATTGAGAAGCCGCACAGCTTCTCGACGGCTTGCAACATCGCGACGCAGATCATCGCCCAAGTTGCTTCCTCCCAGTACGGTGGCCAGTCGATTTCGCTGACCCATCTTGCCCCGTTCGTCGAGGTGAGCCGTCAGAAGATTCGCGGCGAGGTCGCCCGCGAGCTCGAGGAGCTCGGCGTTTCCGCATCTCCCGAAAAGGTCCGCGAGGTTGTTGAGGACCGCCTGCGTGACGAGATCCGTCGCGGCGTCCAGACGATTCAGTATCAGGTCGTGACCCTTATGACCACGAATGGCCAGGCGCCGTTCGTGACGGTCTTTATGTATCTCAATGAGGCCCGTACGCCCCAGGAGAAGCACGACCTTGCCATGATTGTGGAGGAGACGCTTCGTCAGCGCTATGAGGGCGTTAAGAACGAAGCCGGCGTGTGGATCACCCCGGCGTTCCCCAAGCTCATCTACGTGCTCGAGGACGATAACATTCGCGAGGATTCGCCGTACTTCTATCTGACCAAGCTCGCCGCCAAGTGCACCGCCAAGCGCATGGTGCCCGACTACATCTCCGAGAAGAAGATGCGCGAGCTCAAGCTGTCTAAGGGCGAGACTGCCGGCAACGGCGATTGCTACACCTGCATGGGTTGCCGCAGTTTCCTGACGCCCGACCGTTCGGGCAACGGCTTTAACAATGTCGCCAACGCGCTGAACTATGACCCGACCAAGCCTAAGTACTACGGTCGCTTTAACCAGGGTGTTGTGACCATCAACCTGCCCGATGTCGCGCTGAGCTCGCATCAGGACATGGATAAGTTCTGGAAGATCTTCGACGAGCGCCTTGAGCTGTGCCATCGTGCCCTGCTTTGCCGTCATGAGCGCCTGATGGGCACGCTTTCGGATGCCGCGCCGATTCTTTGGCAGTACGGCGCCCTGGCGCGTCTGAAGAAGGGCGAGACGATCGACAAGCTGCTCGTGGGCGGCTATTCCACCATCAGCCTGGGCTATGCCGGCCTGTATGAGTGCGTCAAGTACATGACGGGTCACAGCCACACCGAGAAGGAGGGCACGCCGTTCGCCATGGCCGTCATGCAGCGCATGAACGACAAGTGCGCGGAGTGGAAGGCCGAAAGTGATATCGATTTCTCGCTGTACGGTACGCCGTTGGAGTCGACGACCTACAAGTTCGCCAAGTGCCTGCAGCGTCGTTTTGGCATTATCCCGGGCGTGACGGACAAGGGCTACATTACTAACAGCTATCACGTCCATGTGTCCGAGGAGATCGATGCCTTCGACAAACTTAAGTTTGAAGGCATGTTCCAGCAGCTTTCGCCGGGCGGTGCTATCTCCTACGTTGAGGTTCCCAACATGCAGGACAACCTCAAGGCTGTCATTCGCGTGATGCAGTACATCTACGACAACATCATGTACGCCGAGCTCAACACCAAGAGCGACTACTGCCAGGTGTGCGGCTACGATGGCGAGATCAAGATTGTCGAGGATGACGGCAAGCTGGTGTGGGAGTGCCCCAGCTGCGGCAACCGCGACCAGGAGAAGATGAATGTCGCCCGTCGCACGTGCGGCTACATCGGTACCCAGTTCTGGAACCAGGGTCGAACCGAGGAGATCCGCGACCGCGTGCTGCATCTCTAATAGTCATCCCAGGCCGCCCCGTAGCGAGGCCCCGGACCTTTACTCGCTATTTCGGACAGTCCTGGCTCACGACGGAGGCGCCACTGGCGCCTCCTGTTCGTGCGGAACTCATATCGAGCAAAGGTCCAGGCCCTCGCTACGGGGCAGCCGAGCTGACGTAGCTGAGATGCAGCACACAGCCTGCTCACTCCTCGAAGTTCTTAGCGGAAATGAGTTGACCTGCGACAACGGTCTGCTTGCGATAACGGTTGAGCTGCAGCATTGTTTTTATTGGACCTCGAACCCTATACTCGATGTTCGCTGAGTTCATTGAGTATCGCTCGCGAGGGGTCTGGAGTATATCGTCCCGCCCGCAGTTTCGCAGGCCGAAGGCCGAGAATGTTTGAGGACGGGATGATATACTCCAGACCCCCAGGAAGGTTACCTATGAACTACGCGAACATTAAGTATTTCGACATTGCTGATGGAGAAGGCGTTCGTACTTCTCTGTTTGTAAGCGGGTGCCGTCGTGGGTGCAAGAATTGCTTTAACTCTGTTGCGTGGGACTTTGCTGCGGGTGAGCCGTTCAATCGTGCCGTCGAGGACAAGATTATCAAGAGTCTCGATCATCCCTTTATCGATGGTCTGACGATTCTGGGCGGCGAGCCTATGGAGCCCGAGAATCAAGCGGGACTCGTTGATTTTGTCGAGCGTGTTCGCGCGGCCTATCCAGCGGGGTCGGGGAAGACTATTTGGTGCTTCACCGGCGATGTGCTCGAGGAGCTTATGCCGGGCGGTTGCCATCATACCGAGGTGACGGATCGCATCCTTGCCTGCCTCGACATGTTGGTGGATGGCCCGTTTGTTCAGGATCTGTATGATATCTCATTGCGTTTTAGGGGCTCGAGTAACCAGCGCGTGATCGATATGAACGCTACGCGCGCCCGTGCTGAGCGCGAGGGCGTTGCGCTTTGTGATGCGGTTGAACTTTGGCGTGATGATCCGGTCTATTCGACCCATACTATGTAGCTTGTGGTCGATGCCGGAGGGCGTGGTACCATAGCGCGAACGTGAAATCGGAAAAGTGAGGCCCAGATGGTCGATCAGGAAAAAGTCGAGGCCGCCATTAAGCTGTTGCTTGAGGGCATAGGCGAGGACCCAACTCGTGAGGGCCTGTTGGAGACCCCGGCGCGCGTTGCCCGTATGTATGGTGAGATCGCCGGCGGCATGGGCCAGAGTGCCGAGGAGCACCTGTCCAAAACCTTTGCCGTCGCTTCGAACGATTTGGTTATCGAGCGCGACATCACGTTCTATTCGCTGTGTGAACATCATCTGCTACCGTTTTATGGCAAGGCCGCCATTGGTTATATCCCTAACGGTCGGGTGGCTGGGCTTTCCAAGCTCGCCCGCACGGTTGAGGTTTATGCCCGCCGTCTTCAGCTGCAGGAGCAACTGTGCGCACAGGTTGCCGATGCCCTCATGGATTATCTCGCTCCCCAGGGAGCGATTGTGTTGATGGAGGCCGAGCATATGTGCATGACGATGCGTGGCGTGCAAAAGCCCGGCACCAAGACCGTGACGCTTGCTCGCCGCGGCGTCTTTGAGACCGATCCCGCGCTCGAGGAGCGTTTCTTTAGGATGCTGGGCCGCTAACCATGAGAGTCGTCAACGACTTTACATCGAAGACCGATGAGGGGACGTCGCGTCGCGGCTTTATGGCTTCGGGCCTGGCCCCCTTTGGTGCCATGCCTCGCATTGATTACATTTGTGCCAACGGGCTGTTCCGGCGGCATCTGGGTAATATTGCGCAGTTGGAATCGGGGCGCATCTTCTGCCGCCACGGTATTGACCATCTGCTCGATGTCGCTCGCATTATGTGGATCAAGAATCTCGAGGAACAGCTCGAATTTGACCGCGAGGTCATCTACGCCACGGCACTTCTTCACGATATCGGCAAAGATGAACAGTATGAATCGGGTATATCCCATGATGTTGCAAGCGAACGCGTCGCTGATGCAATTCTCGGCGGCATGCCCGATGACGTGGCGTTTGAGCCGGCCGATGCCGCAGCCATTAAGACGGCCATTCTGGGCCATCGAAAGCTGCGCGTGAACAGCCAACCGCTTGAGCGTCTGCTCTATGCGGCCGACAAAGCGTCGCGCGCTTGCTTTGCATGCCCCGCGCGCAATGCTTGCAACTGGAGCGATGATAAAAAGAACCTGTCGATTCGCGTGTAGTTAGTTTGCGCGGTCGGGGTTCTAAACGAAGGAGACGATCGCGATGAGCAACAAGAAGCTGCCCGAGAATGCAACCAAGACTGAAGGCGCCGAGCTCGCCCGCCGTGGAAGGGGCGAAATATCCACCGCAACGGCGGTACCCCACGTGAGCTATGACGATCTGCGCCATGCTGACCGCATTACTATCGACGGTCTCGAGGTCTTTGCCAACCACGGCGTGTATCCCGAAGAGAATGCGCTGGGCCAGAAGTTCATCGTGTCCTTGGTGCTCTATGCCGACCTGCGTGCAGCGGGGGAGCACGATAACCTGGACGCTTCGATTGACTACGGCTCGGTGTGCCACGATGTCGATGGCTATCTGCGCGAGCATACGTTTAAACTCATCGAGGCGGCAGCCGAGGGTGTGGCCCAGATGCTGCTGCGTCGTTACCCCTTGCTGCTTGGCGTGCGTGTTAAGCTCGATAAGCCTTGGGCTCCCGTCGGTCTTCCCCTGGCAAGCTGCGGCGTCGAGATCGAGCGCGTGCGCTAACCGGTTCTAATACGTCTCTATGGGCGGCTGCTTGAGCCGCTGCGATAGAGCTCTATTGTTGGGACAGTACGTGTCGAGCAGGGCGTGAAACCGCTGATTGTGGCTTGGCTCGAGCAGGTGGACGAGCTCGTGGGCGACAACCATGCCGAGACACTCGATGGGATAGGCGGCAAGTTCGCGTGCGATGCGAACGGCACCGGATTTGGGCGTGCATGAGCCCCAACGCGTTTTCATGCTACGTACGGAAACGCGGGAAACGGCGACACCCATTGCGATTTCGTACGCGCGTACCATATCGCGCAGCGCCGTGGTGACCTCGGATGCATAGAGTTGGTCGATGCGGGTCTGGAGCTCATCGGACGTCAGGCCGTCGAGGGTTGCGCGCCGCTTGGCCTGTGGGCGTTCGTTCGATTTGTCGGCACCTATAAAACTTGCGAAGGTGGCCTGCTTGGGCCGCGGTGCGGGTGACTTAAAGTTGTGATCGAGCGCATCTTGTACCGTGATGGGCTTGCCCCAAAGTGCAATGATGGACGAGGGGCTGAGCGGCTCTCGCGCCGTCGCCTGACGTTGCTCGCGCTGGGCAAGCCGGCTGATAATCCAGGCGCTGTTGCGCTTCACAAACGCTTCGATACGCTCGCGGCTGGTGCCGAGCGGTGCACTGGCGTGGACCTCACCGCTCGATGTGACGCGTAGGTTGAAGTTCTTGACGCGCTTTTTGGTAACGACGACGGGGATGGATGTGCCATTCGGTCGGGATACGGTAATCGTAAATTGCTGCGTCAAAAGCGGTCCTTCAGATTGGGGACGGGCCGGCATGTCGACCGTTCGGCATGCCGGCCCGCTCAAGGGATGTGAAATTAATAACGCTCAAAGAAGGCAAGCGCGTTGTCGCTGCAGAGCTTTTGCATCACGGTCTTGCCAAAATGCTTGGAAAGCATGTTCTGGAACTCGGGCATCTTGCTGGCATCGGAGAGGGAAGCGGGCACCGTGGCGCCGTCCCAGTCGCCGCCGAGCGCGATGACGTCCTCGCCGCCCAGGTCGAGCCAGTGCTCGATATGTGCCGCCAGCTGGTCGAAGGTGACGTCTGCGGCGGTCTTGTCGGTTGCGTCGTTGGAAAGGAACTCGCTGCAGTAGTTGAGGCCGACGATGCCACCCATGTCGCGGATGGTGCGGAACTGGTCGTCGGTAAGGTTGCGTTTGGCGCCGCAAACCGCACGGGAGTTGGAGTGGCTGGCGACGAAGGGGCGCGTGGCGTGGGCGACAACCTCGTCAAAGCACTCATCGTTGAGGTGGGAGACGTCGAGCACCATGCCGGCGTGCTCCATCTGCGTAAGCGCCTCGATGCCGGCGGCGGTGAGGCCGGCGTGGGTGTCGTGGCCGCTCGCGAGCGGTCCCTGCGCGTTCCAGCTGAGTGACGACATAAGCACGCCCAGGCTCTTGAGCACCTCGATCAGCGCGGGGTCCTCGGCAAAGAACGTGGCGTTTTCGATGGTGTGGATGCAAGCGACCTTGCCGTCCTTGAGCGCGGGGCGAATGTCTGCGGCGCTGCGCACGTTGACCATACGGTCGTGGTTGAGCATTGCCTGGCCGCTCATATGCGCCATGATCTGCGCCTGGAAGCGCGCGGCGTGGGCGGTGGGAATCTCGTCGGGGACAAACGTGGCGAAGCACTGTGCCCACGGCGTGTTGTCGATCTTTGCGAGCGAGATGGCACAGGCATTACCCTCGATGAGGTCGAAATCTTGCGGATGCGTTTCGTCGCCGGGGAAATAACCGTCGGTGCCGGCGGTAAAGCGCAGGTCGAGATCGAGCGTGGCCCAGCCGATGCGGTCGGCGGTGTCGCAGTGTAGGTCAAATACGGGATATGCCATGGTTCCTCCGGTTGCAGCGTTTCTTTGCAAACTGTCTTTGAATTGTATGACTAGGGTATAGTTAGCGCCATATGTTCATGGCGGCCCGCGTTGTGCGCCGCCCTTATCACGGAGGTTTCCATGTCCAACCAGGGCAAGAAGGTCAAGACTCATTATCGCGGCACGCTCGACGACGGCACGCAGTTCGATAGCTCCTACGATCGCGGCGAACCGCTGGAGTTCACCTGCGGCGCCGGTCAGATGATCAAGGGCTTCGACGCCGCCGTGGTCGACATGCAGGTGGGCGAGAAGAAGACCGTGCACATTCCTGCTGCCGATGCCTACGGCGAGCACAACCCCGAGATGGTCCTGACCTTCCCGGCCGAACAGGTTCCCAACATCGAGCAGATCGAGAAGGGCATGAAGCTCTTCCTGTCCACGCCGAGCGGTATGCCCGTCCCCGCCGTGGTCATCGACGTAACGCCCGAGGCCGTGACGCTCGACGCCAACCACGAGCTGGCCGGCAAGGACCTCAACTTTGATATCGAGCTCGTCGAGGTCGAGGGCTAGAGTATGCCTGAACGCTTGGTTTCGACGACATGCTTGGGAAATCTCAACGATCCGTCCTATGAACTCCTACTTCGCCGGGAGCTGGGCGGTGTCTTTGAAGTTGACGAGCTCCTGCTCGATTGGGACCAGGCTGATGCGCGCACGTTTGTGGGCGTGACGGAGCTGGGACGCACGATCGATGTTCGGCTGGATACTGCCGACGGCGGTCGTCTTGCCGATGGCGACGTGCTCGCCATTGACCGTTCGGGCATGGTGCCCGTGGCGGTTGTCGTGCACCTGCGCAGCGCCGAGGTCTATTTGGTCGAAGTCGACCGCATGGATCCGATTGCACTCGCGCATGCGTGCTGGGAGATCGGCAACATGCATGCGCCGCTCTTCCGGGGCGACTCGGACGAGCATACCGTGCGCATGTATACGCCGGTGCAGCCTGTTTTGGGCCGCATGCTTCGGGGTGTCGAGGGTGTTCGGCTCTCGGTGGTTACCCGTGAACTCGATGCGGACCGGCGCTTTGCGTCGAGTGCGGCGGAGGTCGTCGTGAGCATAGCTCCCGACTTTGCCATCGTAAAAAAGACGCGCGGCTAAGTGCGCGTATGCGCAAGACGGGCTTTGAGGGGTGACCGATCAAAGTCCGTCTTGCTGTTGATAAGAGGCTTTGGGGGAAAGCATATGGGTCTTGAGGGAATCAAGCTGATTGCATGCGATTTGGACGGCACGTTGCTGCATCCGGGGGAGCGCGAGCCGCGTTCCGAGGCCTTTGAGCTTATCGATGAGCTGCATCGTCGCGGTATCGTGTTTATGCCGGCGAGCGGCCGTCAATATGCGAGCTTGCGCTACCTGTTTGCCCCGGTGGCCGATGAGCTCGCCTACGTATGCGAAAACGGAGCCCTGGTGATGAGCGAGGGGCGTGCCGTTGTCAAGCGTTCCATGGAGCGTTGCCTTGCTATGGATATCGCGAATGCCGTGGTTGCGTATCCCCATGCCGACGTGACCCTTTCGTGTGAGGGGCGCCTCTACACCATGAGCGGCAACGACGCGTTTGTTGAACACCTGCGTTATGAGGTCCACTGCGATGTGGCGGTGGTCGACCGTCCCGAGGACATCGACGAGGACGTCATTAAGATTGCCTTCCAGACGCCCGAGGCAGAGCAGCCGGCGGCGCTGGAGTATTTCGAGCGCCACTTTAGCGACTGTGTCGACGTGATGACGTCGGGAACCGAGTGGACGGACTTTATCGGCTTTGATTCGGGTAAGGGTTCCGCGCTTGCCGATTACGGTCGTGCCCTGGGAATTTCGCCCGATGAGATGATGGCGTTTGGCGATAACGAAAACGACCGCGACATGCTCAACGTAGTGGGCCATCCCTATCTAATGGAGAGCTGCAATCCCTCTATGCGTGGCATCAACGACCGCGTCCGTTACGTACGCACGGTCGAAGAGGAGCTGCGTCGCCTGCTCGCCGAGTAGATATTTGGGACATGCCTAGAAATGTACTGTTTGCTGTAGCGGATGGGCAAGTAGATTTGCAGGCATGTCCCAAAGGCTACTGGCAGTCGGGGCAGAGTCCCTCAAAGATGGTGTAGTGCGAGCTGACGCTCCATCCGATTTGCTCGGACGCCTTGGCGTCGAGCTGGGCATCGAAGGGGAGCGGTACGTCGATGACGCGGCTGCACGAGGTGCAGATGATATGCGCATGCGGCTCGATCGTGCGATCGAAGCGGCTGCCGCCTGGTGTCTTGATGGAGAGGATCTCTCCGGCATCGGCCAGGAGGTTGAGATTGCGGTAGACCGTGCCGCGGCTGATTTTGTCATCCTGTGCGCGCACGACGTTGTAGATTTCGTCGGCGGTGGGATGGTTGTAGCTTTGGCGCACGGCGTCAAGAACCAGCTTTCGCTGCCTGGTATTCCTTCTTTGCACCGCCATGCGCCTCGCCTCTTTTCTATCAACGGCCGTAGGTAAATGATACCGTATTTAGCACACAATACTAATAACGAGGAATGAAACTGTCTTCATTGGCAAGTGGGGCTTGGGCCTGGGCTTCTACGAGGTGAAAACGCGTTCCCATGCGCTCGTAGGAGGCATGAAGCGCCTCGAGATGAGATAGGATGTTTGCCGGAGCTCCCTGTATCTCCATCTCGACCGAGCCGTCTTCCATGTTGCGCACCCAGCCGGTGAGTGCGCGTGTCTGCGCGAGGTTGGTGTTGGTAAAGCGAAAACCAACGCCCTGGACTTGCCCCGCCCAGCGCAGGAAATAGCGCAGGGGAGTGTCTTGAGTGGCCTCGTCGCTTGCGAACACAGTAAGCCTGCGGCGCAACTCGAGCTCGATGTTTGATGGTTTTTGAGGCTCTCGACTGCCGCCGGTGACGCTGGAGAAGAACGCATCGAAGAAGCCCATCGCTAGGCCTGCTTGCCTGCGTCGGACGGGAAGGTAATGCCGGCCTGCTGGCGCACGGCATCCATGATGCGCAATGAGACGAGCGTGACATCGCGGTAGTGGCCAAGTTCGTGACGTCCCGCCGGGGTTTCCCAAATCTCTTCCTTAACGTTATCGATGCCGCCGATGGCGGTGATAAAGTCTGTGAGTTCGTATTCCATAGTGTTGCTCGATTTGGGCAGGTCGAGCACGCGGCCGTTGTCGCCCTGTTCGCGCGGTGCCTCGGTCGCCGAGCCGCGTACGACATCGCCGCGATAGTCGATGCGGACGTTGCGGGGCGTGGACAGATGGTCGATCTGGATAGTGCCACGCTCGCCTTCGATCTGCGAGGGTAGCAGGTCATTCGTTATTTTGGAGTGCGCGAGCTCGACGGAGATACGGCCACCGCCGTAGCTGGCGAGGATGGAACCGCAGCCGTCGATGGGGCCGTGCGTGAGCTGTCGCGTGGCGGGGTCGAGCAGAGTAGCCATGCTCGTAAGGCCGGAGGGCATGCCGAAAATCTCGACCATGGGCTCGACGGTGTAGACGCCAATGTCCATGAGGGAACCCGATGCCATATTGCAGTCGAAGATATTGGTGGCGCGTCCCGCGAGAATCTCGTTGTAGCGCGAGGAATATTTGCCAAAGCGCAATGAGGCGCGGCGGATGGGGGCGATCTCGCCCAGGGCGTCCTCGATGGCGTGGAAGGCGGGGTCGTGGAGGGGACGCATGGCCTCGAGGGCCACGACACCTGCTGCCTCGGCAGCGCGGAAGACTTCCAGCGCCTGCGCTTCGGTGGCGCAGAAGGGCTTCTCGACGATGACGTGCTTGCCACCGGCGATGCAGACAAGGGCCTGCTCGTAGTGAAGTGCGTTAGGGCTGCCGATGTAGACGGCGTCGACGTCGTCGGCGGACGCAAGCTCGTCAAGTGCGGTGAAGTTACGCTCGCCGCCGTGTTCGGCGGTAAAGGCGGCACCGCGATTGGCATCGCGTGAAAGCGTGCCCACAAACGCGGCTTGGTCGTTGGCGTTGACGACTTGGATAAAGTCGTCGGTGATCATGGATGTGCCGATGGTCGCGATGCGCAGCATACGTCCCCCTTGCGTTGTTTGGTCTACAGGATGAGTGTAGCGCGTGGGGATATAAAGCTGCGCGAAAACGCTATTACAGGTCGCTCTCGTTAAAGCCGGCGTCGATATCGAGGTTGCTGCCGTCGGCCGCCGTGGTGGCGAGCTCATCGCAGCGCTCGTTGAGCTCGTGACCGGCGTGACCCTTAACCCAGATGAAATCAACCTTGTGCTTGCTTTTGGCGGCGAGTAGGCGCTCCCACAGGTCGCGGTTCTTGACGGGCTGCTTGTTGGCGGTTTTCCATCCGCGCTTTTTCCAGCCGTCGATCCAGTGCTTGTTAAAGGCGTTGACGACGTACTGCGAATCGGAATGGACTTCGACGTCGCAGGGGCGGTTGAGCGCCTCGAGTGCCACGATAACGGCCATGAGCTCCATACGGTTGTTGGTGGTCTTAGCGTAGCCGCGTGAAAGCTCGGAGGTAAAGGTCTTGCCGGCGGGGTTGGTGTATTTGAGCACGGCGCCGTAGCCGCCGCGTCCCGGATTTGATCGGGCCGAGCCGTCGGTATAGATGATGACCTTCACGGACTTCCTTTCGTTGAGTGCGTTTCATGTGAGTGACCATTGTAGCGCCATGCCCGCCGGGGGCTAGCAATCTATGATTTCTGCCCCGTCTTCCGACAGTTAGTTGGCATGGATGATGCGGTTGAGCTCGTCGAGGTATTGCTGCAAGAGGGGAGAGGGCTTGCGCTCGTCGTGCATGATAAAGCCTACGCGCATCGTTGGGGCGTCTGCTAACGGGATCGATGCCATGCCCCATTGCATTTCATTGGAGAGGACACCGGTCGACAGGGTGTAACCGTTCGACGTGATAAGTAAGTTAGTAAGTGTTCCGCGGTCCGAGATTCGTATGTTGCGGTCGCAAGGGATATAGCTAAAAGGTTCCTCGGCGTAATAGAAGGAGTTTGAGGTTCCCTGCTCAAAGCTATAACGCGTATAGGGTGTGAGGTCGGCAAGGGACAGCTGCGGGCGGCGTGCGAGCGGGTGGCGCTCGCTTACGAAGACGTGGACCGTCGCGTCGAAGAGGGGATGGAAGCTCGCGCGCGCATCGGCAAAAGCCTTCTGCAGAGCGCGGGTGTTAAAGTCGTCCAGATAGAGGATGCCGATGTCGCTGCGAAACGCGCGGACGTCATCGATGATCTGCGATGTGGTGGTCTCACGCATGATGAACTCGAACTTGCTGTCGCGGCAGCGCTCGACGACGTTGACAAAGGCCTCGACCGAGAACGCGTAGTGTTGGGCCGAGATGGCAAGGCGCGCCTGGGGTGTACCGCCGTCCTCGTAGCGGGCCTCGAGCATATCTGCCTGCTCCACGACCTGGCGTGCATAACCTAAAAGTTCGGTACCGTCGTTGGTGAGCGTGACGCCGCGGCTGGAGCGCGTAAAGATCTCCAGATGGAGCTCCTGTTCCAGGCTTTTGACGGCATTGGAGATATTGGACTGTGCCGTATAGAGGCGCTGAGCTGCGGCGTTGATTGAACCGGACTCTGCCACGGCGATCAAAAAACGAAGCTGTTGGAGGGTCATCGGCTCCCGTCCTTTCGATAGCTATCTATAAAACAGATAACAGGTTAGCGCTTTTAAGTGATTGACCGAGGGAAACAATGCTCGTACTATTCAAAACACACAAAGGCGGTAGGTAATTAAGCCAACCACGGAACCGGGATGCGAAAGGAGGCCCGCATATGAATTGCTTACCAAGACGAATGCCGGGCTCCTGTTTGCGTCCGTCGGCGTGATCAGGAGACAGCGACTTACTTCTCTCTTTTTATTTACTTTCGTTCGATCAAGGAGATCATCATGAGCCAGTTCATCAACAACCCCGAGCACACCTTTGGTTTCGATACCCTGCAGCTGCACGTTGGCCAGGAGAGCGCCGATCCTGCATCCGACTCCCGTGCCGTGCCTATCTATCAAACCACGAGCTATGTGTTCCACAACTCCCAGCACGCCGCCGACCGCTTTGGTCTTGCCGACGCCGGTAACATCTACGGCCGTCTGACCAACTCCACCCAGGGCGTCTTCGAGGACCGTATCGCCGCGCTCGAGGGTGGCGTGGCCGGTCTTGCCGTCGCCTCCGGTGCCGCTGCCATCACCTATACCCTGCAGGCACTTGCCCAGGCTGGTGACCACGTGGTCGCCCAGAAGACCATCTACGGCGGTTCCTACAACCTGCTGGAGCATACGCTCTCACAGTTTGGCGTCGAGACCACGTTTGTCGACGCCCATAACCTGGACGAGGTCGAGGGTGCCATCAAGGACAACACCACGGTCATCTACCTCGAGACGCTCGGCAACCCCAACTCCGACATCCCCAACATCGACGCCATCTCCGAGATCGCCAAGAAGCACGGTCTGCCGGTTGTCGTCGACAACACCTTCGGCACCCCGTATCTGTTCCGTCCGCTGGAGCATGGTGCCAACATCGTCGTCCACTCCGCAACCAAGTTCATCGGCGGCCACGGCACCTCGCTGGGCGGTGTGATCGTCGACGGCGGTAACTTCGATTGGAAGGCGAGTGGCAAGTACGCCCAGATCGCCGAGCCCAATCCCTCCTACCACGGTGTTTCGTTTGCCGAGGCTGCCGGTCCCGCGGCCTTCGCAACCTATGTCCGCGCTATCCTGCTGCGTGACGAGGGCGCTTGCATTAGTCCGTTTAACGCCTGGATCTTGCTCCAGGGCACCGAGACGCTTTCGCTGCGCGTCGACCGCCATGTCGAGAACACCAAGAAGGTCGTTGAGTTCCTTGCCGGCGACAGCCACGTTGCCAAGGTGAACCACCCGAGCCTGCCCGAGCACCCCGATCACGAGCTCTATCAGAAGTACTTCCCTCGTGGCGGCGCCTCGATCTTTACCTTTGAGATTAAGGGTGGCCAGGAGGCAGCTTGGAAGTTCATCGATCATCTGCAGGTGTTCTCGCTGCTCGCCAACGTGGCCGACGTCAAGTCGCTCG
Source organism: Collinsella sp. (assembly GCA_019425045.1). Classification (GTDB taxonomy): domain Bacteria; phylum Actinomycetota; class Coriobacteriia; order Coriobacteriales; family Coriobacteriaceae; genus Collinsella. Next base: position 14,831 of record JAHYYI010000009.1, read on the forward strand.
TCGTGCACCCGGCTACGACTACGCACTCCCAGCTCTCTGCCGAGGAACTCGCCGAGCAGAACATCACGCCCTCCACGATCCGTCTTTCCATCGGTACCGAGAACGCCGAGGATATCATTTGGGATCTGAAGCAGGCCTTCGCCGCGCTGGACGAGTAAGGCGACTTGTGCAAGGACCCCTTGCGACTCGATAGGTATAACTGCATAAAATGCCTGCTCAAGGCGCCTGTGCGAACAATGGTTGCACAGGCGCCTTTTTTGCATAGAGAGGGTGCAAAAACAGGGTTTTTGACACGCTTTATGCATTCGAGTTGTGGAAAACTCCTGTTGAGCGGATGTGAGTTTTACGCAAATGACGTGCACCTTTTGAGAAAAACCGCAGGTCGCGATTTGCTCGGGGTACCATGCAGCGCGATCGAATCACACGCAGCTTAAACGCAGCAAAAACGCACTACGGAGGTTTCCAGCTACATGAGGATCGATTCACGAAAACCGAAAGCCGCCGCCCTTTCCGCCGCTCTGACCGTGGCACTTTTGATGGGCGCCGGCGCAACTGATGCCCACGCGGCAACACTATCCGATACGGTCGGATCTACGCCGTCCGAGGCGACGCTGGTGCAGCCCGTCGACTACCGCGGCGACGGTTATGGCTCTATGCAGGAGTGGAACGCCTCGATGGGGGCAAAGCGCGATTCCCTGGAGATGCGCGCTCAGATCATTATGAATATGTATGGCGACTATGCTACCGATGACGAGCGTGCTGTGTTGCAGGGTTGCATCGACGGTGCGGGCAGTCTTTTGACGATGGATGAGGTCGACGCCAAGTCGACCGAGCTCGACGAGCTTCGCTCCACGCTTGAGGATGCCAAGCGCGAGGCGCTCGAGGCTGCCGCAGCCGAAGCCGAGTCCGCTGAGGCCGTTCAGGCTTCGTATTACAACGCCGGCTCTGGCTCGTCTTACACGTCTGCTGCGTATTACGCGAACGGCTCGGGTCTGACGCGCTCGAGCGGCGTCAATAACTATAACGGCCGCCGCGAGACTTATTACAGCAGCAACGTGTTGTATCACCACCGCACGGGCGAATGGACGCAGGATTCCGAGGGCTTTTGGCGCGATTCCGATGGCTACTACGTCGTTGCCGCGGGCGATAAGGCCCAAGGCTCCACGTTTACCGGTTCCAAGGGCGAGTGCAAGGTCTATGACTCCGGCTGTGCTGCCGGAACCACCGACTACTACACTGGCTGGTAATTTTTCTGCATCACGGATATTTGGCGGATGGGCGTCTTTACCGAGCTTTAGGGCAACGTAAGGACGCCCGTTCTATGTATGCGTTTGAGTTAACAGAGCGCTTACCGTGGCAGTACGCCGCGCATATGGGCGCGGGGCACACTAGTTCATGAGGAATAAGGTCTTTCTCGTGGAGGAAGTGGTCTTGTGAACGCTCGAGATGTTGCCATTGCCGCCGTCGCATTGGTGCTTGGCTGCCTTGGTCCTACGGCCGCGCTCGTTGCGGGCATGCAGGGGTCTTGTGGGGCTGCCTCTATCGTGGTCAGTGCGTTGGTCGCGGCCGCACTGCTGGGAAGTGCGGGTGTAGTCCTTTGTCGCGATGATGAGGACCAGGCGTCGGAGTCGCAGCTCTAACCGTCGGGACATCGACTACTGGTTATAGATGAAGATGAAAGCCGCCGTAAGGGGAGTGCTCCTTGTGGCGGCTTTGCTGTTGAGCCTGTTGACGTGGTGAGCCGGGCGCTACCAGCTTTTCTCGATATCGCGGATGCGCTGATAGAGCCAATCGTTTTGCGGCACTTGGATATCGTGTTTGACGGCCAGGCGGCAAATGGTGCCCGCGAACTCCTCGACTTCGGTTTTTCGTTGCGCGATGCGGTCCTGCGCCATCGAGGGCATACCGGTGGGGTCGATTCCCTCGATGAGGTGCACCATCTGCGTCAGGTCTGCCTCGGTCAGCTCAATGCCCTCGGCGTTGGCGACCGCAAGCGTTTCGCGCATGGCAGAAACAAGGCAGCGACGCTGCTCGGAGCCCGGCTCCGTGGCGCTTCCGTAGGTCCCGCCGTAGGCCATGCACGTCTGGTTGATGCCGTCGTTGAACATGAGTTTGGCCCACATGCGGTGCGCAACGTCGCTCTCGACGGTATGGGCGATGCCGCAGCGCGTGTAGAGCTCGTCGATGGCGGTGACGGTTGCGAGCTCGGTGCCGGCCGCCGCGCCAAAGCGGATTTCGCCCGCATTGGTAAAGGTGAGCTCTCCGTTGAGGAACACGGCGTCCATGCCCTGGCAAATACCAAGAACGGTATGCTCCCAGCCAAAGCGCTCGGCAATCTTCTGCTCGCTCGTAATGCCGTTACACAGCGAGGCGATGAGCGTATTGGGTCCCACGACGCGCTCCATAGTCTTGAGTGCTTGGTTGAGTCCAGTCGTCTTGACCGTGAGAATGACCAGATCGGCGGGCGTTGCCTCGCTGGCGCGGACGGACTTGAGCGCACAGGGCTTGCCATTGACGGTGAGCGCATCGTCCGCGTGACGCTCAAAACGGGCGTCATCCATAACGTATTCGACGGCGTCGTTGCCGAGTGCCTGGGCGATCATACTGCCGTAGAGTAGCCCGACGCCGCCCTTGCCGATAAAGGTGACCTTGTTGATCTGCATGTGAATTATCTCCCCATATAAAAGGCGCCCGCGTAAGGGGCGCCTGATGGATTGTATGCCGCCAGCGCACCTTGTGCATGCAGGGTGGCGATTTTTAAATGAATGGACGCGTGGAGCTTACGCTGCGGGGCAGACCGCGAAAACGCGTGCGGGATATCCAACGCCATCGCGCACCTTGGGGAAGGTGCAGAAGATGACGGCGCCTGTGGCGGGAAGCTCGTCCAGATGGTCCATGACCTCGATCTGATAGCGGTCGACCGAGAGGATGTACTGCTCGCCGGGGCAGGGGTGGGCGTCCTCACGTGTGGTCACGGTCGCCTCCTTTCATCGGGCTTTTTGCTGATGTTAAAGCGGTGTCGTGACGGCTCGATTTCTGCTACGTTACGATACATTCTCGATTGCGATTCCACGATGTTTCGGCTGCGTGACCATTGTGTTTCGCCTTGCCGGGGCGCTGATGGCGAAGGGAGGGTCTGTGCAATACCGCGTTGACCCCAAAAGTGGTAACCGAATATCCTCTCTGGGTCTGGGCTGCATGAGATTTCCCGGTGCGCCGGGGCACCCCGATGCGAAGACGGCCGATGCCATCATTTCCCGTGCGGTGGAGCAGGGGATTAATTATCTGGACACCGCCTATCTCTATCCCGGTAACGAGGCGTGCGTGGGCGCCTCGCTTGGGCGCCTGGAGCTGCGTGACCGGGTGTTGCTGGCGACAAAGTTGCCGCACGCTTCGTGCAAATGTGCGGAGGATTTCGACCGCTTTTTTGACGAGCAGCTGCACCGTTTGCGGACCGACCATATCGACTACTACCTTATGCACAACATCACCTCGCCCGCCCAGTGGGAGCGCGTGGTGGCGTTGGGCATCGAGGACTGGATTGCGCACCAAAAGGCTGCGGGGCGTATTCGCCAGATAGGTTTTTCGTACCACGGCAGTGCGGCGGACTTCCTCACGATGCTTGACGCGTATGACTGGGATTTTTGCCAGATCCAGTACAACTACGCTGGAGAGCGATATCAGGCGGGAACGGCGGGGCTCATGGAGGCTGCGGATCGCGGGCTCGCGGTGTTTGTGATGGAGCCGCTGTTGGGCGGGCGTTTGGCGGGCAAGCTGCCGCCGCGGGCCCGCGCCGTGCTCGATGGCGCCTATGACCCGCGCCTGCGCACTCCTGCCGCCTGGGGGCTTTCGTGGGTGTGGAACCATCCTCAGGTCACGATGCTGCTTTCGGGCATGACCGATACCGCGCAAGTGGATGAGAACGCGGCGCTGGCCGACCGAGCCCTGCCGGATTCGATGACGGGCGCTCAGCTCGATACCATTGCGCGCGTGCTGACGGAATTTGAAAAATCGAATCGCGTGCCTTGTACGGGATGCGGCTACTGCATGCCGTGTCCCAAAGGCATCAATATCCCTGGGTGTTTTGCCGCCTACAATGCAAGCTATGCGCACAGCTGGTTTACGGGTCTATCGCAGTATTTTACGGCGAGCGCGGTGCGGACGAGCGAGCCCAAGTTGGTGAGCAACTGCGTTAAATGCGGCAAATGCGCGCGTCACTGCCCGCAACACATCGATATTCCCGAGCGTCTCGACGATGTGCGCCGACGTTTCCAACCTGGCCCCGTAACGGCCGCGCTTAAAGCCTTCCGCATAGCGCGCTCCTCATGACCCTTTTATAACTTGCGGTGGAATAGTTCCTGTTTGCGGCAGAATAAGGGCCAAACAGGAACTATTTCACCGCAACTGAAGGGGGCTGTCGTGGGTCATCGGGATTCATGTGATGATTTGCGTGAGGTTTGTTGGGGCGTTTTGGGCGCTGGACACATTTCGCATCGATTTGCATCGTCGCTCAAGGAGGTGGACGGGGCACGGCTTGTGGCTGCCGCCGGCCGCACTCCTTCGCATGTTGAGGAGTTTTGCAGGGCGTTTTCGATTGATGCCGCGCACAGTTATGCCACGGCTGACGATAGCGGCGATGTGGCTTATGATGCGCTGATTGCCGACCCCGATGTCGACGCAATCTACTTGGCTCTTCCACATGGCATGCATGCGCATTGGGTCTGTCGGGCACTGCGCGCGGGAAAGGCCGTGCTGTGCGAAAAGCCGGCCGTTTTGAGTGAGGAAGAGGCTCTCTCGATTGCCTCCACCTCTCGTGAGCGCGGCGTGCTGTTTATGGAGGCGATGAAGAATCGGTTTTGCCCGATGCGCACTCGCGTGAAGGACTTGCTTGCGTCGGGTGAGCTTGGCCGTATTGTCTCGATTGAAAGCGTGCAAAAGCTCGATTACGGCGAGCCTCCTTCGGGCTATCTGCTTGATTCGTTGCAGGGCGGCTGTCTATATGACATGGGCTGCTATGCGGTCGGTTGGTTTGAGGATTTGCTCGCGGGCGCGTGCGAGGTTTCATCCCGTGAAGTTCGCTGGCGTGACGTATCAGGCGGCCGCGTCGATTGGGCCGACGAGATCCGTATGAGCGTCGGCGGTATACCCATTCATATGGTGTGCGACGGCAAAGCAACATATGAAAGCCGCTTAACGATTGTCTGTGAGCGAGGCTCGTTGGAAATCGAGCGTCTCCATCGCCCCGAGCTCGCCCATGTGAAGTATTCCGACGGTCGAACGCTCGAAATAAATGCCCCGTTTGAGATCGATGATTTCTACGGCGAAATCCAGCATGCGACCCAGCTCATCCGGGCGGGGAAACTCGAGAGCCCCGTCATGCCCCTTGCCGCCACGCAGCGCTGTGCACACATCATCGATGCGATTCGTCTAGCCCTCTAGGACTTGGCGCTGACACGTAGGGGATCATGACGCCGGCGCCCGTGGTGCCTGGCGGCCCACATCTCTGATGCCCCTTTTATAACTTGCGGTGGAATACGGTCTGTTTGCGCCAAAATAGGGCACCAATAGACCGTATTTCACCGCAACTGATGAGGGGGAGCTGGAGATGCTGACAATCGGATGTCATCTTTCGACGACGAAGGGCTATCGGGCAATGGGGGAGACGGCGTTGTCCATTGGTGCCAATACCTTTGCGTTCTTTACGCGCAACCCGCGCGGTGGCAAGGCAAAAGACCTTGACATGGATGACGTGGCGGCTCTGCGCGAGCTTATGGCGCAAAACGACTTTGGACCGCTGGTGGCGCATGCCCCGTATACCTATAACCCCTGCTCCGCTAAGGAGCGGGCGCGAGAGTTTGCCTTGGAGGCTATGGCGGAAGATTTGCAGCGTCTGGAAGCACTGCCCGGCAACTACTACAATTTTCACCCCGGTGCGCATGTGGGACAGGGGGCAGACGCCGGCATTCAGATGATTGTCGACACGCTGTGCCAGGTGATGTTTGAGGGACAGCAGACGACGGTATTGCTCGAGACCATGGCGGGCAAGGGCACCGAGGTGGGCCGTAGCTTTGAAGAACTGGCGTGCATTATCGAGGGCGTTGCCGCCAAGTGCCCAGAGCTGTCCGATAAGCTGGGCGTTTGTTTGGACACCTGCCATGTGAGCGATGCCGGCTACGACATCATCCATGATCTGGACGGCGTACTCGACGAGTTCGACCGCGTGGTGGGTATCGATCGCTTGCATGCCGTACACATCAACGATTCGAAGAACCCTTGTGGCGCCCATAAAGATCGTCACGAGTGCATCGGCAAGGGATACCTTGGCAGCGAGGAATTTGGTGGCGGTATGCAGGTTATACAGAATATTGTATCGAATGGCCGTTTGCGTTCGCTGCCGTTTATTTTGGAGACTCCGAACGAACTTGCAGGTTATGCGGCTGAAATCAAACTGTTAAGGTCATTGCAGCAGTAAAGGCTGCCATAAACTGGAGTGCTACATTCACGTTATGGGTTTGTTTCAATCAGTTTTCTAATTGCAGATTCTTCCAAGCGGGTGCATAATAACCCTCAGTTTTTGCAGACCTCTGAATCAAACGAGGTCACCGGAAGGAGACTGATTATGAAGCTCAAGAAGCTTGGCGCATTTGCCGCCACGGGTGCCATGGCGCTCGCCCTCGCACTGACGGGCTGCGGCTCGTCCAACGCCACCTCTGGTTCTGATGCCGGTTCCAGCAGCTCTGACGACGCTAAGGTCGAGAAGGTCGACGGCTCCAAGGAGTACGCGCTCGTCAAGGATGGTACGCTCACCGTCGGCACCTCTGCCGAGTACGCTCCGTTTGAGTACAAGGATGACAACGGCGATTATCAGGGCTTTGACCTTGAGCTCATCAAGGCCATCGGCGACAAGCTGGGCCTGGATGTCGAGTATGTCAACAATGACTTTGACACGCTGGTTCCGGGTGTCGCTTCGGGCGCCAAGTATGACGTTTCCATTGCGGCTATCACCGACACGCCCGAGCGTGAGAAGGAAGTCACTTTCTCTGATTCCTACTACATGGACGATCAGGCTATCGTGACCAAGGTCGATAACACCGACATCACGGCCGACAACTACAGCGAGAAGCTCAACAACGCCGATGCTACCATCATCGTCCAGTCTGGCTCGACCGCCGAGTCCTTTGCCCAGGAGAACTTCCCCAAGGCCAAGATTGTCCCCTACAAGGACGCCACCGAGTGCTTCAGCGCCCTGCAGTCCGATAAGGGCGACGCCGTAGTCACCAACCGCTCCGTTGCCAGCCAGCTGACCGCCGAGCAGTTCAACACCTGCCAGACCATCAAGCAGATCAGCACCGGCGAGGAGTACGCCATCGCCATCAACCAGGGCAACACCAAGCTCAAGGACGACATCAACCAGGCCATCAAGGACCTGACCGATGACGGTACCGTTGACGCCCTCATGGCTAAGTACAACATCAAGTAAAATAGCTACTTGATTGCTCGCGGGCCCTTTCCGCTTTGGCGGAGAGGGCCTTTGCGCTTCTCTTGACGGAGAGCATTTCCGTCTCGTTTTGCCGACAACTTCTACGATAGGAGCCACCTTGTCTCGACTGAACAAAGGGGCTGCGGAGCAGCGTTTTCCACTGCCCGCCTTGCTCCAAAAGCTAGTCTGCGTCATGGCCGTGGCGCTCGCGCTGGTGTGTGTGGGGACATATGCGCCCACGACCGCCCAGGCGCTTGAGACCGCAAAGATTACCGCTCGACCCAACACCGGTTCGGGCAGCGCTGTGGTCGGCGGTACCGAGACGCGCATTACCTGGGAGGTCCAGGCCGATGCCGATGAGGAGCTGAGCGGTCTTTCGCTGACGTTTGTCGACGGCACGACGTTTGGTACCGATGACACGCGATTGACGATGCTCTCGGGCGAGGACCTCATGGATCGTACGCCCATGAAGCCCACGTGCAAGGCTGACGGCCAGACGCTCAAGATTGATTTTGGCGAGACGGCGCCTGCCGGCGGCTTTTTCCGTGTCGAGGTTTACGGCGTGAGCTTCCCCGTCGAGGGCGGCGATGAGGCCTTTAGCGGCACCTGTACGCTCGCTGACGGGTCGACCAAGAAGATCTCCAAGATTCCGTCGGTGGAGATCAAGGGCGTGACGGCCTTCGATAACTTCTTGGCCGATCTTAAGGAGCAGCCGTGGGTCGAGGCTTGGAACTCCAATATGTTCCTGCGCCTGTTCTTAAACCCGGTCATTTTGGTCCAGAGCCTGCCGATCGTCTTCAAGGGCTTCCTTATGTCGCTTTCGATCGTGCTTGTGGCGTTTCCGCTGGCAATTCCCTTTGGCTTTGCCTTGTCGCTCATGCGCATCTCCAAGTCGCGCATCCTGCGTTGCCTTGCCGGCATCTATGTGAATATCATCCGCGGTACGCCGGCGTTCCTGCAGATCTATATCGCGTTCTTCGGTCTGCCGTTGGCCGGCGTCAAGGTGGACGACTATGTCTTGGGCGTTATCGTCATGGCCATGAACTCGTCTGCGTACCTATGCGAGATCTTCCGTGCCGGTATTCAATCGATCCCCAAGGGCCAAAACGAGGCTGCGCGTTCGCTGGGCATGAACGCGTTCCAGACGCTGCTCTATGTCATGATTCCGCAGACGTTCCGCAATGTTTTGCCTACGCTGACCAGCGAGTTTATCTTGCTTTACAAGGATACGTCGCTGCTTGCCGCCGTGGGTGTGGTCGAGATCGTCATGAACGCCCGTACCATCGTGGCCACGACGGGCTCCATTACACCGTACGTGGTTGCCGCCCTGTTCTATCTGGTCATCACCCTGCCGCTCGCTCGCTTGGTGAGTGGTCTTGAGGCGAGGCTTTTGGGCACGGCCGAGACCAAGAAGAAGCGTCCCGCCAAGAGCGCCGGACAGGTTGTCGCGACGCCCGCCGATCACATCGCCGGTCTGTAAGGAGGTCCTATCATGAGCGAAACCAATAACTCGAACGAGGTCGTCGTCAGCATCAAGAACCTCCAGAAGGCCTTTGGCGACAACGTGGTCCTGCGCGATATCGATCTGGATGTGCACAAGGGTGAGGTCGTTGTGGTCTTGGGCCCCTCGGGCTCGGGCAAGTCGACGATGCTTCGCTGCATCAATCGTCTGGAGCATCCCACGAGCGGCTCGATTATCGTCGAGGGTGTGGACGTGTGCGCCAAGGGCGTCGACCTTAACAAGGTGCGCACGCATCTGGGTATGGTGTTCCAGCAGTTCAATTTGTTCCCGCACCTCTCAGTCAAAAAGAACGTCATGCTCGCGCAGCAGAAGGTGCTCAAGCGCAGCAAGGAAGAGGCCGAGAAGATTGCCGTCGAGGAGCTGACCAAGGTCGGTCTTGCCGAGCGTATCGACTTTATGCCGAGCCAGCTCTCGGGCGGCCAGCAGCAGCGCGTTGCCATCGCCCGCGCCCTGTCGATGAACCCGCACGTCATGCTCTTTGACGAGGCCACCTCGGCGCTCGACCCTGAGCTCGTGCGCGACGTCCTGGGCGTCATGCGCGACCTGGCGCACGACGGTATGACCATGATCGTCGTGACGCACGAGATGGGCTTTGCCCGCGATGTCGCCGACCGCGTCGTCTTTATGGACGGCGGCGTCATTGTGGAAGAGGGTACGCCGAGCGAGGTCTTCGACCACCCCAAGAGCGAGCGCACCAAGGCGTTCTTGGGCAATATCTCGTAGCCGGTTGATGTAACTGCCGTTACAAAAGAGCGGGGCTGGACTTGAATCCAGCCCCGCTCTTTTGTAGGGATGGGGATGCGCTTTGATGCAGGCTCTCTTGGAGGCCCTGGGTTCGTTACGCGAGCTCGGCTCCGAGGGCCTTGCAAGCGGTCTCGCCCTCGTCGTCGGGCGCGTCGTAGCAGATGGTGGAGTCCACGACGTTGACGCCGGCCTCGTCGGCGTCGGCCTTCCAGTTGTCCATCCACTCGCCCTCGGCCCACGAATAGGAGCCAAAGAGGACGACCTTCTTGTCGCCGAGAGTCTCCTTGACCTCATCCCACATCGGCTGGAACTCATCGTACTCGAGTTCCTCGGAGCCCATGGCTGGGCAGCCGAAGGCGAAGGCATCATATTCGGCGGCCTTGTCGGCAGAGAAGTCGGCGCAGGGGATGACCTCAGTCTCGGCGCCCACGGACGTGGCGCCTTCGGCGACGAGGTTTGCCATGGCCTCGGTGTTGCCCGTGCCGCTCCAGTAGACGACGGCGATCTTGCTCATATGTTTTCCTTTCGGTTGTGCGGCGTGTGGCCGCGTTTTGTATGCTCTATCGGGTTGCCTGGACAAGTTGTCCCAGGGTGCAGCCCTGTTGATAGATGTAGGTAAGGTATTGCGTGCATGCGCGATAGGAATCGAAGGTCGTGAGCGCCTGCTCAACGTTTGTGTATACCTTCCAGGCGCCAAAGACCTTATAGTTTTCGCCGTGCTGGACGATAAACTGATGGACATCTTCGTAGGGATAGCCCAAAAAATAGCCAATTTCGTGGGGGAACTCGCACATGCACCCCGTATCGCAGTGCCTATTTCGCGCGAGTGCGCAGACACTGCCGTCATAGGCGCTTTCTGCGGCATTGCTGCTTGCCAGCGTGATGCGCGCGGCGAGATGCACCAGGGATGCGAGCAGGTTGTGGACATCGTAGCCTTCGGCGACAAGCGCCGTCGCGGCGCGGGGATCGGAGAGATATCGCATAAGGTCCGCAGGGCGGTACACATAGATGAGCGCTCCGCAGGGGCGCCAGACCAAAACGCTCATATGGATCCCGAGCGGCTGGAGCTCGCGGTTGCATTGGGCTATGACGGCGAGCAGACGAGAGCGTCGCTCTTCGATTTTAGCGACGCCGGGTTTTCCGTTTTGGTTGGCGTAAACGCCGGGATAGGTAAAGAGCGAAGCCGGCTTGATACCTGCGAGCGTAGGGGAGCAGTTGCGCACGACAGCCGTTTGGTATGTTGGGATGTCAATGGTTCGAGTCACGTTGCCCCTTTCGAGCACTCACTTGTTAGCCTAGGAAAACCTATATACGAAAGTAAGCCTTGGTCAACAAAAAAGTTTGAATAGGGAAACTAATTGACAGAACCGACATGATTTTGGGTTAAGATGGGGACACCCCATGGGGGTATCTAGATAGGGCTACTTGAAAGGGGAACGCATGAGCGACTTGCTCAATCCTGCGAATCTCATCGTGCTGGCCTTCATTGCCGTCGGCATGTTTTTTGGACTGCGTCGCATTGCCGCTTCGACACACGGGAAGAGTTGTTGCAGCGATGGTACGAGCGGCAAGAAAACCAAAAAGGTTGTTGTGGTGGATACCGATGCATCGCACTATCCCTATAGCGATGAGCTGCTCATCGGCGGCATGAGCTGTGACGGCTGCGCTCAGAACGTGGCTAATGCCCTGAATGCGCTGGATGGCGTGTGGGCAACGGTGACGTATGCGGATCACACGGCACGTGTGCGCTCTAAACAGCCGGTTGATCGTGGTGTCCTCGAGACGGCCGTGAAAGACGCGGGCTACTACGTCATGACGCTGTAAGCGCCGCCCTGGATGCGCTTCCTTGGCTAGGCTCGTCCGCGCAGTTCGATGTCTTGGATGTCGTCGAAGTCGATGGCGATGTCTTTGAGCTTGAGGAGCTTGAAGGCAGGGAGTACCTCGTCGAGGATGCCGGTGCGGGAGCGATAGCCGTACGTATCGTAATAGGTGACACGAACCAAGTCGCCACGTTTGAGACCCTCGAGCTTTTTAGAAAGTACGAGGGCTTTTTCTTCCGTGAGCTCACGTTTTGGCTCGACGGTGATTTCCTGCTTGCGCACGAGTTCGTAGTATCCCGTGAGGGCGGCAAAGGGCATAAACTGTGCGGCGCGGTTGGCGCGCACGGCACCGTTGGCAGTGAGCTTTGGGTCGGCGGAGCGACGTCTTCCCTCGGGGTCTGCTAGGCGTTCAAAAGGTGTCGGTGGCCGCATCGGCTGTTGTTGGGACTTAGGCACGGTGCCCTCCAACTTGGTCGTTGCGTTCGCGCGCGGTGGCGCCGGCGGTAAAGCTTAATCCCTTGACGAGCGCGTTTTTGCCGTACTTGCCTTTCACGGCCAGGACGGCGCGCGCCAGGTCGCGCTCGCGCTCATCGGCCTCGATATCGCTGAACAGATCGATGGTGGCAAATTCCTCGGGCATGAGGTTGCCAAATCCCAGATTGATACGCTTGACCGGTCGCTTGGGGTCGACCGTTTGTGCCCAAAGGTCATCGAAATACCCCATGATCTTCTTAAACGAATTGGTGCGCTCGGGCAGCTTGCGCGAGGCGTTGGAGTGCGCAAAGAGTGAGGCATAGCCGTCACGCGGTTTGCCGCCATGCTCTCCCACAAAGATGCCATCGATTGCCTGCGCTTCGCGTACCAGGCGGCGCCTTTCGTCATCGCACTGGACGGGCTTGGGAGCACGGGGCGCGAGCTCGGGGCCGGCGGTTGCGGTGGGTTCGATACTCGATGTGCTCGAGCGCAGGTGGCCGCATCCGTCCACATATTGCGCTGTACCGCTGGCGTCGAGGCGGCGTATGTCAGCGCGCTCGCTCGCGTAGCCCACAAAGAGCGAGATGCTGTCGCAGACCACGTGCTTATCGACCAAGTCCAACACGGCACTGTCGACCATCTCGCGCAAGACGGTGTAGGCCTGCTCGTAGGCATAGCCCTTCGAGAGCACCTGTCCTGTGGTGGTCGAGGTCGCTTGCGGGCGATAGGCTTGGATATCGGCGATGGTTGTCGGCTCGCGCCCGAAGGCGTGGTCGATGAGATATTCGGCGTTGACGCCGAGTTCGTCGTAGAGCAGGTTCTCGTCGAGTGCGGCGACGCCCATCAGGTCGTAGACGCCGTATTTCTCGAGACGGGCCGCCACGCCGGGGCCGATGCCCCAGATGTCGGTGATGGGGCGATGGGGCCAGATCTCCTTGCGAAAGATCTCGTCGTCGAGTACGCCAATGCGGCTGGCTACGTGCTTGGCGGTGATGTCGAGCGCCACCTTGGCCTGGAATAGGTTGGGGCCGATACCGACCGTCGCCGTGATGCCGGTGCGCCCCAAGACCTCGTCGCGCAACATGCAGGCGAACCCTTCGGCATCGGTGTGATAAAGGTCCAGATAGGGCGTCACGTCGATAAAGCACTCATCGATGGAGTAGACGTGCACGTCCTGGGGGCTGACGTATTCCAGATAGACGCCGTAGATTTGCGCCGACACCTCCATGTAGTGTTGCATGCGCGGCACTGCTTTGATGTAGTCGATGCCGTCGGGAATCTCGAATAGACGGCAGCGGTTGTGTATCCCGAGGTCCTTCATGGTCTGCGTGATAGCGAGACAGATGGTCGTGCGTCCGCGCGATTCGTCGGCAACGACCAGGTTGGTGGTGAGCGGATCGAGCCCACGATCGACGCACTCGACGCTGGCATAAAACGTCTTGAGGTCGATGCAGATGTAGGTGTGCTGCTCGTGCTCCATCCGAGCCTCCCATCAAACACATGTTCTTATCGAATACCTGTTCGATAATACCTGCTCGACCGGACACCGTCAAAACCTGCCCCTTTTTGGCAGGTATGGTCGTGCGGCTGCATCGGGTTTTTAACGCAGCCCTAAAGAGTGCGTAACAGCTCGGAAAAGCTCGCTTCGTAGCATGAGGCTAACGATTGATACCACCATAAAGCACGGAAGGGTTGTGGGGATAATGGTCAACTATGGGTTTGGTATGCCGACGCGCTTGGTTGCGGATGGGGATGTGGCTCGCTGGTGCGGGCGATTGGTTGCCCACTATGGCGGCACCAAGGCACTGGTCGTGCTGGGAGGCGACAAGCGCACGCGTGATGAGCTCGTTTCGGCGGCGCTGGGCTCGGTTGAAGGCGACGGAGGAGACGAGCTGATCGACGAAGCCGTGGCCCTGGCGACCGACGAAGGCGTGGACTTTGTCTTGGCGATTGGCGATGCCGATACTGCCGGCTTTGCGCGCGAGCTCGCCCGTCGCATGGCGGCGCTCGATGTCGGCGAAGAGGGTTTTGTCCCTTATGGATGTATCGTCTCGGAGGGCAAGGTGCCTGCCGTCGTGGGGGCCGGCGAGGTTCCCGTTTTTGCCATCATCGCGCCCGAACTGCTGGAGGGCATCGGGTCTCCTCTGCGTGAGTTGCTCGGTAGCGTCTGCGCTGCGGCCTAATATTTGGCATAAAGGGATAGGTTATTTTTGATTGGTAAAGCGTTTGACCTGCCAAATTAAACCTGTCCCTTTTTGGTCGGTTGCCGTTTGGGGGCCGATTGGCAACGCTCGCTGATTATAGTCTTGACCTGCGCTAGAATAGTGGCATCTGAATGTCCGGGCGCATGGAGGCGTGCGCCCGTATGCTGAGGAGGACTCTATGGCAACTGTTGCCGCACCTATCGATGCTACGTCGACTGCCGCTTGGAAGGCGCTCGAGGCCCATCAGGAGAAGCTCGAGGCCGAGGGTATCGACCTCAAGGCCTGGTTCGCCGCCGATGCCGAGCGCGTGAACAAGCTGAGCTTTGACGCCGGTGACCTGCACTTCGACCTGTCCAAGAACCTGGTGACTGATGAGACCGTCAAGCTGCTGTGCGATCTTGCCCGCGAGGTGAAGCTCGAGGAGCGCCGCGACGCCATGTTCTCCGGCGAGCACATCAACACCACCGAGGACCGCGCCGTCCTGCACACCGCGCTGCGCCGCCCGGCAAGCGAGAAGGGCCAGCTCATCGTCGACGGCCAGGACGTCGTCGCCGACGTGCACGAGGTTCTCGACCGCATGTATGCCTTCGCCGAGCGCGTGCGCTCCGGTGAGTGGAAGGGTGTTACCGGCAAAAAGATCGAGCACCTGGTGTCCATCGGCATCGGCGGCTCCGATCTGGGCCCGGTCATGGCCTACGAGGCCCTGCGTCCCTACGCCGACGCCGGTATTGACTGCCGCTACATCTCCAACATCGACCCCAACGATCAGGCAGAGAAGCTCAAGGGCCTCGATCCCGAGACCACGCTCGTGATTATCGTCTCCAAGACTTTCACCACGCTCGAGACCCTCACCAACGCTCGTGAGGTCAAGACCTGGATGCTCGAGCAGCTCAAGGCTCAGGGTGCCATCGACGGCTCCGATGAGCAGAACGCCGAGGCCGTGGCCAAGCACTTTGTCGCCGTTTCCACCGCACTCGAGAAGGTCGAGGCCTTCGGCATCGACCCCGCCAACGCTTTTGGTTTCTGGAACTGGGTCGGCGGCCGCTACTCTGTCGACTCCGCCGTGGGCCTGTCGCTGATCGTCGTGCTCGGCCCCGAGCGCTTCCAGCAGTTCCTTGAGGGCTTCCACGCCATCGACGAGTACTTCTGCAACACCCCGCTCGAGAACAACGCCGTCGCGCTGATGGGCCTGCTCAACGTCTGGTACGTCAACTTCTTCGGTTCCAAGAGCCACGCCGTGCTGCCGTACTGCCAGTATCTGCACCGCTTCCCGGCCTACCTGCAACAGCTCACCATGGAGTCCAACGGCAAGCACGTCCGCTGGGACGGCAGCGCTGTGACCTCCGATACCGGTGAGATCTTCTGGGGCGAGCCCGGTACCAACGGTCAGCACGCCTTCTACCAGCTGCTGCACCAGGGCACCGTGGTGGTCCCGGCCGACTTTATCGCTTTCGCCAACACTGCCAACCCCGCAACCGACAGCGGCCAGGACGTCCACGAGCTGTTCCTGGGCAACTTCCTGGCCCAGACCAAGGCGCTCGCCTTTGGTAAGACGGCCGACGAGGTTCGTGCCGAGGGCACGCCCGAGCAGATCGTCCCGGCCCGCTGCTTTGAGGGCAACCGTCCGACGACCTCGATCTTCGGCGACACGCTGACCCCGTTCGCACTCGGCGAGCTCATCGCCCTGTACGAGCACATCACGTTTGTCGAGGGCACGGTCTGGGGCATCGACTCCTACGACCAGTGGGGCGTCGAGCTGGGCAAGCAGCTTGCCAAGCAGATCACCCCGGCCTTCCACGACGACGCCGCCAAGGCCGAGCAGGACGCTTCGACCCAGGCGCTCATCGAGTTCTATCGCGCTCATCGCAAGTAGTCTTTACGGCTGAGTTGGCTTATGGCTGAAAGGGGCCCGTATCCGTTGGGATACGGGCCCCTTGCTATTTGGATAGGATGGAATGTATCGGGAGGCGCCTCGACGGGCATCGCAATCGTCGAAGGCGCGCCGTTCATGTTTGGGACAATATGACATTTTTCCCGTTGCAAACAGCGCCGCCGTGGGTGTTCTGTATGATGGCTCAGACAAGGTTGTTCAATGACAGGGAGGCATATATGGCAATCAAAGCCATCGCAATGGATATCGACGGTACGCTCACCAACGACCAAAAGGTCATCAGCCCGCGTACGTGCGAGAAGCTGCTCGCTGCGCAGGAGTCGGGCATTAAGCTCATCTTGGCTTCGGGTCGTCCTGCATGGGGGCTGCACGCCTTGGCGCAGGAGCTCGACCTTCAAAACCATGATGGTCTGCTAGTTGCCTTTAATGGCGCGCACGTGGTCGACGCTCAGACCGATGAGGTCCTTTTTGACCAGGCCATGCCGGCTGACGAGCTGCACCGTCTGATTGATCATCTGCGCAATTTCGACGTGATCCCTATGATTTCGCTCGGTCGCGATTTGCACGTCGAGGACTCGTACCATTGCATGATCACGCTGCCTGACGGCTTGCAGAAGAATATCGTCAAGTATGAGCGCGATGCGTGCGATCTTAAGATTCGCGAGGTCGAGAGCTTGCATGAGGTCGTGGACACTTATCCCGTGGACAAGCTGCTGACGGCGGGTGATCCGACCTACCTGCAGGCGCATTACGAGGAGATGTATGCGCCCTTTACCCAGACGCTTTCGGGCATGTTTACGGCCGACTGGTACTTTGAGTACACGGCGCCCGGTATCGACAAAGCCCGTGCGCTCGAGGGTGCCCTGCCCAAGCTCGGTATCGATGCCAGCGAGGTCGTCTCGTTTGGCGACGGCCAGAACGACAAGTCCATGATTGAGTGGGCCGGCACCGGTGTTGCCATGGGCAACGCCGTCGATGAGGTTAAGGCAGTTGCCCAGATGGTAACCGCCAATAACAACGAAGACGGTATTGCAGTGGCGCTGGATAAGCTGCTGGGTTAGAATCGCCGATTAATGCATGGTTTGGGCGCCTGCTTGCGGGCGCCCTTTTGTTAGGGAGGGTGCCGTGTCCGCATTTCCGTTCGACGCCGTTATCTTTGACATGGACGGTGTCATTGTCGATACCGAGTATTACTACCTGGGCGAGACTGCCGCGTTTGCCAAGGAGCTTGGGCTTAACCTGACTCAAGAGGAGTTGAATGGGCAAGTCGGTACCTCGCATCAGTTCTTCCTGCATATGCTGGTCGATTGGTTTGAGCGCGCCGGTAAGGGGCATTTCACTGGCGAGGAAGCGTTGGCCCGTTGGGACGAGTGGGCGCATAAGCGTCCGCGCGACTATCAGGCTTTGATTAACCCAGGCGCCGTGGATACGATTCGAGAGCTGCCACGCCGTGGCGTTCGCGTGGCGCTTGCCAGCTCGTCTCCCATGGATAGCATCGAGGAAGTGCTCAACGCGTGCGGGCTGTCGGATGCCTTTGAGTATGTGGTGAGCGGCGAGCAGTTTAAGGAGAGTAAGCCCGAGCCCGACATCTACCTGCATGCGCTGGACCTGCTGGGGCTGCCCGCGAATCGCTGCTGCTGCGTTGAGGATTCGGTGCCTGGCATCACTGCCGGCAAGTGCGCCGGTCTGACAGTCATCGCCAAGCGCGAGGAGCGCTTTGGCTTTAGTCAGGACGCCGCGGATAAGATTATCGATCAGCTGCCGGACCTGCTGGAACTCGCGTAAGAGCGCGTTAGTTGCGCGTTTTTCGGGTCCGATGAGTAAATACCCGACATTTTGGTGCGACACCTAGCATACTTTAAGCTAATGCGGGCTTAAGGACTTGTTGAATGCCCTTAAGCCCGTTTTAGACGTAATTGCGCTGGGAGAGGGTATATGCCACCGACTGAAGGGCTAACTGACGGTAAAGCAGCGATACCGCTGTACCAACAGGTCATTGATATCATTAAAAACGAAATCAACTCCGGTGCCTACAAGGCAGGTGCGCGGATACCCAACGAATTCGAATTGGCTGAGAGCTATAAAGTTGGCCGCGTTACCGTGCGACGCGCTATTGAGGAGCTCGTCCAACAGGGCTATCTAACGAAGCGACAGGGGAAAGGCACGTTTGTCAATGCCCCCAAGCTCAAGCGCAAGATTCGCCAGAAGGATGACGTCCAGAGTTTTTCGGACGCATGCCGCGCTAACGGAATGGAACCGGGGGCGTGTGTCATTTCGAGAAAGATACTGCCGGCGGATTCCACCGAAGCACAGTTCTTTGGTGTTCCCGTTGGAACTGACTTGATTTGCGTTGAGCGCGTGCGTACTGCCGATGGCGTCCCTGTCATGCTTGAGAACAACATATACGTTTACGAGGACAACGCCTATCTATCAACGGCGCCTCTATCTAACCAATCCATTTTTGAGTTCGTGCGCAACCGGACGGGGCGGACGCCTGCGTTTACCGACCCGTGCACGCTCGAGATCGCGTGCGCATCGCCCGAGGTCGCTCGGTTGCTGGCGGTTCCCGTTGGCGAACCCTTGTTTTATATGGAAGCCTTCTTCTTTGATGAGCAGCGGCGGCCGTTTATCATCGGTCGTCAGCGGATCGTTGGGTCTCGCTACGTTTTTGACATCTAGGACATTGCGAATGGAGACGCCCGGTGGATCATCTCACCGGGCGTTTCCATACCGTTCACGGCGCAAACGCAACCGTTCAACCGCGTTGCGGCAATCAGTTTGAAATTATCTTGATGACGAGAAAAGCTGCTGGTAATCTATAGAACGTCATAGAACGTTTGCCTTGTGCAGACGTTGAAGCGAGATGCGATGCAGTCTCGAGTTCTTTGGAGGTATCTATGTCAGATACGAAGGCGAAGAAGACAAACAGACGTTTTAAGTTCAAATTACCGCATGTCTATACGATCATGTTCTTGCTGATCGTTGTCTTTGCGGTCCTGACTTGGATCGTTCCCTCTGGTCAGTATCAGCGCAAGACGATTTCGACAGCGGCGGGCGAGCGTGAAGTCGCCGTTGCTGGA
The DNA here is from genome assembly GCA_019425045.1 of Collinsella sp. GTDB lineage: Bacteria > Actinomycetota > Coriobacteriia > Coriobacteriales > Coriobacteriaceae > Collinsella. The sequence goes on from JAHYYI010000009.1 coordinate 34,046, forward strand.
ACCTATGAACAGGTCGATAAGAACTACACCGATTCCGAGACCGGCGAGACCATCAATCTGGGTCAGGATATCTTCGCGGTCCTGCAAGCGCCCACTAAGGGCATCCAAGAGGCTGCCGACGTCGTTGCGTTCGTCTTATTGATTGGCGGATCGTTCGCAATCATCACCAAGACCAACGCTTTGAATGCCGGCATGAGCCGTGTGATTAAAAAGCTCAAGAACAAGGACATCCTCATCATTCCCATCACGATGACGTTGCTGTCCATTTGCGGCACTACGTTTGGTATGTCTGAGGAAGCCCTGCCGTTCTATGCCATCTTCATTCCCATCATGATGGGTATCGGTTATGACTCGATGACGGCATTCATCATCTGCTTCCTTGGTCCTAACCTGGGATATTGTGCTTCGACCATCGACCCGTTTAACGTCTTGATCGCACAGGGCATTATCGGCATCGAGGGCAATCCGCAACTGTGGCTGCGCGCCGTTTCTTGGGCCATCTTCACTGCCGTCGGTATCGCATGGGCCATGCGCTACGCCATGCGCGTCAAGAAAAACCCCGAGTCGTCCATTACGTACGAGGACGATAAGCTCAAGCGTATCGAGTTTTCCGTGACCGATGCCTCCATCGAGGAAGAGTTCACTATCCGTCAGAAGCTCGTGCTTATCGATTTTGCTTGCGGTATGGGCATTATCGTCTGGGGTCTTGTTACCCAGGGTTGGTACATGAATGAGATTTCCGCCGTGTTCCTTGGCATGGGCTTGCTTGCCGGTATCCTGGGCGGTCTTGACCAGCAGACGATTGCTGAGGAGTTCGTTAAAGGTCTCGCCGACTTTGCGTACGCCGCCATCGTTATTGGTATCGCTCGCGGTATTCTGGTCATCGCCGAGGGCGGCATGATCATCGACACCATTCTCCAGGCGCTCGCTACTGCGCTCGCCGGTGCACCCGCCGCCGTCTACACCACGTTTATGTATATCGTCCTTGGCCTGCTCTCTTTGCTGGTTCCCTCGAGTTCTGGCCTGGCGGCGCTCACCATGCCTGTTATGGGCCCCCTGACCGAGCTTATGGGCCTCAATCCCGAGGCAGCCGTTACCGCGCTCCAGTTTGCTAATCAGACCATCAACACCATCAGTCCCGTGGCGGGCATGACGGTCGCCGGCCTTGCCGTGGCAAAGATCTCGTTTGGCCAATGGTGGAAGACCATTTGGAAGTTCTTCATTTTCATGGTCGTCTTTGGCCTGATCGTAACGGCAATCTCTGGCATGCTTCCGGTGTAGGTGGTTGTGATGTCTGATCGTTTGACGGTCCTGACGTCTAAGAGCGTCTTTACCGGTACGGGGGACCTGCCGTTTGAAGGTTTCGTAGCGGTCCGTGGCAATCGAATTGAGGCTGTTGGCACCAAGTGTGAGGTAGCTTCGTATTTGACCCAAGCGGACGAGGTAGTTGACCTGGGCGACCGCACCGTCATGCCTGGCCTGATCGATGTGCATACCTTCTATACGGGCTGGGCGCTGCGGACGTTGGGGTCTGATCTGTCCGGCGTCGCCGATGCCAAAGAGGCCGTGTCGCTCTTGCGTGCATGGAAAGAAGATCATCCGGATTGCGCGGCGGCTTTTGGCCACAACCTACCCGAAACGCTGGCATCGGATGCCGAGAACGCAAATACGGCGGCTGTGTTTGACGATTGTTTTGGCGATATCCCTGTCGTCTGCTTTACACCGGGTGCGGAGACCTGCGTTCTCAATGCTGCCGCCAGTGCGCGATACGGCTTTACACCGCAGGCGTGCTATGCCGAGAAGATCTGGCGCATGATGAGCGATTTCCTCGCGCTGCCCGAGGTACGTGCGGGGTATTCGGACTACATGAGCATGCTTAACGAGCGCGGCGTTACCGCCATCAAGGAGATGGCGTTTGATGACTACTACGGCTTTGCCGACGAAATGGCTCGCCGTGAGGAATCTGGTGAGCTGACGGTTCGCGTCTCTATGATGTCGCAGCCGGTGGGCGCTGGTGCAAATCTGGCATATGCCCGCGAGGCACGAGAGCGCTTCCGGGGACCGTTCGTTCGTTTTTCTGGCTTCAACCGTATGACCGATCGCGGCGTATGGGCGGGGCTTGCCGAGATGATTGACCCCTATGAGGACACGGCCGATGCGGGAGCCGCCGGCAAGACGGTCGTCGAGGAGCCCGAGTGGGATCTGATTGAGAACGAGCTACGTGCAATTGATGCTGACGGCTTCCGATATTCCTTGCATTGCCAGGGAGATGGCGCCGTTCGTCGCACCGTGGCGCTCTATGCCTCGCTGCCTCGAGACGAACATGGACGGATGCTTCGCCGCCATGCGATTACCGATCTCGAGAACTCTGACCCGACCGATCTTATCGAGTTTGGCAAGTTAGGTGGAATTTGCGAGGTCTATCCGCAGATTCTGACGCTGGACCGGCGCGAGGATTGCCTATCGATGATGCGTCGACAAATTGGCGAGACGCGACTTTTACACAGCTGGAATCGCCGCGGCATGGAAGATTCCGGATGCACGGTGTGCTGTGGTACGGATTTGCCGCTGCTGATTCCGAGCCTGGGCGAGTCAATCTACAGCGCGTGCGGCGGATACTTCGACGATGGACTGCCCGTGAATGAGGCCAACGTGCTGACGCTTGTCGAGCTCTTGCGCGCTTGGACTGCCGGGGGCGCGTACGATCTGATGCGCGAAGACGAGCTGGGTACGCTTGAGGTTGGCAAGCTTGCCGATATCTGCGTGCTCGATCGGGATGTGTTCGACCTCGATTATCGCGACGCACGCGATCTTGCGGTTGATATGACGATGTCGGACGGACAAATCGTGTTCGATCGAAATAAGGAGGCATAAGGTGTCTGAATCCAAACCGACGCTGCGCCGCGAACAGATTGCGGGCATGAATATCCACTACATCATGTGGTCGCTCGATTACTTCCTTGACGCGCAGCAGCGTTTGGGCTTTGAGTCCATTGAGCTGTGGTGTGCGGAGCCGCATGTGACGCTCGACCACACGGGCTACTTTGAGGCTGAGATCCTGGCGAAAAAGGCTGCAGACCGTGGGCTTAGGTATCGTACTCTGTGCCCCGAGAATGTTGTCTATCCTTGGCAATACTGCGCACGCAAGCCGCTGCATGAACAGCGCAGCCTGGCGTACTTTAAGCACGGCATTGAGCTTGCCGAGGTACTTGGGTGCGACCGTATGTCCGTCAACTCGGGCTGGGGCGACTGGGACGAGGATCGCGAGGAAGCCTGGAAGCGCAGCCGCGAGCACTTGTCCATTCTAGCGGAGTATGCCGGCGAGCACGGTCTGGTGCTTACGATGGAAAGCCTGCGTCCCGAGGAGAGCAACCTTGTGACGACGGTTTCCGATGCGAAGCGCATGATTGACGAGGTCGCGAGCCCGTACTTACAGCCCATGGTTGATACAACCGCGATGGGCGTTGCAGGCGAGACGCTCGAGGACTGGTTTGCCGCCTTTGGTGATGGGGCAATTCACGAGATGCACTTTATCGACGGTGACCCGTATGGCCATCTGGTGTGGGGCGATGGCAAGCACGATATGGACGCCTTCGTCGCCACGCTCAACGCCCATGGTTTTGACGGCATGCTGGGCCAGGAAATCACGGACGGTCGTTACTACGATGACCCGGCGGCGGCAGATGCCAAGAACATGGCCGCATTCGAGAAATATCTGATTGACTAAAACAACTATCGGCCACGCAGCCAATCTCATTGATTGCGGACCAAACAAGAAAGGAACTGGATATGAACGCACACGATCTGATCAAAGAGGCAATTGCCGAGAAGGGCAAGTTCGACAGCGTCTACTGGATTGCTTGCGGTGGCTCCATGATCGATTTGATCCCGGCTCATGAGCTTCTGCAGCGCGAGGCAACCACCTTCACTTCGTATATCTATACCGCGCGTGAATTCGACATTATGCGTCCGCGTCGTCTGGGCGAGAAGTCCCTGGTCATCGCTTGTAGCCACAGTGGCAACACCCCCGAGGTCGTCGAGGGCTGCGAGATTGCCCTTGCTGCCGGCGCTACGGTGATCGCCCAGACCGACAACGCTGGATCTAAGATCGACTCCGGCAAGTGGACCACGTGGGTCTACCCGTGGGGCGAGGGTGTGCCGCAGGCCGAGGTCCCCGCTGGTATTTCGCTGTCGCTTGCGGCAGAGCTGCTCGATCAGCAGGAGGGCTACGCCGATCTTGCCGATATGTATGCCGGTATCGCCGAGATGGATAAGATTCTTCCCCCGGCACGCGAGAAGGTAAATGCCGAGCTGGGCGATCGCTTTGCCAAGCTTTGCCAGGAGCACGAGTTCTTCTATATTCTGGGCAGCGGTCCCAACTTTAGCCAGACCTACGGTTTCGCTATCTGCTCTCTTATGGAGATGCAGTGGCAGCACTGCAGCTACATCCACTCTGCCGAGTACTTCCATGGCCCCTTCGAGGCTACTCAGGATGGCGTTTTTTACTTCCTGCAGATGGGCTCCAGCGAGTGCCGTGCTATGGACGAGCGCGCCCTGGCGTTCCTTAAGACGCATACCGATACGCTGATGGTGCTCGATGCCAAGGAGTACGGTATGGAAGCCGTGCCGGCGAGCGTCCGTGCCTATCTGGACCCGGTGCTGTTCTATGCCATGAACTGCGAGCTGCGTGCTGCACGCGGCAAGGTGTTTGATCACGATCCCGATTTCCGTCGCTATATGGGTGTTGTCGAGTACTAGAAGGGACAAAGGCCATGGCATTTAACGTTAACGCGCTCGGATTTGGCGACAACGTCGTCGATCGCTACGAGCATATCCATACCATGTATCCTGGCGGCAATGCGGTGAACTTCGCCGTTTATGCCAAGAAATGCGGTGCCGCACGCTCCGCATACATGGGCATTTTTGGCAATGACGCCGCTGCCGAGCATGTCATTGCAAGCCTCGAGGATGAGGGTATCGAGCTTGACAAGTGCGAGCAGATGATTGGCGAGAACGGAGCGGCTCGCGTCACCGTCGTTGACGGTGACCGTGTCTTCCTTGGCTCCAACGAGGGCGGTATCCGTGGCGATGCGCGCTATGTCCTCGATCGCTTTGACCTTTCGTACATGAAGCAGTTCGATGTGGTTCATTCGGGCAACTATTGCTTTACCGAGCGCGAGCTGCCCAAGCTGAAGGCTGCGGGCGTCACGGTCTCTTTTGACTTTTCGGACGACTCCACCGACGAGTACTACGAGCAGATTGCGCCCTACGTCGATTTCGCTTTCTTTAGTGCGGCGGATGCCGCGAGTGAGGACGAGATTCGCGAGCGTCTGGCATGGGTGAAGGGCTTGGGTCCGCGTTTTGTGTCGGCTACGGCGGGCGCCGAGGGCTGCATTGCTTACGACGGCGAGCGTTATTACCGCCAGCTGGCTAAACCGGTAACGGACATGAAGGACACCATGGGGGCGGGCGACTCGTTCCTCACCTCGTTTTTGATGTGCTATCTCGATTCCGCCAAGCGTGGTGAAGATGGCGCCGAGGCCATCGAGCGTGCGCTCGACTTTGCTGCCGGGTTTGCCTCGACCGTGTGCGGCATGGAAGGTTCTTGGGGCCACGGAGCACCAATCGTCGAATAGCTTAAGAAAGCGTACGGCGGTCTGGCTATGAGGCTTTGGACGGCCGATGCAAAACAATAAGCGAAACGCGAAAAGGGGGCTCGCCATGTGGTGGGTCCCCTTTTGAACATTGGAGAAGACCATGGGTATTAAAGCGTGCGCGGCTGGTTTTTGCTGTGCGGACGTCTATCAAAACATCGGCGTGTTCTATCCGACTGGTAATGGCATTGACTGGGGTATCCATCTTGCACGAATGGGAGTTTCGGTATCCGCCGTGTCGGTTGTCGGCAAGGACGAGTACGGAGACAAGATGAGAGAGGCGCTGGCCGCTGAGGGGTTCGATATCTCACATCTGCGGGTGGAGGATGGCGACACCTCGGTGATGCTCATGGCATTGAAAGACGGCGTCGATCGCGTGCATCTCGAGGCAATCGATGGTGTTATGGAGACATATCGACCGAATGAAGATGACCGGGCGTTTATCCTAGAGCATGACATCATTCATACCGACCTGTTTGGCAATTGTTTGGACCTCCTGCCCGAATGGCATGATGCGGGCAAGACGGTGGTTATGGACTTCTCGGTGTTCAGCCAGGATCCCGAATATGCCTGCGAGGCTCATTTTCCTTACGTAGACTATGCGTTTATGTCGTTTGAAGAGGACACTCCGGAGCTGCGTGATTGGGTACGTCACGTACAGAAGTTGGGGCCGCGGGTGGCAGTTGCCACGCTTGGCGAGAAGGGAAGCATTGCCTTTGACGGCGAACGCTTCTATGAGTGCGGGATCGTACCGGCGGAGAAGGTCGTTAACACCGTGGGCGCCGGAGACTCGTATATCGCCGGGTTTACCAAGGGCGTGATTGATGGCCTTGATATTCCGGCGTGTATGAAGGCGGGCGCCGAGCTTTCGTCCCGCGTCATCGGCTCTTTTGAGCCGTACTAGGGTCAAATGCTTGGAAAGGAGTGCGAAATGGTTATCGACATGTTGGTCCAGCCCATGCTCTACGGCGAGATCTATACGCCGGGTGATGAGCCTGATGGATTCGGTTTTTGGTCACGAGAATTTGGTATGGGGCATATGGGCCCCATGGATTGGGATGAGCTTCAAGTCGAGATGGACGTCTGCGATGTGCAGAAGAGCGTGCTCATGCCGCTCGATGTAACCACGGCATGCGGAGGGCATTTTGGCACCAATGACCAGATTGCCATGCTGGTTGCCGCGCATCCCGATCGTCTGTGGGGATTTGCGAGCGTAGATCCGCAGGTGAGCGGTGCCGCAGACGAATTGGGGCGCGCCTTTACCGAGTTGGGGGCAAAGGGGCTTTGCCTGCATCCGGCAAAGCAGGGTTTTGCTCCCGATGATGCCGTGGCCGAGCCGCTTTACGAGCTGTGCGAGCGCTATAACAAGCCGGTGGTTTTCCATGCCGGTATGTCTTGGGAGCCGGGCGCAGAGCTCTCGCGCAGTAATCCGCTTGTATTTGAGCACACAATCGCAACGCATCCAAATGTGCGTTTTAGTTTGACCCACTTTGGCTGGCCCTGGGTGCGCGAGACCGTGGCGATGCTGCTCAAGTATCCCAACTGCTACACGGACACCTCTATCACTTACATCGATTCGCCCGAGGAGATGATGCAGCGTCTTTTCACGGTCGATATGGGGCCGCTGTGGTATGAGCGCGCGCTATCGCATCAAGTGATGTTCGCCAGCAATACGCCGCGCTTCCGTGCGTTCAAACTCAAACGGGCGCTCGATACCGTGTCCATGCGCGATGATGCGCGAGAAAGGCTCTACTGGGGTAATGCCCTGCGTTTTCTTGAAGGGGATGAGTGAACATGGTGGCGCTCGAGACATTGAGCTATCTATCGACTGCTCCGGACCAGTTCATCGATATTACCGAAGACGTGCACGCTGCCATTGAACGCAGCTCGGTGACGAATGGCTTGGCAGCGATTATTTTGTCGCATACGACCTGTGGAATCGTGGTAAACGAGGGGCTGCCCTGCGTGGAGACGGATCTACTGGAGACGCTTGATCGCATCGCCCCGCTAGATGCCCCCTATGCGCATGCACACTTCCTGCCGAGCTATGGAGCCACCGGCAACAACTCCTGTGGGCATATCAAGAGCATGATTTGTGGAAACAGCTGCTTCTTTCCCGTCCAAGATGGCCACATCGTGTGTGGAGGTGCCCAGAACATCTATCTTGCGGAGTTTGACGGTCCGCAGAAGCGAAAAGTGTACGTCGAGGTGCTGGGGGAGTAACGTCCCCGCGATAACCCTATGAAGGAGCACGTCATGTCGTTTCTAACTTCGATGTTCAAGACCGAAAAGCCGGTTATCGGAATGCTGCACCTGCGTCCTCTGCCGGGCGATCCACTGTATTACCCGGGCGGAAGCGTGTCGCAGGTCGTGGAAGCCGCCAAGCGCGATCTCGAAGCGTTGCAACGGGGCGGTGTCGATGGCATTTTGATTACCAATGAGCTCTCGATGCCCTATGAGCAGCACGTTTCTCCCTCAACCCTTGCATCGATGGGCTATGTAATCGGGGCTCTGTCCCATGATTTGTCGACCCCTTGGGGAGCTGAAGCTATTTACGATGGTGATGCCACAATCGAGCTGTGCGCTGCCGTCGATGCGCAGTTCACGCGCTGCAATTTTTGCGGTGTCTGGGCCGGTGATCTCGGGCTGATTAACCGAGATTTCGCTCACACCATGCGTCGCAAGACGGCGCTGCGCCTGGACGACCTCAAGCTTTTTCACTTCATCACGAGCGAGGGGGAGGTTTATCTCAACGACCGCACGACTGCGGACATTGCCGATTCACTTCTCTTTAATTGCCTTCCAGATGCGATGGTCATCGGCGGTTCGGCTGCCGGTCGTGGTGCTTCGGGCGAGCTTGCCGATGAGGTCCGCGAGCGTGTTGGCGAAGTGCCTGTGGTATGTGGCACCGGTTGTCGCGAAAATACCGTGGCTGACGTATTTGCTCACTACGATGGCGCGTTTGTCGGCACCTGCTTAAAGCGCGACGGAAAGCTGGATGCCCCGGTTGATGTTGAGCGGGTAGTTCGTTTTATGACTGCCGCTCGTACGGCGCGAGGGGAGTAGGCACCTATGGCGTTCTATCTGGGTATTGATATTGGGACAAGCGCCTCTAAAGGCGTTTTAATCGATGATCGATGCAACATCGTTTGCCAGGCCTCTTGTGGACACGAGACGGACAACCCGCGTGATGGATGGTACCAGCATGATGCGGAGGCAGTTTGGTGGGGAGATTTTTGCCGCTTGTCGCGCGAGCTGGTGGTGCGATCGGGGGTTAATGCGGCGCAGATTGGATGCGTGGGCCTTTCCGCATTGGGTTGCGACTGCGTACCGGTCGATACCGAGTGCAACGCGCTGGCGCCCGCGATCTTATATGGAGTCGATGCACGTTCGAAGCCGCAGATTGACGAGCTTCTTTCCGAATATGGGCCAGATCGCGCACGCGAGCTTTTCGGGCACGATCCCTGTTCGTCAGATATTGCTCCAAAGATCTTGTGGTTTAAGGAGAATATGCCCGAGGTGCACGAACGTGCCGCGAAGTTCCTGACGGCGTCATCGTTTCTGTGCGCGAAGTTGACGGGGCGTTTTACGGTGGACCGTTATTTGGCGGAGGATTTTCTTCCCCTATACGATCGCTACACTTGGAAGGTTGATGCTCGGGAATGTGATCGTTTCTGCCGGCCTGACCAGATGGCGGAGGTAATGTCGGCTACCGATATTGCCGGGGTGGTTACGCAGCGTGCGGCTGAGGCGACGGGGCTCGTGGCAGGGACACCTGTCTTGGTGGGAACGGGCGACTCTGGTGCCGAGGCCATTTCGACGGGTGTATTCCGTCCCGGCGATATGATGGTTCAGTTGGGGAGCACGGCGTATTTCATCTACTTAGCTGATCATATGGTCGATGATGCTCGCCTGTGGCCAGGGACGTTTATCATTCCCGGAACTTACGGGATCTGCGCGGGGACCAATACAGCGGGTGCACTCACATCGTGGCTGCGCCAAGAGCTGTATCGCGACGCCGTAGAGGCCGAGGGCCACGGTGGCCCCGATGCATATTCGGTTATGGCGCATGATGCCGCCGATGTGGCGCCGGGTGCCGATGGGCTCCTGTGTCTGCCGTACTTTGCGGGGGAGCGTACTCCGCTCAACGATTCCGAGGCGCGTGGCGTCTTCTTTGGCCTGACCGGAAGGCATACGCGAGCCCATATGGTTCGCGCCGCCTTGGAAGGCGTCGCGTATACCGTTGCATCCCATGTCGACATTATCGAGCGAGAGCATGGACTGCCAATTGGGCGCATTATGCTTGTCGGAGGTGGAACCAAGAATCCAATTTGGATGCAAGCTATCACCGACGTATGCGGGCGCGAGGTCTCGGTTGCCAAGGTTACGGTGGGCGCATGCTTCGGTGATGCCATTATGGCAGCTCTCGCAGGTGGCGCCTATGCATCATGGGATGAACTCGCCCGAGTCCTTGGCGTTGCGCAAACAATCGTGCCCGATATGACTGCCCACGAGCTATATGCGTCGCGCCGTCATATCTTTGACGAATTGTATACACGCAACCGTGATCTCATGCACGAATTGGTGTAATGCCGCCGAACTGTACCGCCTTCCAATAGGGACTGCGTTGTGCGATTCGCATGTCCCTTGGCATTTTTGCCCACAGGGGTTAGCGAAGGTCAAAAACAGAGCGCGCATTTGCTAAAACTGCCGATTCGATGCGCTTTATGTCACATTTTTTGAGCGAGGCGATGCGTTCTGAGGTCCTTGTGAGCGATCTGATGAGCGATTGCGCGCTTGTTTCTGTGTTTGGCTCGGCCGGCGCATCGGTCTCGAGCAGTAGACGGTCGAGTGGAATCTGTCGTGCGTATTCGCGTCCTCGTTTAGATGCGAGCATCCGCTCGTTCACGGAAAAATAGCAGCCTGCGTTTCGCGCGCGGACGAACTCGTTCGAGGTACCGCTAAACCAGTGGAAGATGATGGCGGGGGAGTCGGGGCTTGGGGCGAGCAATTCATGTGACCCGAGGACGTCCAGCACGGTTCCTGTCGAACGAACGACGTGAATTGATATCACGCGCCCGGCAAGAGGGTGCTGCACGAGTGTATCGCAGAGCCGGTCAAATGCCTGTACTTGTAGCGGCTCGCTTCCGGCAAAACGAGCGGAAAAGTCGAGCCCGACCTCGCCGATCAAGCGTTCTTGTGCAGCGACTTCGCAAAGCAGATTGATTTCAGCGTTGCCACATCGTCCGTCGGCGAGCCACCAGGGATGGAGGCCGATGCCGGCAAAGATATTTGAACGGCCGCAGGCGCGCTTCTTGGCGCGTGCAAAGTCGTGCGGATCGACGCCGCAGTCAAATAGAATCAGGCCCAGCGCCGTTGCCTCATCGGCAACGGCGTCCGGGTGAGCCATTAAATCAAGATGGCAGTGTGCATCAAATAACCGGGGCTCCATCTCGGCGCGCTCCGCTAGTCTAGGCGCTGGCCATCGGAGCGTACGCGTTCGGTGCCGCGCCCACTGATCTGGCGGATAACCTCGCCGGCAATCATCTGACCCATGATGGGCGGCATAAAACTGGCAGTTCCCAGCTCGGTGCGCTCGTGGATGTTGGAAGGGTCGCGGGGCTGTGTCTTAACCGATTCCTCGCAGCTAAACAGTACATGTAGGCTCTTGATTCCGCGCTTCTTACATTCTTTGCGCATAATGCGGCTCATGGGGTCACGTACCGTATCGAAGATGTTGGCAAAGCGCAGGCACTCGGGATGGAGCTTGTTGGCCCCGCCCATGGAACTAACCAAACGAATGCCGTGGTCCTGAGCATATTTGGCAATGGTGAGCTTGGCCGAGATGGTGTCGATGGCGTCGACGACGTAGTCGAGCTTGCCGCCCGTCTGCTCCAAAACGCTCGCGAAGAAATCATCGATGTTGTCGCTCAGCAGGTATTCGGTACGTTTGATAACGGTGGCGGCAGGATTGATATCGTGGATCATGGCTTCCATAACATCGACCTTGCGCTTGCCGATGGTGCTGTGAAAGGCGATGGCCTGGCGATTGATATTGCTGGGCGCGATGATGTCCTTGTCCAGAATTACAAAATGACCAATGCCGCCGCGGGCGAGTGCCTCGCAGCAGTTGGAGCCCACACCTCCGCAGCCGAGTACCAGCACCGTGGCATCGGCGAGCTTGTCGAGTGCCTCGCGGCCCATGATGATCTCGAGCTTGGCATCGCGCGTCTCGTTGGGAGTTGCGGCTGTGGTTTCGGTCATAGACATCCTCCGATGGGGAAGCGAATCGTGTTTTAGCTATCGCCATTATAGGTATTATCGCGATTCCATTTGAGCCCTAGGGGCTTGTTGAAATGAGGCAGTGATTCGCATAAGATGAAGCAGATGGCACCCGTTGCAGCGGGTTGGCCAACTCCCAAACACGTTTGTAGCGTGAGAAGTGGCCGTCTTCGCATTACGCGGGGGCGGCTATTTCATTCGACCTCCAATGTGGATGCCGAGCTCCACAGCCGCGATTACAAGCAACAACAACGTCAGGACATCGTTAATACTCATAGTCCATCTCCTTCTTGGGAAGAGGGAGCTGGCCCATCTGCTTCTGGACCCATTGTATCTAAAAACGAACGAATGTTCTATACATAACATTGCTATTAGATAATTAGACAAACATCTAAATATCGAGCATAGTGTGCACGTCGCGAGAGATAGCGAGAGGAGGTTCTATGCCGGGAGAGGGTTTTAAGGCGCTGGCCGATCCTACGCGGCGGCGCATTTTGGAACTGCTGCGCGAGGGCAATTGCACGGCGGGGGAGCTTGCCAAGCATTTCGATATCAGTAAGCCGTCGCTGAGCCATCACTTGGCGACGCTTAAAAACGCCGGGTTGGTGACCGACGAGCGCCATGGCCAAAACATCGTATACAGCTTAAACACCACCGTCATGCAGGATTTAATTGGCTGGTTTATGGGTTTTACAAACAATGAAGGTGATAAGGATGAATAACGAAAACAAGGGCATTCACCCCACAGGGGTATCGTCGCGCGTGTGGATTGCGCTGGTCGCTCTGTGCGTCGCCAATGTCGTAGCGCACCTCATGGTGATGCCGAGCTTGCCTGCGCAGATTCCCACGCACTGGGGCGCGAACGGCGCTGTCGACGGTTGGGGTCCTAGCTGGATGGCCTCCGCGCTCGGCGTGCTGCCTCTGGCGCTTCTCGCAATGTTCTGCGTGGTGCCGCGCATCGATCCCAAAGGTGAGGCATATCGAACCTCGGGTAAGTTCTATCAGGGCTTCGTAATTGCCTTCACCTTGTTCATGTGCGCCATAAGCTGGCTGGGAGAGCTTACGGTCTGGGGCGTGGTGCCGGCGGTCGGTTCGGTCAACGTGCTGATTTCCGGTGCTGTCGGTTTGCTGTTCATTGGTGTGGGTAACTACTTGCCGCGTGTGAAGCAGAACTATACGCTCGGTATCAAGACGCCCTGGGCGCTTGCCGATCCCGAGAACTGGCGCCGTACGCAGCGTTTTGGCGGTGCCTGCTTTATGGTGCTGGGTATTGGCCTGATTGTGATGGGCGTGGCGGGTAGCGTGCTTTCGAGTGAAGTCGTCGCCGCGGTGATTGCGGTGCTGGCGTTTGGTTCAGCTGGCGCTGCCTACGTCTATTCGTATCTGCTGTGGCGCAAATCGCAGCGAGCCGTTCGCTAAGGTTGCGGAAAACTAGCGTACGCAGTTCATAGTGTGTTCCGGGGGACTTTTCCCAGGTAGTATTAGGGGGTGTGGGCAACCATGCCCCTTTTTCGTTAAATTTCAGAGCTGGTTACCTCATTTCGTTTCCACTAAAACGAAAACAAGAATAGGGAAACAGCAGGTAGAAAGGATAAAACAGGCAAATGGCGGAGTTTATCTACCAGATGTATCAGGCTCGTAAGGCCCATGGCGACAAGGTGATTCTTGACGACGTGACCCTGAGCTTCTACCCCGGTGCCAAGATCGGCGTCGTGGGTCCTAACGGCATGGGTAAGTCGACCCTGCTCAAGATCATGGCTGGCATCGAGGAGGTCTCCAACGGCGATGCCAGGCTCACCCCCGGCTACACCGTGGGCATCCTGCAGCAGGAGCCGCCGCTCGATGACGACAAGACCGTTATCGAGAACGTGCGCATGGCGTTTGGCGACATGATCGCCAAGGTCGATCGCTTCAATAAGATCGGCGAGGAGATGTGCGACCCGGATTGCGACATGGACGCCCTCATGGCCGAGATGGGCAAGCTCCAGGACGAGATCGACGCCGCCGACGGCTGGGATATCGATTCCAAGCTCGGCCAGGCCATGGACGCCCTGCAGCTGCCCGATTCCGACATGCCGGTTAACGTGCTTTCCGGCGGCGAGCGCCGTCGCGTGGCCCTGTGCAAGCTGCTACTCGAGGCTCCCGACCTGCTGCTGCTCGACGAGCCCACGAACCACCTGGACGCTGAGTCGATCCTGTGGCTCGAGCACTTCCTGCATAACTATCAGGGCGCGGTGCTTGCCGTCACACACGATCGCTACTTCCTGGATAACGTTGCCGAGTGGATCTGCGAGGTCGACCGCGGTCACCTTTATCCCTACAAGGGCAACTACTCCACGTATCTGGAGACCAAGGCCGCCCGTATCGAGGCTCAGGGTAACCGCGATGCCAAGCTTGCCAAGCGCATGGAGGCCGAGCTCGAGTGGGTGCGCAGCTCGCCCAAGGCCCGTCAGGCCAAGAACAAGGCCCGTCTGGCTCGCTACGAGGAGATGGAGGCCGAGGCCCGCGCAAGCCAGAAGCTCGACTGGACCGACATCCGCATCCCTGTGGGCCCGCGTCTGGGCAGCAAGGTGCTCGAGGCCCATCATCTGCACAAGGAGTTCGATGGCCGCGTGCTCATCGATGACCTTTCGTTCACCCTGCCGCGCAACGGCATCGTGGGCGTCATCGGTCCCAACGGCGTCGGTAAGACCACGCTGTTCAAGACGATTGTGGGCTTGGAGCCGCTGACTTCGGGCGAGCTCGAGGTGGGCGAGACCGTCAAGATTTCTTACGTCGATCAGAACCGTTCCGGCATCGACCCCGACAAGAACCTGTGGGAGGTCGTTTCGGACGGCCTGGACCACATGATGGTCGGCGAGACCGAGGTCCCGAGCCGCGCTTATGTGGCGAGCTTTGGCTTTAAGGGCCAGGACCAGCAGAAGCGCGCTGGCGTACTCTCCGGTGGCGAGCGCAACCGTCTGAACTTGGCGCTTACGCTCAAGCAGGGCGGCAATCTGCTGCTCCTCGACGAGCCCACGAACGACCTCGACGTCGAGACGCTGTCCTCGCTTGAGGCGGCGCTGCTCGAGTTCCCGGGCTGCTCGGTGGTCATTAGCCACGACCGTATGTTCCTGGACCGCGTCGCCACGCACATTCTGGCATGGGAGGGCACCGACGAGAATCCGGGCAACTGGTATTGGTTCGAGGGCAACTTTGAGGCCTACCAGGAGAACCGCATCGCCCGCCTGGGCGAGGACGCAGCCCAGCCGCATCGTATTCACCGCAAGCTCACGCGTGACTAGTAGCAAGTAGAAAGGCCGCCAGCAAGGGCGGCCTTTCTTGTAGCAATTGCACTGCAGCTATGCCCTGGCTGCTGGTTTGATTCATAAGCAAAGTCATCTCTCTGGGATTAAAGCCCGTTTTTGCTATGAGTGATTTTCTAATTCCGTTTAAAACGTAAAGATGTATTGGGTTACAAGGACATAAGCAAATCGAATTGAAATATAACCAGTGCTGTAACGTTACAAAAAAGGTTATAGAATAGGAGTATCTTATAAGTCGCTCCTCTAGAAAGAAGAACATATGCTTTCGCGTCGTCGTTTTCTGCAACTTGTCGCGTCTTCAATTGTCGCCTTAGCCGCACGTCCGAAAGAGGTTTTTGCTTCGACGGGCAATATTGATGGTGAGCAGATACAATTTACTTCAGAAATTGCGCAAGAGCTTGCCGATAAATATATAAAGGGACTCCTCGGCTCTTCGTATACGCCTTCTGACCCTATTCCTTTTGTAGACGTTGATGGGTCCCCGCTTGGCTACATTGTTCCGGTTGTGACATTCAATAGAGCCG
The DNA here is from genome assembly GCA_019425045.1 of Collinsella sp. Taxonomy (GTDB): domain Bacteria; phylum Actinomycetota; class Coriobacteriia; order Coriobacteriales; family Coriobacteriaceae; genus Collinsella. The sequence continues at coordinate 49,811 of JAHYYI010000009.1, forward strand.
CGGGCTATTTGGTTTTAGATGCTTCAGATGATGAAATACTTACGGGATATCGTTTTGGAGACGGCTTAGTCAGCCCTATGGATCGGGGAGGAGATCTTGGTGTTGAGTCTTGTTCTTTCAATAACCCAGTCGTAATGATCAATCCATTTGAATTCGGTGTGCAATCTTTGGACGGTTCAATAACAACAAATTGCGGAAGAACAATCCCGGCTGTTTCCATAGAAGGACGGCCTGTCGTTTTATCGAATAAACCTTCAAGCTGGAACGATGTCGTAATTTACGCAACTCAAATGCAGGATTACACAGTATCTGGATTTCGTTCCATTTCTCAGTTTATGTCATATGATGAAAGCGAGATTAAGAGGCTTACTGCCCACTATGCTTGTATGGTGACAGCTTTTTCGAACGTTGCGGAACTGTATGGCATTGCCAATTTATATAGCGACCCTTCGCAATATATGCAGATATGGAATTACACCAATACCCATGCTCTTTCCGATGAAGAACAGACTGTTCCCGGCGTTGTTTTGGGCGGAACGCCGATATCAACCTGTGCAACGGGGTTTACAAATTACTGCGCAAGCAGAGGAAGTACTCTTATCGCCCGCACTGTCTCCTCTCCGGCTATCGCGAGCATTCAAAATGAGATTAACTCTAATAGACCGAATGTTTTACATGCGAGTTTGTACAACGGATCAGCCCATTCTGTAACAGCGGAGGCTTACGCCACACTTACTGGTAAGAAAACTGGAGAGACAAGGCAGATGATTGGCATAGCGGACGGCTGGAATTCATCTTTATCCTTCCTGAAGTATGATCAGAGCTATTATGCGTGGACTTATGGAACGACTTTTTCGAAGTAGGGCGATTCGTCTAGCTCTGTCTTTGGTGCTGATGGCTTCATTGGTGGGCTGTTCAACAAAGGAAGAGATATCGCGCGGAGGTTCCGGAGAAGTGACTGCGACAGACTCAGGTTCATTAGAAATAGCTGGCGGGCATGCCGATGTGATGTTACAAGGAAAAGGCGTGCTTAGGTCGATTGATGCTGAAGACGCTGTCTGCTCAATAGAGGATTTGAAGACAGGTGAAACTGCATCGTACCGAGTTTCGGATAATGCTGCGAATATGATTGAGTCGATACCGACTGGAGCGCAGGTTTCTTTTAGATACTTTGCTCCGCAACTTGAGGATGAGCTTGCTTCTCTGGTGTCTATATGCGCCGATGACAACTAAAAGGCCTGAATTCAAACGGCCTCGGATGGTCAATTGGCTATCCGAGGCCGTTTTTTACTCGACCGGGGCTTCGACCTTGTCGATGGCCCAGGTGGCTCCGAGGCCGCCGGTGGTGTTGCGGCGAATGCGTACGGTGACTTCGTGGCGCTCGCCGGCCTGCGTGTAGCGCAGGGGGAAGCTTGCGCGGTTTCGCGCGGCCTCGATGGTACCGCGCTCGCGGGCGATCCAGTAGTACTCGCCGACGATGCCGAGCGTGTCGGCGCCGTAGGGGAGATAGGTCGACAGCTGGTGCAAAAGCGGGCCGGGGCAGAAGACCTCGGTTGTGAAATCGACGGGGAAGTCCTCGGGGATGGCGGGCGCTGCGGGTGCGGGGGCCGGTGCTGCAGCGGGGACCGGAGCCGGTGCGGGAATCTGGTCATAGACAGGTTCGGATGCGGACTCGATGACGGGTGCAGACTCAGGCACCGGTTCCGGCTTAACTGCGGAATCTGTCGGTTCCACGGAGACGGATGTGTCTTCAGTCTCGGTTTTGGCATCGGCTTGCGGGGCGTCCTCTGCCTCGACAGGCAGCTTTGCTTCGACCGGCGTGGATGCCATGGTGGTGATGCCGGCGTTTGCGTTCTCGGGGTCATAGACGACCGTAAGCGAGATGGCGGGCTGCGGTGTCTCGGGCTCCGGCGCCGACTCGGTAGCGTCTTGATCGGCGGGTTCGTCGGACTGATCGTCCTCGGCCTCGTCGCCAAAGACATCGCTGTTTTGGAACGCAGGCGTCTCGGATTGGTCAGCGGCTTCTTCGGTTGTCGACTTGGGAGCCTCGTTGAGCTCCGCAGCGGCTTCCTGTTCTGACATGACTTCGGGATCGGTCATGGCGGCGATTTCGGTTTCGGTTTCTACTGCTACCTCAATAGCGACTTCGATCTCTGCCTCGGGCCCGGGCTTCGGCACAGCTTCAACCACGGGCTCGGGCTCGGGACGCTTAACGTGCTTGGGGCGTACAGCCTTGAGGTCTTTCTCGCCGCGCTTTTTCTTTTTGTAGGACTGCTTGGCACCCTTGGCAGCCCTGGGCTTGTCCTCGCCTTTGGCAAGGGCGGTATCCCAGGCCTCGTTGGCGATGACGGTGGCATACAGGCGACCGCCCTTAAAGACGGTCAGCTTAATGCAGTCGTCAAGCTCTTCGAGCAGCTCGCGCGTGGATTCGAAGCCCAGGTCATAAGCGGTCATGTCGCCAGCGGTGAGCGCCTCCTCGACCTGTGTCATAAACGTTTGCTTGCCACACCCAATCGCATCGCGCAGCAGGCGATACAGATAGATGTGGTTGCCCAGCGATAGTGTGGGCCTAACTATTGTCTTGCTCATGGCAAATCTCCTCTTTACACACCAAAGCATCTTACCATCGCATGGGGCTTGCCACCTCGGCGCCCAAAGCAAACGGGCGCGACCGTTGCCGGTTCGCGCCCGTTATGCAGGTCGGTTATCTATGAGAGGCAAACGTGCTTAGTTGCCCGATGTCGTGCCTTGGCTCGAGCTGTCAGATGCCGTGCCGGACGCGGTTCCGCTCGAGCTGTTGGTGTTGCTGTTGTCGGTAGATCCCGTACTCGGTGTATTGCCATTCGCCTGGTCGCCCGTGCTCGGTTGAGAGCCGTCAGTCGTTTGGCTTGAGTCAGTCGTGCCGGATTGCGTGCCGCTGTTGTTCGCAGAGGAATCGACGCCCTGCGATTGGTTTTGGGTGTTCGAGGACGAATTGGCAGAGGTAGAACTGTCTTGCGTATCGTCCGTCTGTGCCTGCTGATCCTGCGACTGGGTGTTGCCATTTGCATCGCTCTCGGTCGTGCGCGACGACAGGATTGGCTCGGGACGCTCGCCCAGACCCTCACCGGCGGTGGTGATAAGGATGGCACCGGTGCAGGTGATGACCGCGACGATGGCGATGACGATCGAGAAGACAATGACCTTCTTTTGCGTCTGGCTGCGCTCTGCCGCCGCCTTGGCGCGCAGGCTGTTGGGGGCGACGCGCGCCGTGGTCGCGCGCCCCGCAATCTGGCGCATCTCCTGCGTAGTCGCGGCGCCGCCCAGGTGCTCCTCGGCATCAAACTCAACGGGCTCATAGGCGCCGGCGGGGTAGTCGACGGCGGCGTGCGTACCTTTGAGGGCTTCGGCGCTGGCAGAGATAAAGTGGCGGTAGATCTGCGAGGAGACAACGGTGATGACCGAGCTCACGGCGGCGCCGATCACCGATCCGGCGATACCGATCTTGGAGGCAAGCGCAACGCTCGTGGCGGCAGCTGCGGCGCCGGCGACGATCTGGGGAATGGAGATGTCGTCGAACAGGCCCTTTTTGGGCGCGATGGCCATGGTCTGTCCGATGGAATGGTTCTCGTGCACGCCGTTGTTGAGCGATGCCGGCGTCATGACGCGCGTGCGCGGCGCGTCGGTGTACTTGGTTGTCATACGGGGTCCTCCCGGTGTAAATCTGCTTCGTTTCGTGTAGCCATCAGGGTACCCACCAGATGTGAATCGTACGTGACATTTAACAGATACCATCAACTCATCAAGGGGGCTTGCTGTCTTTGGTGCGATAGCTTGATGCTAAACTGGATTTACGATTGCGAGGTGGTTTACGTGATGTACCCGTATATGACATTCGAAGACGGTACCGAGGTCATTCATTCTGACCTGATTGAAGATGGCGATATCGAAAAGGTTATCGTGCATTTTGAACGACCGACGGCAGAGGGCTTCGACTCCGCTCGCTGTGAATTGCCTTCCTGTTCGTGGACTGACTGGGAAGGGCATTTTACTCAGAGTGAAAAACGAGCTTTCGAAGAGTGTCTGAGCAAATAATTTAGATTAGTTCGAGTTTAGTTCGAATAAAGAAACTGAATGCGATGACCTAAAG